>JAZGDL010000493.1:0-4167 GCA_036477795.1 Phycisphaerae bacterium
CTTGCTGCGGCGGGTGCGGTTCAAGAACCACTTCATTTTCAAGTACTCCCCGCGCCCAGGCACGGCGGCCATGAGCCGGCTCCCGGACGATGTGCCGGCGGAGGTCAAACGACGGCGCAACCACGAGCTTCTGGAGCTCCAGGCCCAGATCAGCGACCAGGTCCATCGTGAATACATCGGGCAAACGGTGGACGTCTTCGTCGAGAAGATCGGCCAGCGCCGAACCAGACGGTCCGTCGGCTTCCCCGGCGCGCCGGGGGTGCGTCTGGGCTGGGCGCGGCCGCGCGTCCAGGTGTCGGGGCGGACGGCAGGGGACCTGATCACCGTGTTTGACGTACCTGAACAAATGGAAGCCGAGGATCTGATCGGCCGGATAATTTCTGTGCGAATTACCGGCTCGGGGCCGCTGATCCTCCAGGGGGAGCCGATTCGTCAGCCGGCTTCGAAGGGCGACCAGCCCATGGCGACGGCGGGGTCGGCGAGCGCTGAGGGAAGTTCGGATTTCGTCAGGTGATCGGGGCCGCAAAGGCGGCTGGGGGCGTCGTGAGAGGGGGTTGGACCATCATTGAACGGGGGCACTGTGGGAGCGCGAGCGCGATGTTGTGGCTGGCGGACGAGCGGGCAGAGCCGGGGCGGGGCACGGACGCGGGCTGAGGGCCCATACCTGGTCGCCCGGCGTATCTTGCCCATCTTAAAAATGTCAAAAACACAGGCAATTGTCTCTTGACTACATTTTCGACGGCTGTATCTTTGAGCCAGGCGTGAGAAGAAGGCAGCAGCTGCGATGACGGCAGCTGAAGCCTGAATCTCCTGGTAGTCACTGAGAACAAAGAAGAAGAGTAGAGAAAGAGGTTCTAACAATGAGAAAGAATGTGTTTCCAATCACAGCAGGCGTATTTGGATCGCTTGCGCTCGCGGGTATGGGCTCGCTCCTGGTGACTGGTACGGCCAGCGCGGGTCTGATCGACGTGACGATAGAGGTTAGCCCGAACCAACACCCCATGGGGGATCTTTGGGACACGTGGCTGGTCGTCGCGCACTTCGACAACCTCAAGGACCAGATCGCTGCGGTTGCCGGCCTTCAAGCGCAGGCGCTGCTCTTCTTCACGGGCGGCGGCGATATGTACAACCAAGACGCCTTCGCGGGTTTCCCGTTGAACGACTTCCCGTCTACCCCGATCGGTGGAGAGGCGTATGACAGCTACGTGACCATCGGGGCGACCGCCTTCCCCCACAATACTCTGTTCTCGCCAGACTTCTTGGGCGACTGGGGCAAGGAACCGCCGCCGGTCCAGGTCATCCTGGGGTCATCGTTTGGACCCGAATCCAACGGAGCCTGGTTCTTCTTCGGCGACCCCGCTTCGGTCGGCACCTGGGGCGGGAATGTGATTGTCGCTCAGTTCACGGTTCCTGAGGGTGTGGGTTTCCACCTTGAGGGCAACATCGCCTGGAGGGCCTTTGACGATCCGCCTGGGACCACCAAGACCCCCTTCGTGGTGGACAACATTCCGGCGCCCGGTGCAATGGCCCTGCTGGGTCTGGCCGGTCTGGCCGGCGCCCGACGCCGTCGACGCCGCGGCTAAGGGTGTGAACCTTCCGTCGTTTGCAAGCAAAGCAAAGGCGAGCACGGAAGCCGCAGAAAAGAACTATCGCCGCTGCCGGTATTCCGGTGGCGGCTATTTTGTGCGCCGTCTCGGCCCGCCTCGGTTGGTTCGCCCGCAAGACGCGTCCCGCGCCCAAGTCAGGCCGGGGCCCCAGCTGCTAGCCCGCAAGGGCCACCGGCGGGCTCAATTCACGTCGTTTCTTCTGGGGTTGCGCGTTGACAGGGGCACGACTGCGGTCACAATAGAAACGCACACCCCTGGAGATGGGCTGTCGCGGCCCACGCCCCCGCGATGCCTCGGTGTGTAGTACGGAGGACGGCATCGCCGGTAACGACCGGACGATTGATCAGCGGTCGGCCTGTGTTTGTCCGCGCCGAGTCTCATCATGATGCCGCACGGTATGCTTCGACGTGTGCCGGCACGCCTCATGGCCGGCGTATCCTCCGTCTCCTGGGTATGAATCCAAACTCTTTCGATCGCGACTAGAAAGGCGAACCAAACGATGAAGACTCCAAAGGCACTCCCCTATGTGCTGGCCTGCAGCGCCGTGATGCTATGGACCGGCGACCTGACCGCTCAGGTTCGAAACGGGGTTCGCGGGCCGACTGGGCCGGTGATACCGGAACTGCTGCGGTACGACCTTCAGACTCTGGACCTGCCCGCAACGGAGCAAGAGCCCTTCACCGCCGAGGTTCGGCTGGGGGATCAGATGCAGACGCTGGTCCTCGATCCGTACACCATGCGGGCCGACGACTTTCGGGTTCTGGTCCAGGGGGAGGACGGACAACTGCAGGAAGTGGAGCCGCCGCCGCCGCGAACCTACCGCGGGACAGTCCAGGGAGAGCCGCTCAGCCGAGTGTCGGCCACCCTCATGGATGGGCAACTGTGGGCGGTGGTCGAACAGGAGTCCGGGCAAGTGTGGTACGTCCAGCCGCTGTCGAAGCTGGCGGTTGGCGGGGCGCCCAACTCCAGCCACGTCATCTACCGGGGCGAGGATATCGTGCCGGTTGACGGGGTCTGCGGCACCGACGACATCTCCCAGCCGCTGGGCCCCCGGGGTGATTGGCAGCTTAGCGGCGACCCCATGGCCGCCGGCACCGTACTGCAAACGACGGACATCGCTTTCGACGCCGACTGGGAATTCTACGCGATATGGAACGGCAGCTCGGTGCCAGCGACGGTGGCGGACATCGAGAATGTCATGAACAAAGTGGAGTTCGTCTACGAGCGTGACACCGGCATCACGTACGAGATCACGACGTTCGTTGTGCGGACGACGAACGCCGACCCCTATTCCTCGACTAACCCAGGTACGCTCCTCGGCCAGTTCCGCAACGCCTGGAGCTCACAACCGGAATCGTCCATCAGGCGCGACGTTGCGCAACTGTTCACAGGGAAGAACCTCAACGGGGGGGTCATCGGTATCGCCTACTTCCCCGGGACGATCTGCAACAGCCCCACCGGTTTCGGCTACAGCCTCGTGCAATCCAGGTACAATCCCAACTCTGATCTTCGTGCGGGGCTGTCGGCCCATGAGCTTGGGCACAGCTGGAATGCGGGGCACTGCTCCGGCGGCACCTGCCACATCATGTGCTCCGGCCTCGGTGGCTGCGGCGGCGTGTTTGGGACGAATCTGAAGTTCTCGACAGTCTCCAGCAATGCGATCGTCGCTTTCCGCAACACACGAACCTGCCTGTTCCCCCAGCCGGACCCATTGGAGCCGCCGTTCTTTGACGATTTTCCCGACAGTGTCGTCAACACCGACAACTGGATCTACAGCTTCAACGTGTTCGTGAGCACGATCGCCCAGAATGAGCCGAGTTCGCCCGGGTCCCTCAACCTCGATGCCATCGGTGCGGGTACATACCAGGACGATGAGATTCGCACTAACTTCATCCAGTTGGCCGGGATGTCCGGCGACGGCCTGGTGGTCTCGTACTACACCGAACACAGGGGTGTGGAAATAAACGAGCAGTTGGTCGTCGAATACTGGTCGAGCGCGCGCGTGTGGAAACCGCTCAACACCATCACCTCCGATGGGGTGGACCAAAGCGAGTTTGACTTCTGGACGCATGACTTGGATAGCGTGCTCGGCAACCCCTTCCATCCCGAGTTCCGCCTCCGCTTCCGGACCCAGGTCAATTCGTTTACCGACGATTGGTTCGTCGACGACGTGTTCGTCGGCGTGCCCTCTTCCTGCCCGGCGGATGTCGATGACAGCGGCGACGTCGGCGTGAAGGATCTGCTCTTCTTGCTGGGCGCCTGGGGCGACTGCCCGGCGAAGGGAGCTTGCCTCGCCGACTTCGACAACAGCGGCGACGTTGGCGTGAAGGATCTGCTCTTCTTGCTGGGCGCCTGGGGCCTCTGCCCGTAAGCGGCGGCCGTCGACTTGTTCGAACCATCACACCCCCGGCCTTCACCGGCCGGGGGTTTTTCATTCCATCAACAAAATACCAGCTCAACCGCTTACGAGCGCTTCGTTCGTCGGATATCGCTTCAAGGCGCCGAGCAACTGCTCGATTTGCGTGGGCGGTGGCATGTTCATGAGCCGGCGGCGAAGGGC
>JAZGDL010000494.1:0-11801 GCA_036477795.1 Phycisphaerae bacterium
ACCGCCCGCTTCACGATGGCCCGGGCCAGCGGGTGTTGCGAGAACTGCTCCACCGACGCCGCCAGTCGCAACACCTCACCGGCGTCGCCGTCAAGCGACAGATCCCCTGTACCGTTGACCACACAACCGGTCGTCCCAACCGCCGCCACGGACCGTACTTCGGGATTACCAGTCGTTAACGTGCCGGTCTTGTCGAACAGGACCGTATCGACGCGACCCAGCGCTTCGAGTGCGGCGGCGTCGCGCACCAGTATGCCGCGCAAGGCGGCTGTGCTGGTCGACACCAGCACCGCCGTCGGTGTGGCTAACCCCATGGCGCAGGGGCAGGCGATGACCAGCACGGCGATGGCTGCTGTCAGCCCGCGGCCGCTTCCATACCCCGACACCATCCAACCGATCATGGTCACCGCCGCCAACCCCACAACGATCGGCACGAACACACCCGCGACCCTATCGGCGATCCTTTGCATTCGGGTCTTGCCGGACTGTGCTTCTTCGACCGCCCGCACGATCGCACCCATCACCGATTCATCACCGAGCGCCGTTGCTTCAATGGTGATGTCTCCCTCGCGCACCACGGTACCGCTGAAGACGGTATCCCCTTGGCCATGGGGTACCGGCATCGATTCACCGGTGATTGCTGCTTGATCGACGGCGGCGGAGCCCGCCACGATCTTCCCGTCGACCGGCACGACGGTGTCCTGGACCACCCGCAAGAGGTCACCAAGTTGAATTCGGCTGATGGGAACCGTCTCGGTGGCACCGTGGTGCCACGGGCGGCTTGTCCGTCCGTGTTCGCGTACGCGGACCGCGGTCTTGGGCAGTCGCTGTGCCAGGGCAGCCACCGCGCTGGACGCCTCACGCTTGGCCAGCGACTCCAAGTATTTGCCCACGTTGACGAACGCCAGAATCATCGCAGCCGCATGAAAGTGATACGACGCAGCGCCACCGACGAACATGGCGACAATGCTCGAAACATAGGCGGTGACCACACCGAGGGTAATGAGCAGGTCCATGTTGCCGGTTCGATGCACGACAGCCCGCAGACCGCCCACCAGAATCGGTCCGCCGGCCGGCGAACATAGAAGCATGGTGCACAACAATCCCTGAAGCACCCGCCACCAGACATGGCTGCCCGGCAACACCGACTGAAGTGTCGAGCCCAACAGTTCCAGACCGATAACCGGCACCGCCAACCCGATGGCCTGGACCATGGCTTGACGCTGTTGCCGCAGCTTGTCGCTTTGGGTGCTTTCCAGCTCGGTCAGTTCGCCCGTGCCGCCGCGAAAACGCTCAGCCTCATATCCGGCGTTGCGGACTGCTTTGATCAGAGCATCGGCTTGGGCCCCGGGCTGCACGTCGACGGTAGCTGTTTCGGTGGTCAGGTTGACCCGTGCCCGGCGTACCCCGTCGACCGATTGCAGGGCCCCTTCGATCCGGGCCACGCAGCTTCCGCAGGTCATTCCTTCCACGCGAAGCTTGACCACCTCTGTGGTGGGTGACTGCGAATCTGGTCCGGCTGATTCATGCACCGGCAGTCGAGAATCCTGCAATTTCAAAAGCCCCAGCCTGTCGAACGGCCCCCGCGATATCGGAGACCCCGCACCGCGAAGGATCATACACGACGTCCGCTTGGTGTAGTTGCACGTCGCACGCCGTGACACCGTCAAGCTTGATGATAGCGCTACGGACCGACTCAACACAACCGTCGCAGTGCATGCCTTGGATGTTCACGTGGGTCTTCTTCACCAATTGCCTACATCGTGGCCTTAGAGTCCGGATTGTCCACGACCGGCCAACACCCGACCACCCTGTCATTCGACCGGCTGGAAAGCCGGTCCCACAGCAGTATAATACAGCAACATCGGCGGACGCGCCGAGATCCCGTGCTGCTAATCAACCGGTCGTTTTGTGGCGATATTGACCAATCCCCTGGGGGTCCCCTTCGGAGACGATTCCGGTAAGATGGCAATTGGTGCAAGAAGGGAGAGGAACGGGATGGCGAGAACGAGCATCCTTCGGGTAATGGCAGCCGGTGCGTTGGCACTGCTTCCGGCCGAAACCCGCGGATTCGAATCCGTGGGCTCCGGCGGTGGTACGCCGCTGAAGACCGAACGCGTCGCGTCCACATTGATCCGACCATTGTTCGTGACCCACGTGCCCGGCGACTTTGACCGCGTATTCATCGTCGAGCAGCCGGGGCGCATTCGTATTCTGGATATTTCCGAGTGTCCTCCCGTGTTGGAGCCGAACTCCTACCTGGACATCACCGGCCGCGTACGAGACAAAGCTCTGGAACAGGGCTTACTGGGTCTGGCGTTTCACCCGGACTATCTGACCAACGGCTTCTTCTATGTGAACTACACCTCCTCGCCGGACGGTGACACCGTTGTGTCACGCTTTCAGGTTCAGGGCGATCCCGCCACCTCGAATACGGCTGATGACACCAGTGAGACCCAGCTTCTTACCTTTCCACAGCCGGACCCCAGACACAACGGCGGTTGGCTGGGGTTTGGCCCCAATGACGGAATGCTGTACATCTCCTCAGGAGACGGGGGCGGCAGGTGCGACAACCAGGGGGGAAACGGTCAGAATATCAACACCCTCCTGGGAACCATATTGCGCATTGGAGACGACGGCAGTATCCCCGGCTCCAATCCCTTTGTCGGCCGGAAGGGGCGCGACGAGATCTGGGCCTACGGTTTGAGGAACCCCTGGCGCTGCGCCTTCGACCAGCTTACCGGTGATCTGTACGTCGCCGACGTCGGGCAATCCCGCTGGGAGGAGATCGACTTCCAGCCGGCCGCCAGCACCGGTGGGGAGAATTACGGCTGGGTGTGTGCGGAGGGTGATCACTGCGCCATCGACTGCGAGAGCCCGCTGGAGTGTGTATGCAACTCGGTCGCTCCTATTCATGAGTATCCCCACGCGGTCGGTTGTTCGATCACCGGCGGCGAGGTGTACCGCGGCTGCGCCGTTCCTGATCTAGCCGGAACCTATTTCTTCGCCGATTTCTGCACCGACCTTATCTGGGGTTTACGCTGGAACGGTTCGATGATCATCGAATTCGCAAACCGAACCACCGAGCTCGAACCGGCGCAGGGCTCGATCAGCAGCATCTCCTCTTTCGGCCTGGGCCCCTATGGTGAGATCTACATCTGCGATTTGGACGGTGGCGAGGTGTTCAAGATACTGCCGGACACCGACGGTCCCATGGTAGACTGCAACGGAACCGGCACCGAAGACGCCTGCGACATTCGGGACGGAACCAGCCTGGACGACAACGCCAACGGAATCCCGGACGAATGTGAATGCCCGATTCCCACCGGCGACTCCGACGCTGACGGCGACGTAGACCTGTTCGACTTTGAATCGCTGCTGCAGTGCGTGTCCGGACCTGCCGGCGGTATCGTTTCCCCGATTTGCGAATCGTTCGACATCGATCGCGACCTCGACGTGGACTGGAAAGATTTCGGGGGCTTCCAAGTTTTATTCACCGGAGCTAATCCGTAGTGCGTATTGCAATGTTGGCGCCAATTAGTTGGCCCCTTCCGCCGATGGGGTATGGGCCTTGGGAGCTGGTGGCCTACAACCTGACCGAAGCCCTGGTGGAGTTGGGGCATGACGTGACCGTGTTCGCCGCCGGCGGTTCGCGCACGTCAGCCACGCTGGTCGAAACGGTGCCCCACGCCCTGGAAACCTGGCCGCAAAACGAGCGAAGTAAACCACGCCGCTACGATCCATCAACCGGGCTGCTGGAGGGGCCGCCCGACGGGTCGGTGCTGCAGAAGCTGCACATCGCCACCTGCATGGAGCGGGCCGCTGACGGAGAGTTTGACGTCGTCCATTCACATCTGCACCTGCATGCCCTGGTCTTCGGGCGCCTGATCGGGTGCCCTCTGGTGACCACCTTGCATGGTTCCGCCTGGGTGCGGGCCCACCACCCCATACTGATGCGATACCGGGACCTTCCCTTCGTATCCATATCCGACGCGGAACGGACCATGCTGCCGGAACTCAACTTCGTCGCGACGGTGTACAACGGGATCCGGCTGCAGTGCTTCCCCTTCGAAGCCGACAAAGACGACTACCTCCTTTTCGCCGGTCGGCTCTCGCCCGAGAAGGGGCCTGACGTTGCCATCGAAGTGGCCCGGCGGTCCGGCAGGCGGCTGCTGATGGCGGGCATGATCGAGCCGCAATACGAGCCGTTCTTCAACGACAAGGTGAAGCCGCACATCGACGGGAAGAATGTTGAATACCTTGGCCTGCTCTCCCAGGAATCTCTGGCACCGATTTACCGCAAGGCGGCCGGCGTGCTGTTCACCATCAACTGGTGTGAGCCCTTCGGCCTGGTGGCGGTGGAAGCCCAGGCCAGCGGTACGCCGCTGATCGCGACACGCTTCGGGGCACTGCCGGAGATCATCGTGCAAGGCCGGACCGGGTTCGTGGTGGACTCCGTGGACGACGCCGTGCGGGCCGTCGGCAGACTAGCCGACATCTCACCCCGGGCGTGTCGCAGGAATGTCGAATCCCGTTTCACGGCACACACCATGGCCCAGGGCTACGCCCGGGTTTATGAGGCCGTAGCCGGTTGAGCCTCCGTAATAGAGCGTCATCGCCCACCGGCTCAAGCGCTTATCGGGAGGTCCTGAAATACGACCCGCGCCCGTCAGGAAGCGGTACTCCCCGAACATTCAACACCCCAACAAGTTGAAGTGGTAACATAACCGCTGCGTCCGTAGTTTCTATTAGGACTCAGGATTTTGTTGACATACGATGTCGCAGCGAGTAATCTTATCGCTTGGCCTATGTCTGTTGTTTGGGCGGGTTTATGGGCTCAGGCGGCGGGGCATTTCGAACGGTGTCGTCGCGGGGCTTGGGGTAGCAGCGGGCGAGCAGAGGATGCGGGAATGAATCGCACACGTCTTCATGTAGCGGTGTTGGTTATATTTGTCTTTGGGGGATCGGCGCAGGCCCATGATCTTCCGCACGGCGTAGTGCTGCACAATGGCACTCTTGATTCCGATCCGACGCGGGCACTCCCGGCCGTCCCCCCGCCCCTCACCTCCGACTACTCACAGTTTTGGGAAGGCATCACCCCCACCAACGTTGGTGTGAAGCTCACCGAGGTGGTCAACTTCAGTCAGGCAGTGCTCCCCCCGTTCTTGCCGCCAGCTCCCAAAAGTCCGCGGTCCGGTACGGAGTGGACCGTGGATTGGCAAACCAGCGTGTTGGATAAGCTGCACCGTCTGAAGTATGAGTACCGTACGGTGGGGCCCGAGGTGGACGGCGAATTGCAGCAGGAGCCGTTCGTCGGCAACGGGTTGGTGGTGTCCCACATCATCCAGAACAACTCCGGTGTAGCCTGGGCCGGGTTTACATTCAGATTGACGGCTGCCGACATAATGGTTAACTGTTCCCTGGGTGATTCCCCCTGCGAAAGCCCGGAGGCCAACGTCGGCTCGATCCTTGCTGAATCTTTGGACCGCGAAATCCGCCTGGTCGAGGATATCGGGTACTCCTCCGCTGACATGTCTGCCCAAGACGTCGAACTGCAAATTCAAGAGGGCCCCGATGCCGGTCCGGAGATCACCTTGCTTTTCAATCAGGGCTTCTTCCTGGAGGACGGCCAGGAGTTCGAGTTACGCTATACGGTCAACCATCAGGGATTCCCCTTCGGCCCCAACGACGACACCTCAAACCTGCCCGACGGTTTCTTCCTTTATCAGCATCCCATCCCGGTACCCGCGCCCAGCGCCGTGGCCCTGGCCATGATCGGCTTCGGGATGATCGGGTGGTTCAAGCGACGCGTCGATTAGGCCTTCCAGGTGCAGCATGCCTCCGGAGGAACTGCCGAAGCTGTTGAATCGGCGTCCCGAATGGCGAATGGCGAATAGCGAAGAGGCATTCGTACTCGCCATTCGCTATTGTGTATTCGCTGTTCGCCTTCACCATCCCCTTGACACCGAGTCGGCGCCGGCAGTGACTCTGTCGTTTGGCAGACGCCGGAACCGTAATCTACACTCCGTCATCCCGTAGTGTACAAGTATTCAAACGGCGGCAATCGCTTGCCCGATAGGGGTGAATGCCCCTAACTGAGACGGGCGGACGCCACACTTTTCGTAGTGTATTCACCCTGGGCCCGTCCAGTTTTCTCTTGCATTTCGAAATACTCAGGGCTATAGCATGTAGGCACGCTATCGGACGTACTTCTACGGAGTGGGCAGTACGTAGGAGGGATTCGATGACCACTTTCACGTGTGCGGCGTGTACCAACGGGCCGGTTCGCCGAACGGGAGCGACGCGCGCTCGTTTCGCCTGCGTCACGCTTGCCGTCGGGCTTGCCCTGGCCTCGCGATCAGGAGCACAAGAACCGGTGCCCGTGGCGCCGCCTTCGCCGACACAGGCCGACACGCTCGCCCGAGGTGCCGGGTGGGGCCACGTGTTGTGCCGGAACGGACTCCTGATCTGGTATCTGCAGCCGCGATCCGCCGATCAAACCCGCCCGGCCAAGTCGGGGGATCGGGCAGGTGCCGACTCGCCGAACGAATCGGCTCCCCCGTTCACGTTGCTGTGGCACGCGGATGCGGATGAAACGTGGTGGTATACGGCCAACACGGATCTGTACCAGGCGTTGCTTGACTTGGATGACCAGGAGATCGACGTCGCAGCTCTCGCGGAGAACGAAGCGTTTGTCGAAGCGGTCGAGGGCAGGGGTCGGCCCGTAACCGCATGGGGCACACCGGAGGACTTTTTCTGGGTACCGCTCGACGCGGGGACGCTCAAGACCTTTCCACGCGGGCTGTCGGACTATCTGCGTAGCATCCAATCGATAGAGGCTGCTTCCTATGCGAGCGAAGAATCGATCGATCAACGCCCACACGAGGCCGCCGGCGGGGCAGCCAATACTAAACTGTCGAGGCCCGCTAACGTGGGTGCCGGTGATACCCCACTGCAAAGTTCCAGTGGTAACTCCTGCTGCCGGTGGGTCGATGATCCGAATTGCCAGTACCTGATTGACGACGGGGGGGGAATCGGTGCCCCAGCGCCGATCGTTGCCCGAAGCTGTGGCAACGTGGGGCGCCCCTGCATGACCTGCGTCCTTTGCTGTGGTGGGTGCTGCAACGGCTCCTGTTGCTCGGGGACTTGTTGCGGTGGATCCTGTTGCTCGGGCGGGTGCTGTGACGGCAGGTGCTCCAGTGCGACGGATCGGTGCTGCCCAGCGAGTCCCTGCTGCGGGAGCCCGGACCCCTGCTGTAACACGAACGATCCCTGCTGTGGGAATCCCGATCGGTGCTGCAATTCGGACAACCCCTGCTGCGGTAGCCCCGACCCTTGCTGTAACTCGAACGATCCCTGCTGTGGGAATCCCGACCCCTGCTGCAACTCGGACAATCCCTGTTGCGGGAGCCCGGACCCTTGCTGCGGAAGCCCCGATCCCTGCTGCGGAAACCCGGACCCCTGTTGCGGGAATCCCGATCCCTGTTGTGGGAGCCCGGACCCTTGCTGCGGAAACCCCGATCCCTGCTGCGGGGACCCCGACCCCTGCTGCGGGAATCCCGATCCCTGCTGTGACGTCTCCTGCCCACCAGACATAGAATGTTGCGACGGGGTCTGTTGTCCGGCCGGCGAGATATGCTGCAACGGGGTTTGCGTGCAGCCGACCTGCTCGATCAACGCCAACAGTGTCAGCGCCTGTCCCGGTGCAACGCTGCTGGAGAGCGTCAGGGGCAGTTGTTCGCCGAACTGCTGGTCGATGGCCCTGGAGGTGGTAACTCAACCGCAACATGCGACGGTTTCGGTGGTGGGCGGTTCGATAGAGTGCGTAGGCCCGCCGCGTACGAGCACTGTTCAGATCGAGATCGCTGAGGACGCCCCGCTCGGCCCCTTCACCTTCGACCTCAGAGGCACCAGCCCCAGCGGATTCACCTGTACCACCGCGACGTGGACGGTGATGGTCGATCAGTTGGTCGATCTGGAGTTTGGGTCAGTGGGCGAGGACGACGAGGAAGACCCCGGAGGATTTCTGTGCGTCAACGACGATGACGACGACAATAACGGTATAGCCGACAAGGATGACCCCGGCCCCACGCCGGGCGAAGATGATCTGGTCCCGCTGAGGGTGACGGCTGACGGGACGCTGCAAGGGATCCTGTGGCTGAGCGCTGTTTCCGGCGGCAGCCGGATCAAGTTGTACGAGAATCCGGACCGGAGCAGCCCGGTGACGCTGCCGACGTCGTGGGAATTGCTGGGCCTGGCCAAGACGTTCTTCCTCACGTTCTACGTTGAAGGGCTCGCCCCCAGCGTAGCGGCGCGGGATGTTCAACTGAAACTGCTCTTCATCGGCGACGGCGGCCCCTGCGAAGACCTCGTGAACCTCACCGTGGTGAACATCAAGTTAAACGAACTGACCTTCTCGGGCGATAGTTTTCGTGCGGTGTCCCAGGATGATGGGAGCGGGGCTTACGGGACGCCTCATTGGAAAGACAATTCCGTCCCTCCGGATTATGACGCGAACGACGAAGGGGATCACAAGTTCCCGGTGGCCTTTACCCGCAACACCCTCATGAAGATTTCCGCCAGGCTTCTGGTCGAACCCGCGGGAATCTTCGGCCCGGGCACGACCGTCGTCGGGCACGGGTTGTCCGAACCGTCCATGCAGTTCTACTTCTTTGAGAGCACGGCTACGTTGATTGGGAGCGAACTGGTCATAACAGATGTTCCAGCACATGTCCCTCTGGCTGACAACGTGGATTTCATGAACCCGCTGACGATCAAGTGGTGGGTATCGCCGGACGGCGGCACGACGACCTTCAACTGCCCCATCGACTCAGAGCATCGTGTGTACGTGACGCTGGAAGCCCCGACAGTCTCACCATTGTACGAGTCCGTGATCGACATTGCCTGTCGAAACGCAATCGGCGCGGTCGACGCGGGTTCCGCAGTGTCTGGGATCTACGCCGACTTCACCGACCGCGATGTTCGCCGAAAACCCAAAGACGGGTTCAACAACGTCGACGGTGTCCAGATGAAATACTGGAACCCGCCGATCTCAGCGTGTCAATCGATGATCGACATGTTGGAGGACCCAAGCGGTAACGGAACATGTATCGCGTGGGCGGAGCTGTTCCATTACACAGTTCTTACACACGGGATTCTGGGGTCAACGAGATACGAAGTACGCCCCATATACGTCAGTCCAATTCCAATGCACCCCGCTTTCGTAACCGGAGTGATGCTTGTGAAGAACTGGTCGTTCTCCGGACTTGGGTCATCCCCACCTGGCTGCGCGCCGTTCACGCATCTTTTCACAGAGACGACAGATCTACTCGGAGTTGCGGGGCAGGGAAACTCAGACCCACCGCCTGACTTCTTCAACCATTTCATAGTCCGATACGGTGGGCAGTGGTACGACCCGTCCTACGGTACCGGGCCTTTTGCGAACGAGGTGGCGTGGGAAGACGCAGCACTCGACGGGTACAACGTACGATGCACCTCTACTGCCAACGTAACGAAGATGAATACCATCGGAACGATGGAGATGTCATTTACCCCCTTACCATAAGAGTGCAAAAGGACGGACGACTATCATGAGAAAAGGATTCATTTCAGGTGTGTGTATTGGGATAGCTGCGCTCTGCATCGTCGAAGTCGCCAGTGGGCAAGGATCGATCCTTCTCTGCAACATTCGCGTTGGCTCTCCCGTTCAATATACGGTCGACGGAAAGCAAAAACAGCTTGAGGTCGAAGTGCGCGATATTGCGCCGGGAGCTGAAGGAGCTCTTGGTCAACGATGCGTCGTCTATAGAGTTGCGCGGTATGCAGTGGGCAGGGATCCGCGTTTGAAAACTCGCGAGGCAACGGTGTGGCAATGGTGGCAGCGATACTATTCACGTGCTCGCCCGATTCCATATTTCACAGCAGCTTTGGTTAAGGACCCTGCTAACGCGTCGTTCTACGTCGTAGTGGGTGACTCAATGTCGTACTACCTAAGATTGGAAGTGTACAGGCTCGACGTGGATGCAGATCGGAAGCTCCAGGAACCAAGATTTAATGGATTCGCAGTCGAGCCGGAGCCCAACGACAAACCACTGGCGAGTTACCGAGTACGTTTCGACCCGTCCGAAGGTGGCGCTAAGACCATTGAGGCTCAGATTGAAGACGGTGAGATAGTTTTGACGGCCATCCGCCATGGCAGTAGGCCGCCTCCGTACGAAATTCGATATGACCTGAAATCGAATAGGTGGATTGAACGCAGCCTTTCTGAGCAAGAGATACTCGATAGACAGAGAATACAAAGTCGAAAGAGAGAAAGTATCGCGCAATTGTTTTCCGAGTCCCGTACGGACTGTGAGCGTCTCGAGTTGTTGCGTGAAACGGCTTGGTCCAAGGAAAAAGCAGAACTTGAGCGACGAGTACTTTCTGACTTGGAAACCAATGATGCCATACGAGCGTTGTGCGCGCAGGAGTTAGTTTTTCGAGGTAACCGAGCGGATCGCGAAACGGTCGTGCGTCTGATACTGGATGCGGACGATAGCGCGCTTGCGGAGCAGGTTTTTCCTGGCCTGTGCTCTCGAGCGTCCGCGGGACGAGAGGCCGCTCGAGTAATCCCGCCACCAGACCCAAGAGTCATTGCGATCGGGATGGATTTGTTCCGAAGAGAACATGATCGCCATCCCGGTAATGCTCAGGGTGGTTACTTTATCGCGCGGGATTTGGCACATTGCCTCGGTGTGCGGTTCGCCCCAAGTGAGGATGACGAGCGGTATAAGGGGCAACATGGGTTGAACGACGCTTTCTTTGTGGAGACGGTTCGCAATGCCGAACGGTGGATTAGCGAGAATGAGGCACGAATTCGGAGAGCGAGCTCGTCACACGCCGGGGGCCCCGGGTCGACGCCGTGATGCTAACAATGCATCAACCATACGTCCGCCATGGCCCGAGACTGGAGGCGTACGAGATTCGATATGACGTGAAGTCGAATACGTGGAGCGAGGGAAGCGTTTCCGAAAGCACGGATGCGAGTCGTGAGTGAGCTTTAGACTGTGGTTACGGCATTAGGTGCGTCGTCCATGTAGTTGCGGCGGGTGTTGCCCGGGGGCTCAGATGTGCTGCGGGGGGGATTGCGTGCAGCCGACCTGCTCGGTCAACGCCAACAGTGTCACCGGCTGTCCCGGTGCAATACTGCTGGAGACCGTCAGGGGCAGTTGTTCGCCGAACTGCTGGTCGATGGCCCTGGAGGTGGTAACTCAACCGCAACATGCGACGGTTTCGGTAGTGGGCGGTTCTATTCAGTGCGTAGGCCCCCCGCGTACGAGCACTGTTCAGATCGAGATCGCTGAGGACGCGACCCGCACCAAACTGTTGAGGGAAGCCGCGCGCCTGTATTCACGCTCTTCGCGACAAGAAAAGCGGGTCTTGTACGGCGCCTCCCTGGCAGCAAGCGTGGCGGCTTGGGATGCGTATGTAAACGGGGTCGTGCGCGACTTCTTTCACGTGACGGCGCCCCCTTTAATACCGCGCGCCAGTGCACACCACGGACTCGCGCGGGCAATGGCAGAGAAGCTGCTGAAGTCTTTCAACGTACCCAACAGCGAAAACGTGCGAAACCTGCTAATCGGCGCTACCGGCTTCGACCCCTGGCCCCATTGGCAATGGCCAGCGAAGCGCCTCAATTCACTGTCGATTCGAGATCGCCTGAACGAGATATTGAAAGCACGCCACAGCGTGGCGCACGGGTTCGCACTTCCGTCATTCGCGTGGACCGTCTCGGCACGCGGGCACCCAAGGCTGACAACAAG
>JAZGDL010000495.1:0-3062 GCA_036477795.1 Phycisphaerae bacterium
CCGTGGCCGGCCTCATGCAGGGTTCCGAAGATCGCTGTTGGAAAAAAATCCTCACGGTAGCGGGTGGTCAGTCGGATGTCGTGGGGGGCGGTGCCCGAACAGAAGGGATGATTGGAGACGTCGATCCTGCCGCTGTTGAAGTCGAACCCGATGGCAGCCGCCAGCTTTCGAGCCAGCTTTTCCTGGGCCGGCTGAGGGAAGCGGCGATGTAGAATGGACACGTCGGGTTTGGCCTTTGACTCGCCCAGTTGTTGGGCGAAGTCGGCCAGTGGCTGGCGCAGGGCGTTGAATATGTCGGCGACCTCGTCGGTGCGAGCGCCCGGTTCGAACTCGTCGAGCAGGGCGTCGTAGCGTTCGTTGGGAAAACCGATACGATCCGCCACCTCCTGTTTGAGTTCCAGCAACTGTTGGAGATGCGGTGCGAAGTCGTCAAAGTTGGAATCCGCTTTGGCCTTGGCCCATGCCGCTTTGGCGTGGGCAGCGATCCGGGCTATGCGGCCGACGAGCTCTGCCGGCACTTTGCCGGCCCGTTCAAAGATCCGCCGCGTTTCTCGTACGTTAGTGTTCTCGGCGGGATCGGACAGGTCGCCGTCCAGTTTGCTCAGCAATTCACCGATTTCAGGACTTGCCTTGCGTTCATGAAGGAGCCTGGCGACCAGAGATAGCTGCTCCGCCCGCCCCGCCAGGCCGTTGGGCGGCATACAAGTTTCCTGGTCCCAGTCGAGCAATGCCTCGATGGACGCAAGCTGTCCGCATTCCCGTATCTTCCCCAGCAACCTTTCATAAGGACGTTCCATCTGTGAGTATCCCCTTCAGTTCGACGACCGTGCTGCAAAGCGGTTGCGCATATGAGCGGCGGTACTTGCATCTTCTGGCGATTGACGCACTGCACACTCTAACCGGTTGGGGGCGTTTGGGGTAGTCGACGCTGGACACTCGGCGGCAATTGGTCAATCATGGTCGAGACGCGGAACGGAGGAATCGGCGATGACGAAGAGGGAACCCATCTCGCAGGTGATCGACCTGCTTGATCCGGCGGGCAACGTGATCCACGGCTTGAGCGTGGAAGCGGCGCGGGCCATTGTGGCCCGAGGTGATATCGACGGGATCGGCAAAATCGACGGGCAATTCGCCCTGGTAGGCCGGCAGGGCAAAGAAGTCCGGATGGCGCGGACCATCGGACGGTTGATGCGCTATTTCGTTGCCAAGCTTGCAGAGGGGCCGGCACTGGTGATCAGCGACCGGATCGACGGTATCTATGAGTGGCTCAAATCCGCGGAACTGGCGGACCAGTTTCATCCGTCGTACACGCGGATGGTTCCGGCTCACCATATGGTGCAGATCAGCCTGGTGGGGTGTCCCGATCCGACCCCGACCTATGAGCGGTTCTTCGCGCCGGAGTGCGGTACGCTCCCGGTGGACCTGGATCTGATCGGCGCGCGCTATATAGGCGCGGTTTACGACGTAATTGCCAAGTGGTTGCGGGTAGTCCCCAAGGGCGAGCCGATCGGCGTGTGTTTCTCGGGAGGGGTCGATAGTGGGGCGGTTTTTGTTCTGACCTACCACGCCATGCTCACGCTGGGGCTGAACCCGGCGCGTCTCAAAGCCTTCACGTTGAGCGTTGACGGTCAGGGCGACGATGTCGAACAGGCCCGGGCCTTTGTCCGGGCGCTGGACCTGGAAGTCTTCTTGGAGACGGTGGACGTGCCGCCCGACGAGATCGACGTCGAGGAAACCATTCGGGTCATGGAGGACTACAAACCTCTCGATGTTCAAGCGGGCGCGATGGCCCTGGCTTTGTTCCGCGGCGTGCGGCGGCGCTATCCGGCCTGGCGGTATTTGATCGACGGCGAGGGCGGCGATGAGAATCTCAAAGACTACCCGATCGAAGAGAACCCGGAGTTGACCATTCGCAGCGTGCTGAACAACCGCATGCTGTATCAGGAAGGGTGGGGGGTCGAATCGATCAAACATTCGCTGACCTACTCCGGCGGGCAAAGCCGCGGTTATGCACGCACCTACGCCCCGGCGACCACGACCGGATTCGCCGCGTTCAGCCCTTTCGTGGCACCATCTGTCATTGCGATTGCCGAGTCCATTCCGTTCGTAGCGTTGACACAGTGGGATCACCAGCGTCTGTACCGTTTGAAAGGGGAGATCGTGTCACGGGGCGTGCGCGCGGTCACAGGGATGAACATGCCGATTTTTGAGAAGCGGCGTTTTCAGCATGGTGTGATGGCCGAGCGGGCGTTTAAGGACCGGTTCTCATCTGATGGGAACGATTATCGCAGAAGGTTTCATGCCATCTACGAGTAGGGCGGCGGATGTCGCACGCGACAGCGCTAAGCGAAGAGATGAGTACACCGACGAGTGGATTCTGGCGCGGCGACCGCCCAAGAATGCAGTCGACCCGTCGCGGCCGTATGCTTTTCTTCTGGAGCAAGAGCCCACCGCCCACGGGTGCATCGAGTCGGTGGCCACCATCTTTCTGACCAACAAGGAATGCCCCTTTCGCTGCCTGATGTGCGACCTGTGGAAGAACACCACCGATGAACCGGTGGCGCCGGGAATGATCCGCCGGCAGATTGAATGGGCCCTGGCGCGACTGGAACCCGCCCGGCACATCAAGCTTTATAACAGCGGCAACTTCTTTGACCCGCAGGCCATCCCCGAGACGGACTATCCATCCATCGCCGAGGTAGTGTCACAGTTTGACACGGTCATAGTGGAGAGCCACCCTCTGATGGTGGGGCGGCGATGCTTTGCCTTCAACGATATGGTGGACGCGGACGTGCATGTGGCGATGGGGCTGGAAACCGTGCACCCCGATGTGCTGGGCAAGCTGAACAAACATATGACACTGAATGATTTCGCGCGGGCGGTGGGCCGGCTGAAGGCGCACGGTATGGAAGCCCGGGCGTTCATCCTGCTGCGGCCGCCATTCCTGAATGAACCAGAAGGTGTGCTCTGGGCCAAGCGGTCGATGGACTACGCGTTTGACGTGGGAGTCGAATGTTGTGCGATCATTCCCACACGCGGCGGGAACGGGGCGATGGAAAGTC
>JAZGDL010000496.1:0-7122 GCA_036477795.1 Phycisphaerae bacterium
CCTGAAGATCCGGGGTACGCCACCGGTGCCTGTGGCGAAAGCTGCGACAGGGTGAACTACGTCAACTGCGACCCCTCCGATTGTGTCGGACCAGAGGACTTCGCGTTCTGGGTGACCTGCTGGCTGAAGCATTGTAACGATCCAGGGTGCATCCTCGTGCCCGACGGCATTTGTGATGGGCTTGCTTCGATAGGAGATCTGCCACCGCTGCCAAGCGACTCGGTGCTACGGAGTGTTGGCTTGGAGCCGCCGTCTGCTGATTGGAAGGGTTACCGTCGAGGAATCCTGAGAGAATGGCAACGTTTGAAGGTGGCGAGCCGGGCAGAATAAGGCACATACGTTGGATCGCGGGCACCCGCGCAAGCGGCGTGAACGGTAGGACAGCGGACTTCCGGCAGCGCGCCGCTGAGCACCAGGCCACGCCGCTACTGTCTTGCTGTCGAACGATGTGCCGCGTTTCGGACGGTTGGGGTCGCGTTCCTGGGAGAACCGGCCGGGGTGGTCAAGACGTGAGGTTTGGGAAAGAAGGAATACCAGTCCAATGGATTATGCGATGAAGCTACTCTTTCGCTTGTTGTTTATTGCGATACCGGCGGGTACCTGGACGATGCCAATGGGGGCAGCGGGCGTCGAGCCATCGGGAAACCCGCCGCGGGTCACCGTCTCGCTGCTGCTGTTGCACACCCCGTCCGGTGTGCAGACTACCACGGACCTTGCATCTCTGGGCGCCGTCATCAGCCATCAATCCCAGCTGATACCGGGAAGCACGGTGTTTCTGGAACCGTGGTGCCAGACACCGGGACCTAACGGTATCAGTACGGCCGTCCTCGATCTGACCTACAGCACTACGTTTTTCGACACGTCAGTTGCCCAGGTGGTCCTGGCGCCGCAGTGGGATCTGCTCCCATACGAAGTCTTTGTGGATGACGGAGCAGGGCGGGTGGACGATTTCGGTGGCAACAATTTTACCGGCCTCGGGGTTGCTCCAGAATGGGCGAAGATAGGTGCGGTTGAGTTTAACGTAACGAACGCCCCTGCTGGCCCCGTCGTGTTTTGCAGCGAATACGCTGGGGGTTTCCTGAAGTTCGCCATTCGCAGCGAAGGCGCGGTCGATCCGGATGATGTTGCGTATGGGTGTTTTATGGTCGGCTGCGGCGTGGACGCCCACTGTGACGATGGCGATGCCTGCACAGACGATACCTGCGACCCAGACGTGGGTTGCCTCCACAATCCGACCAATTGCAACAACGGGCTGCACTGCGATGGCGTTGAGACGTGCGATTCCGATCTCGGCTGTCAGCCGGGCACGCCTCCGGACTGCAACGACGGGATCGATTGCACGGACGACTCTTGTGACGAAGTGAACGATCAGTGCGTCAACACCCCGGACGACGGCCTTTGCGACGACGGCGCGTTCTGCAACGGAGCCGAGACCTGCGACCCGGTTCAGGATTGCCAGGCCGGCACGCCGCCGGACTTGGACGACGGCGTCGGTTGCACGGTGGACACCTGCGACGAAGCTAACGACCTCGTGGTGCACACCCCGGACGACGGACTCTGCGACGACGGCGCGTTCTGCAACGGAGACGAGACCTGCGACCCGGTTCAGGATTGCCAGGCCGGCACGCCGCCGGAGTTGGACGACGGCGTCAGTTGCACGGTGGACACCTGCGACGAGGCTAACGACCTCGTGGTGCATACCCCGGACGACGGTCTCTGCGACGACGGCGCGTTCTGCAACGGGGCCGAGACCTGCGACCCGGTTCAGGATTGCCAAGCCGGCACGCCGCCTGACTTGGACGACGGGGTCAGTTGCACGGTGGACACCTGCGACGAGGCTAACGACCTCGTGGTGCACACCCCGGACGACGGCCTCTGCGACGACGGCGCGTTCTGCAACGGAGACGAGACCTGCGATGTCGAGCTGGACTGCCAGCCGGGGAGCAACCCCTGCACCGACCCGTCGCTACCATTCTGCGACGAGGACATCGACGCGTGCGTAGAGTGTCTGGAAATCGGCGACATCGACGGTGACGGCGACGTCGATCTGCAAGACTTCGCAACGTTTCACGAATGTGAGACGGGGCCACTAGGCCCCGTGGATCCCCCAGCGTATCCCCCTGGGTGCCGATGTTTTGATGGTGACGACGATGGCGATGTTGACTTGGCTGATTTCGCCATGTTGCAGGAGAACTTCACCGGCGAACTCTCGCCATAGCCATCAGGTGTTCCGGCCGAGCCAGCGTCGACAAGCACGAGACGGCTGCTGGGACAGGCTCCGCTATGCTCCGCCTTGCCCACTAGCCGAAGGAACGGATAAAGGATCGGAAACCAACTCTCATAGCACCTGGTACATAGAATGGGCGCAAGTCATCGCTAGTGGACAACGGCGGTCAAGAAAAGCGGGTGATGAGATTCGAACTCACGACATTCACGTTGGCAACGTGCGGGCGGTGGGTTCTAAGCCACGAGACACGGTAGAGTTACGGCGCGGTCCGAGTCACCTTGCACTTTTCCTTTCCGGAGCGCAACCAAGTCGTCCAGAGAAGGCAGGAGAGATTCGCGAGACGCGATCTCCGTAACGAGTATCACCTCCTCGGCAACACCAATGTTCGTATTCCACGACAACGAACGCGAGTGATCACACGCGTCACTTCTCCGCGAGCAGATCAAGAACGACCACTCTCGGGAAGATTTTGCGATGTCCGGTGGCGCGTCAGTCCATGCGAGTCATTTCCTGACAACAACGCCAACAGAAAACTCCTCGTCACATCCGAATTGCGTTTGCCCTATGCACAGCGGTCTGTATACCCTTGATATGTGCGGCGAATGCCGGTCTGAATCGAATGCCGCGCGAAAGCGCGCGTGGGTCTCTTACATGATGGATATGTCTTTGAAGGTCACTGACAGAACTGACAAAAGCCCTTGCGGCCGACGCGGGTTTTCCGGCGAACACGCTTCGGACGTACCGACAGAACCGACAGAAGGTCCTTCACGGTTCCTCCCGGCGCGAGCATGTTCGAAAATGTCCGTGGGGACAGCCGCGAACATCAACTGGGTTTGTTGCGCCGTCCAGGTCGGTTTTCGAGAGGCCACGAGGTACGCCCCGTTTGGCCCGTGGGCAACCGGCGCCGACACGGCGTACCGGCCTACGTCTCGGTCGTCCCGTTGGCCCCGCCGGCGTTGGTGCGCGTTTGGGGCCAACCCGTGGGCCGAGGGCGGCCCGGTGAGCGATGAC
Organism: Phycisphaerae bacterium; assembly: GCA_036477795.1. Taxonomy (GTDB): domain Bacteria; phylum Planctomycetota; class Phycisphaerae; order UBA1845; family UBA1845; genus JAZGDL01. The sequence goes on from JAZGDL010000496.1 coordinate 3,239, forward strand.
GGTCAGGACGTCGCGCGATGAAGACTGAACTGCGGCCGTTGGCTGAGATCAAGCCGTATGAGAGCAATCCGCGGGTGAACGACACCGCGGTTGATGCCGTGGCGAAATCGATTCGGGAGTTTGGGTTTCGGCAGCCGATTGTCGTGGATGGTGACAGCGTGATCGTTGTCGGGCATACGCGCTGGAAAGCGGCGCAGCGGCTGGGGATGGCCGAGGTGCCGGTGCACGTTGCGGGCGAGCTGTCACCAGAGCAATGCAAGGCCTATCGCATCGCGGACAACAAGCCAGAGCACTGCCGATCCCATGCCCCCAGGACCTCAACCGCCATGGTCGCCTTCCGAATCACACCCGCACCCCACATTCGGGACACACGGCCGATACGTTCCCCGTCAGATTGTACCCGCAGGATTGGCAGTGGTTGGGGGGTGGGCGGCAGTCGCGGTACCAGAGGAACCCGGTAGGAATCGCGAGGGCGAGCAAGGGAATCCAGAGCGGCACGATCACCGCAAAAGCCGCAGGGCCGCGTAAAGCCCAATACTCCGGTACCCAGTGCGCGGGCGCCAATCGTAAATCCGCGCGCTTAACCGACCACCCGCTGGGACCGGGCTGGTCGAAGCTCGCCACAGCGGCGCACGCTTGCCCCATCACAATCTCGATGTTCCGTCCCCTGTACCCAAGCGTGTAGGTGATTATCCGCCCCAGGGACCCCACAGAGGCCGCCACGATCAATGCACACCCCACCAACCCCACCCACTTGGCCCAGTTGCGGAATCGTGGACGCTTCATCGACGCACCTCGATAGGTGCATTATGGCGCATCGTTAGTGGGTTGTCGCGTCGACGATCCACGGAGTAAACCGCCCCCGCTTTGACAAAGCCCCACCCTGTGCGACAATACTCCCGGACCCCAACCGTGCGCCCCTGAACGCACAAGAACGGCCCTGCCCGGTCAATTAGTCTTGCGCGGTTTGCGTCCAGGCGGGAGGGGTCGGACGCTTGACGATGGGCGACTTGATCCAGACAATCTTGACGAGTGGTGCTGTCTCGGCAGCGATTGTGTGGCTCGCGCGAAACCTAATCTCCCATCGACTCAAGAACGCCATCGAACACGAATACGCAAGAAAACTGGAGACGCACAAGGCCGAACTCCAAGCGTCACAAGCTACGACGATGGAGGCGATGCGAACGTTTAGCACGTCGTTGCAAAGCATCCAAGCTGCAGCGACCGCCTCATTCTCTAGCGCACATCTTATTGCCTCTGAAAGAAGACTCGAAGCGATCGGTGCGTATTGGGAAGCGGTTCTGCGCATGCGTGATGCATGTCCATCCGCTCTATTCTTCCTTGACCTGTTCTCACCGGCAGATCTTGTCGACGCCAAACATCACACCGCGGTTCGCGACGCGATCATGAGCATGTCGACCGAATCACTCGTCGAAGCGATGTTGAAGGCTGAACAAGGAGTTGAACGGTGGAGGCCGTTTGCAGGAGAAGTGGTTCATGCGCACTTCTTCGCGTATCGCGCATTCATCGGCCGCGTAGTGGTCTTGTTCACTGACTTCGGTGGTATCGAAGCGATCGGAACTTGGCAGAGTGACTCTGGGATTCGCCAGATACTCGCGTCAGTTGTCTCTAAAAGCGGTATGAAACACCTGCAAACGGCGCCGGTCGGTGGATTCTTGCGGATGCGGAGCGTACTTGAGCAGAACTTCCTCAAGCACGCTGGAGATGTTGTGTCCGGACACGTCGCAGGTGCGGAAGCGCTCGCCCAAGCACAAGAGATTCTCGCGAATATCCAAGAGGTGGAAGCACGAGACAAGATCCACCCGTCCCCCAATCTGCCGGTTGCCGATCTCACTTCATAAACCCCTTGCCCATTCCCACCGGTAGTGTAGAATCTGAGCAGAAACCAAAAGGCAGGCGTAGGCCGAGTAGCTACCGGCGAGACGCCGTACACGTCGCAGCCTGTACGGGGCTGTCGGGCCGCCGGTTGCAGCCTCGGCCCGTGGAATTCTTCGAGCATTGCCTGACGCTTACGGCTGGCGAGTGGCGTGGCCAACCCTTTCTGCTTCAGCCGTGGCAACGCGCGATCGTGGCCAACCTCTTCGGCTGGAAGCGCCCCGATGGGACGCGGCGTTATCGCGAGGCTTTCGTGTACGTGCCGCGCAAGAACGGCAAGAGCGAACTCGCCGGCGGACTGGGCAACTTCCTGATCTTCGCCGACGCCGAACCGGGGGCACAGGTCTATTGCGCCGCGGCCGACCGCGAGCAGGCCAGACTGGTGTTCAACGCGGCCAAGACGATGGTGCAGGCGGAGCCGGAGATGACCGCCCGCTCGAAAGTGTACACCAACGCCATCGTGGTCGAAGCAACCGGCAGCGTGCTCAAGGTGGTCAGTGCCGAGGCCTACAGCAAGCACGGAATCAATGCCCACGGCATCATCATCGATGAACTCCACGCCCAGCCGAACCGGGAGTTGGTCGATGTTCTGTGCACCAGCACCGGGGCCCGGCGTCAGCCGCTGATCATCCACATCACCACCGCCGACTTTGATCGCGAAGGGAGCATCTGCAACGAGAAGTACGACTACGCTTGCAAAGTCCGTGACGGCGTCATCGACGACCCGGCCTTCCTGCCGGTGATCTACGAGGCGCAGCCGGACGACGACTGGACCGACCCGCGGGTATGGGCGAGGGCCAATCCCAACCTGGGCGTATCGGTGAGCCGTGAATACCTGGAGCGCGAGTGTCGGCGCGCACAGGAGACGCCGTCGTATGAGAATACTTTCAAACGCCTGCACCTAAACCTGCGTACACAACAGGACGTGCGCTGGTTATCACTGGAAACCTGGGACGCCTGTGGAGGTGCAGCGATCGATGAGACGGCGCTCGAAGGCCGAACCTGCTACGCCGGTGTGGATCTGTCGGCCACGACCGACCTCAGCGCGCTGGTGCTGGTCTTTCACGACGACGACGGCGGTATCACAGTGGTGCCGCGGTTTTGGATGCCGGCGGACAACGCCCTCAAGCGCGAGCGGCGCGACCGGGTGCCCTTCCAGACCTGGGCCCGGCAGGGGTATATCGAGATGACGCCGGGCAATGTGGTTGACTACGACCGCATCCGGGGGCGGATCAACGAGCTCCAAACTCAATTCGACATCCGCGAAATCGCCATCGATCGGTGGAATTCCACGCAGCTTGCCGTGCAATTGCAGGGTGACGGCTTCGAGGTGGTCACGTTTGGCCAGGGATTCAGGGACATGACCGCCCCGACCAAGGAGTGGGAGAAGCTGGTCATCAGTGCCAAGCTGCGTCACGGCGGCCACCCGGTCATGCGCTGGATGGCGTCGAACGTAGCCGTCGAGACCGACGCCGCCGGCAATCTCAAGCCCAGCAAGAAGCACAGCACCGAGCGTATCGACGGCATCGTCGCCGGCATCATGGCCCTCGGCCGCGCGATGGTGCGAGACCAAAACGACACACCCAGGATCGAAGTGTGGGGAGTGGACTTCGTATGAAGTTGGCTCATGCGCTATTGCCTTTACCAGATAGCATCCAATTCGGATGGACAGCATCGTAGCGGCGTTCATGGTCATTAGCAGCGCGATGGTGCGAGAAGTGAAGAGCACGGCAAGCATCGAGGTATGGGGATGAACGGTAGTGACCTGCCCCCAGTTTATGTACCAGTTGTTATGAGAGTCTGACCATGATTTCGAACCGTCCGGCTTTCTTCCTCCGGTGCTTTCCGGTGGGGCTTTGACGCCGGGGGTTTGGGGGCAGCGCCCCCAAGAGGAGCGGCGACGGCCGCCACCTCGCATTTGGCCGCAAACGCTGCCGGCGTCTCGTAGCTCAGGCTGCTGTGCGGCCGGCGATGATTGTACTCCAGTC
>JAZGDL010000497.1:0-3281 GCA_036477795.1 Phycisphaerae bacterium
GCCAAGGACATCGACGAGGTCGTGCTCGTCGGCGGGTCGACGCGGATGCCGGCTGTACAGGCGCTGTGCAAGGAGATCTTCGGCAAGGAACCCAACAAAGGCATGAACCCGGACGAGGTGGTGGCGATCGGCGCAGCCATCCAGGGTGCCGTGTTGGCCGGGGAAAAAGAGGATATCGTTCTTCTCGATGTTACCCCGCTGACACTAGGTGTCGAAACGCTGGGCGGTGTGATGACACAGTTGATTGAGGCCAACACCACTATTCCAACCTCAAAGACGGAAACCTTCTCCACCGCGGCGGACAGTCAGACCGAGGTGACGATCCACGTGCTTCAGGGGAACCGCCCGATGGCCACCGACAATCGGACGCTGGGGCGGTTCAACTTGACGGGCATCGCACCGGCGCCTCGCGGCCTGCCACAGATCGATGTGAGCTTCGATATCGATCGCAACGGCATCATCAGCGTATCCGCCAAGGATAAAGCCACGGGGAAAGAGCAGTCGATCCGCATCGAGGGCAGCGGCGGGCTCTCGAAGGAGGAAATCGAGCGGATGAAGAAGGAGGCGGAGGCGCACGCCGCCGACGATCTGAAAAAGGCGGAGCTGGTAAAGGTGCGAAACGAGGCCGACAACGCCGCCTACCAGGTCGAGCAGCAGCTTAAAGAGCACGGGGACAAGATCCCCGCCGACCAGCGGGGCAAAGTCGAGGCCGCCGTCAACAACGTACGCGAGGTGACAAAAGGGGATGACGCTGAGGCGATAAAGAAAGCCAACGACGCCCTGATGACCGAGGCCCAGGTGATCGGCAAGATCGTGTACGAGGCGGTCGCCAAGCAGCAGGCGGCGCCCGGGGGAACTTCACAGCCCTCCGGCGACGATGCTGCCGCGCCGGCGAAGGACGACAACGTCATCGACGCGGAGTTCGAGGTGAAGGACGCGAAATAGAAATGGCGAATGTCGAATGCGGAATTCAGAAAGGCAAGAAGACACAATGCATGGCCGATGGCCGTCAGCTTTCAGCTACTGGCTATAATCGATAAGATGGAACCATGCTATGTGATGCCTTGTCATGAGGCAGGTTGGACTCCGTCTTTTTGCTGTCATGTTGGGCGTTTCGCGACAATCGCTGATAGCAGATGGCTGATGGCTGAAAGCTGAAATCGGCGGCGTAGCTCAGGCGGTTAGAGCGTGGGATTCATAAACCCAAGGTCCCCGGTTCGATCCCGGGCGCCGCTAGTGCTCTGTTAGTTTTGATTCAACGAGTTGGCCGTAGGTGGGATGGCCACGCTTGGGTGGCCAGGTTAGACCGTTGAAGTTGGAAAATGCCCACGCGGACCTGCGCCCGTTGCTCGGGGGTCAGCGGGATCGGACAGACACGAATCCAGCGCTCGATTGCAGCGGTTTCCGCAGCACGACGTAGATGATCGCCATGACCGGCTCGCCTGGGCGTTGAACCTGCGGTTGCACTGGGTTGACGGAACGCGAATCCGAATCCCGCGACGGCTCGCAACATAGCGGCCGAGTGTATCTGACCCGACGGAGGCGGCGGATCGGAGTAGCAACGGTTTACTTGTTCAACACTTCGACGAACTGCTTAACGCTTAGCCCCGCGTCTCGAATCAGACGGCGGACTGTCCCGCGCTTCATAGGCTTGTTGCCGTGAACCGGTATGGACAGATTGAACGGATGTCCAGGTTTCTTAAGGATGTGATGGCTTCCCTCGACACGTGCCACCTCGAAGCCGACGGTTTGAAACGCTTTGACTACCTCACGCCCGGTGACGGCGGGAAGCTCAGACATGCACGACGATCCAGAAGCGGTTTTCATTGGGTTGCGGGGTGTCGGTGTCTTTTTTCCACGGGATCGGCTGGCCGTCTTTCCGATACGTGCGCAACGCTCCCCGAAGGGCCTCCGCAATGTTCCGGACAGCTTCCTCAGCCGTGTCACCTTCAGTCACGACGCCGGGCAGCTCCGGCACGTAAACCGAGTACCCGCCTTCCGGCTCCGGGCAAAGCCGAATCTCACATCGGTATTCGCTCGGTTCCGGTTTGTGCCAACCGGCTGGACTGGCCGGCGCCGGGTCAGGCACCGTCTGGATTTTGGGTTGTTCAGCCGCCACGATCTCTTCAACGCTTTCCGAACCTGTAATCGTCCCTGCTTCTTGCATCATTGCGTCCCCGTTTGTCGCTCAGCCACTGTGATGCGTAACGATCCGATTGACTCTTCCGCAACGTAGACTTCAAAAACATATGTGCCAGCGTGTGGCATCGGAAACGGCGGAACTTCCACGATCAATTCATGGCTCGCCAACGGATTGTCCGACTGGAGCGTTATCGGTTTCGTGCCCAGAAGTACCTCATTGCTTGCAAGATCGGTGTACCGTAACGAGATTGGTACCGTACCTTGCACCTCCGTGAGGCAGACATACGCCCAAGTGGTTCGTCCTAACGACGTTGGAAAACTGCTGGCCCACAAACCGCTAAATGTACCGGCGATGATCTTCTTTCCAGTACGCGCATCGACGTACACCTGATCGGCTAGAACGAGAGCTTGTAGCGTGGGCTTTTGCACCACAGGCCCGGACCTCACGTTTCCCGGCAGGATAACGATCGGCCATCCCCGGCCGCATCCGCCATCTGTTCTATTCTACCGTTCGGCGGACGCCCCAGCAATCTCCCGCCCCAAGACCGGAAGCCCCGGTCCTATAAACGCCCCACGGCCGGGTTGCCGACGGATTCAAGTCTCAGTTATCATGCCCACATGGTCGCTTCAAGCAGGCGCGACGAGAGCAGCCACGAAGGATCCGGCAATAGTCGCCCGCAGGCAGTAGGTGTGCGGCACTCGTTCATCGCTTTGCAGCCTTCACCATTGCCGCGATCCCCGCCCGGAGCCGCGCCCGTTGCTCGGGGGTCAGCGGGATCGAACAGACACGAATCCACCGCTCGATTGCAGCGCTTTCCGCGCAGTGCTTTGATCCGTCGGGGCTGCTGCCGAATCACGTAAGGTGTGAGTGAGAGACCTAGGGTCGGTATCGTCGCCGGATGATGGGCGACTCATAATCGCTTGGCCGGGCGTTCGAATCCCTCCAGGCCCAATGGCGACCTCCGCGATTTGTGCGGTCCTGCTGGTGCGAGATTGGCTGCTCGCGCGCGATTCCAATCTCGCACCAGCGAGGCGTCAGTCGTGGAGGATTAACGACGAGCCGGTCATCGTTTTCGGTTGGGGCAGACCGAGCAGCTCGAGGATGGTGGGTGCGATGTCCGCCAGGCGGCTGCCGGTGC
>JAZGDL010000498.1:0-10554 GCA_036477795.1 Phycisphaerae bacterium
GCGATGGCCCGGGCCAGGGCCACCCGTTTCCTCTGGCCGCCGGAAAGCTCCGCCGGCAACTTGTCACGACTGCCCACCAGCCCCACCAGCCGCAGCTTCTCCTCCACGATCCGCCGGACCTGGGCCCGCGATTTCTTGGTCCGCTCGATCAACGGAAAGGCCACGTTCTCCCCCGCTGTCAGAGAATCGAACAACGCTCCCAGTTGAAACAGGAACCCGAAGTTCCGGCGAACCTTGGCGAGTTGCTTGTCTGAGACGTTGTCGATCCGTTCTCGGTTGTACAATACCTGACCGCGATCGGGTCGCAACAATCCTATGATGTGCTTGAGCAGAACACTCTTGCCCGTGCCCGACTCGCCGATCACCACGTTGACCTGGCCGGCATACAGCCGGAGGTCAACGCCATCAAGCACCTGTTGCCGGCCGAATCGCTTGTATACATCAACCAGCTCAATTATTGGACCGTTAGGACTGGTTTCACTCATGCTAAATGACGGACTTGAAGCCCCAGATCGAATCGTAGATGTCCTGCATGGCGCGCAGCAGGAAAAAGTCGGTGATCAGAATCACGATGAAACTGCTTACAAATGCGCTGGTGCAGGCCCGGCCGACACCCTCCGCGCCCGCCTTGCAATTGAACCCTTTGTAGCAGGAGATCAACGCGATGGCCCCGCCGAACACCACGCTCTTGACCAACCCGGCCATCAAGTCCCAGGTCTCTATGGCGTTGGCGGTGTAGAATGCGTAAGGCTCCGATGGAATCGACTCCAGCATAACGGCCACGAACCACCCGCCGAACGCCCCGGTTATGTCGCAGTACAACGTCAGCAACGGCGCCAGAATGATACAGGCTGCGAATCGAGGCACCACCAGGTATCGAATCGGATCGGTGCCCATCACCCGCATGGCGTCAAGCTGCTCGGTCACGTTCATAGTGCCCAGCTCCGCGGTCAGGGCGCCACCCACGCGACCGGCCAGCATCACACCGGCCAGCACCGGCCCCAACTCCTTGATCAGCGACAGGTTGACCAGCACGCCCATCCGCTCCTCGAGCCCCGCCGACCGCAACTGGGCCACCGCCTGGGCGGCAAGCACCAGACCGACGAACAACCCGGTGATGATCATCACCGGCACCGAGCGCACACCCACCCGGTAAAACTGCGGCATCAGCCGCTGCCAGTCCTTCAGTCGCATCGCAGTGGTGGGCAGGAATGCAAGAGTCTTGCCTACAAACCGCCAGAAATGCCCGAAGTCCACGAGCGAGGAAGTCGTCTGGGCACCAATGTAGGTGAGCACCGGTATTGGCATGGAAAGTTCCGCAGCGTTGGGCCGCCTTCGCCCCTAAGCCCACGGATTCGAATCCGCGGGATTCAACCACCGATCCTTGTACCGTGCGCCACCGAAGATGTCAACGGATTGTCTGACCGCCACCCGCCCGACATCACTCGTGCGAGAATTGGCTGGTGCGAGAATTGGCTGGTGCGAGAATCCTTTCTCGCATCCCACCGCAACGGCAAAGTCCATGACAACGCCGTCTCTTTCCCTTATACGAAAACACACCATGGCGGTTGCCTCTGTCTCGGTCATCGTGCCCACCTATCGCGAAGCACCGAACATCGAGCCCCTGGTGCGCCGCACCTTCGCCGCCCTGGACGATGAACGCTTCAAAGCCGAGATGATCATCATCGACGACGACTCCCAGGACGGTTCCATCGAGATCGTTGAGCGGCTGGCTGAGGAGTTCCCCGTACGCATCATCGTGCGCACCGGGCGGCGAGGGCTGGCCTCGGCGGTGCTCCACGGTTTCGAGCACGCAACACACGACATCTTCGTGGTCATGGATGCCGACTTGCAGCACCTGCCCGAATCCATCCCCGCACTGGTCAGCGCCATTATCGACGGCAACGCCGACATAGCCGTCGGGTCGCGCTTCGTTGCGGGCGCGATCATAGACGCCGAGTGGCCCTGGTTTCGACGCCTCAACGGCTTCGTTGCCCGAGCCCTGGCCCGCCCGCTGGTCTCATTGCGCGATCCCATGAGTGGTTTTTGCGCCCTGCGCCGCGAAACCGTCAACCGCGCCGAATCGTTGAACCCCCTGGGCTACAAGATTGTCTTGGAGTTGGCCGTCAAAGCTCGGTGCAAACGGTGCGTCGAAATTCCCATCCGTTTCGCCGCCCGCCACGCCGGAGCCAGCAAGCTCTCCTTGGGCGAGCAACTCCGCTACCTCCGTCACCTTGCCCGGCTCTACGGCTTCGCGTACAAACAGTTCGCTCCTCTCGTGGTGGTCGTCGTCATCGCCGCGATAGGATGTGTGCTTTGGGTGAACTGATGCAAGATCGAGGTGTCGGTCAAGAACGATTCTGTTTGCGGGGTCGTCGCTGCTGGAAACGGTAACAGGAGTCAATGATGGCGAATACTCAGGAGAGTTTTGAGTTGCTCAAGGCGGCGCTGGCCATGGCGGTGGTGGACGGGAAGATTTCGGGCCATGAGAAGTCGCTGTTGAAAGCGCTGGCTCAGCGGGCGGGGGTGGGGGCGGTGTCGCTGGCGGCGATGATCGAGCAGGCCCAGGAGAATCCGGCGTCCCACGATGAACTGTTTGGACGGGCGGTCAAGGATTCGGAACGGGCCATGCAACTCCTGGTGGCGGCGGCCCATATAGACGGGCACATCAGCGAGCAGGAGCGTAGCCTGCTGGTGGACATTTCGTTCGTGCTGGGTGTTTCGGCGGAACGGTTCAACAGTATTTTTCAGGCGGGTCTGGCGGCTTCCAAACGGGTGCGGCGCAGCCGGACTCGCCCGGGCGGTTCCGAATCGTCCTAACGCGGATGATTCACCGCGAAGCATGCAATGCAGATTGCGCAGAAGAGATTAAGGGACTCTAACAAACCCGAGCCGCGCCCGTCAGGAAGCGGGAAAACCGTGAGGCGTCGCCCGCTCCCTTACGGTCGCGGCTCTGATTCCTAATCTGTGCAACTTGCGTAATCTGCGGATGTACGGCTGAACGGTCACGACAAGGAAGTGTTAATGCTTTTGTGGCTGGTGGTGTTGTTTGTGGGGTTGCCGGTGGTGGAGCTGGCGCTGTTGCTGCGGATGGCGGAAGTGATCCACTGGGGGCCGACACTGGGGCTGGTGATCCTGACAGGCGTGGTGGGGGCGGGGCTGGCCCGGCGGCAGGGGCTGCGCACGTGGGTGCGGGTGCAGAAGGACTTGGCAGCCGGGCGGGTGCCGGCGTCGGAAATAGTTGACGGTGTGCTCATCTTCGTGGCCGGCTTGGTGCTGATCACGCCGGGGATTATCACCGATGCGTGTGGCTTTGCCCTTTTGATTCCACCGATTCGCGGCTTTTTAAAGCGAAAGGCGGCGGCGTATTTCCGTTCGCGGGCGGCGGTGATGCATTGTGAGATGAACGTGCGGGCCGATGCGGAGGACCAGTTCGTGGACGTAGAGGTGCGGACCAATGGAGGAAGGCACGAAGCTGAGGGCGACCAAGGAGGGAGCCCGAAGGAGGCACGAAGGGAATCCCCAATCGTCAATCCCCAATCGTCAATCGTCAATCGTCAATCGTCTCAGCCGGGGGGTGAGTTGCCGTGAACTGGAATGCGTGGTTGGCGGTGGCGGCGGTCAATGGGTTGATCAGTGTGGCAGCCGGGGCGTTCGGGGCTCATGGATTGAGGGACAAGCTCTCGCCGCGCTATCTGGAGATCTTCGAGACGGCGGCGCGGTACCAGATGTACCATGTGTTTGCCCTTGTGGCGGTGGCATGGCTGGCCAGTCGCCAAGGCGGGTGGGCGGTCAGCGGGAGCGGCTGGTGCTTCTTGATCGGGATCGTGCTCTTTTCGGGGAGCCTGTACGCACTTGCCCTGAGCGGGGTGGAGAGGCTGGGGATGATCACGCCCATGGGGGGTGCGCTGATGATCATCGGCTGGGGTCTGTTAGCCTGGGCAGCGATACGTGCCGGCCCGTAATGAAGTGACTCCGAGCAGGAATGAGCGACCTCATATTCATTTGCGTCCGTGGGACTTGTGGCCAACGGAACGCGCCGTATCTGCTCGGCCTTCGCCCCAAGGGCTTCCGGACCTATTCGGATGACTTGTCTTTGAACCGTATGCTGCCGCCAACCAGGATTTCCTTGGCTGCCCCGTATCGAAGGTAGTATATATACTACCTTCGATTCGGTGCGAACACGCATGCGGGGGACGGCCATACGTGGTTTGCGGGAAACCATCCACTACAGACGGTATGCAGTATATATACTGCATACCGTCTGTAGTGGATGGTCCTTATATGTACCCCGGGCAGTTCTCGCTATTCTCGGTGGATTCGGATTGGGCGTACGAGGTTCCTAGAGCAAGAACAGGGTTCGTCCGAGGGTGTGGTTGACTGGGTGTTAGCAGTATATATACTGCTAACACCAGTGGAGGGCGCATCCTGCCAACGCGACTTCAGCTAGCACGAGCAGACATCTTCCAGCTTTTCGAAGGTCACCCACGGCGTGTTCATAAGCGACGGGAACTGGAAAAGATACTATCGGACAATCGCGAAGAGTGGCGATTGGCGCAGGGGATGTCGTTTCAGGATTTCCTGGAATACCTGCTGAAAAGCCGGAAGCTCCGTCGCCTTGAATTCCCATTTTCGCAGCGCAAGGAGGTGCGTTACACCTGGGGCAGCGTGCCGCTCGAGGTTGTACTGCTCACGCTGAAACAGGGGATCCACTTTTCACACTTTACCGCCGTTCAACTGCATGACCTGACCGAGCAGGATCCGCGGACGCTCTATGTGAACCACGAGCAACCGCGAAAGCCAATACCCCAACTCGGATTAGCGCAAGAACGAATCGACTTGGCGTTTCGTCGAAAGCCACGCGTAACCCGCAACATCGCCGTGGTCAAAGGCGCGCGAAGGAAGGGGACCCGCGTCTGTCTTCTCAATGGCAAGCATAGTGGGTATCTGGGGGTCGAAGAACGCGAAATCCACCCCAGGGACGAAGGGGAGGCTGTCCGTCTTCGGCTCACCGATGTTGAACGGACGCTAATTGACATCGCTGTCCGTCCCTTCTACGCCGGGGGTGTACCTGAAGTGTTGAAGGCGTACGAACGAGCGGCCGATCGTGTATCGGTGAACCGTTTGGCGGCGATGCTGCGGAAACTGGATTACGTGTATCCGTATCACCAGGCGATTGGGTTCTATCTGGAGGCGGCGGGGTCGTATGAGGGGAGTGCCCTGGAGTTCTTCCACGGAAGGTTCGGATATCAGTTCGACTTCTACCTGACCTACGGGATGAAGGAGACTGAGTACGTGCCTCGCTGGCGGATCCATGTCCCCAAAGGGCTCAATCGGCCAGGGCGTTAGCGACTTCCTTACAGAGCCCTCGGACGAAGTCAAAGTAGAAGTCAAAGTCGCGGAGCACGATTCCAGGGTCGACGGTGTCCCTGACGGCGTCCCAGTCTTGGCGATGAAATTCGCGATCGGACTCGATGTCCCGCAACAATTTGAGCGGCACGCGCTTCGCGCGGAACATGTTCTTGATGGTGTCCAGGTTCGCGGGGGCGGCCACATCGATGTCGAAGCGGCGGATCGCTTCGCAGATGTCAAAGAAGTCGCGAGCTCGAGGAGCACGATGCTTTTTCACGAAAGCGGTGTATGCGGGTCTCTGTTGGCAGATTGCCCGGAGTTTTTCGCAGACAACCATGCTGGGCGTGTAAACGTACACAGTGAAGTGATCAATTTCAACTGCTTGTTTTCCAGAGCAGTACTCATGCCTGCTTATGTCGATCTCGAATCGGGCCTTTCCACCGGGTTTCGGAGGGATCGCTTCTCTTCGGATCGCCTTCAAATCGCCCTTCAACTCCCGGTACCGGCCCGCTGGGATGGCCTTGAATTCCAGGTTATATCCACCCCAGAAATCCTTGAGTTCGTCCGAAACGTTCTCTGGCTTCGGCTCGAGCTTCACGTCAAAGACGACATATCCGGCAGGAGTGAATGCTTGTGTCAGGCGATATTCGATGCGCTCGGCGTAATCGGCCAGCTCATTCGGAGCGAATTCTCCTTCCATCGAAAAATCGAGATCAAAGGAGGCTCGAGATGTCATGTTGTGGACCAGGCTGAGGGCGTTTCCCCCTTTCAGGACCAGAGTGTTCAGAAGTTTGTCATCGGAGAACAGTGCAACGGTCGTAAGACGTTTGAGTCGATCAATCTCATCGGCGTTCATGGAAAACCCAAAGGCAGCGTACCAGCCTTGTCTACCGATATCAAAGAGCGATCAGAGCCGCGGTTGGGCTGCGGGGGGCGTGAGATCAAACGGGAGCGGTTGGTGCTTTTCGGTCGGATCGTACTCTTTTCCGGGAGTCTGTACGCACTTGCCCGAAGCGGGTAGGCCGGGCTTTGCCCGACACAGTTCGTAGTGGGTCGGCGGGCGGCGCCCACCCTGTCTCCTAACCAGCCATGCCACACCCCATCCGCTCGCCGTTTTGACCCTGTCACGACCGACCGCTATACATGGGTGAATGCGGCTGATTGACCGATCCGGACAAGCAGGTGTCGCGGTGAACGTGAAGAGGCTCCTTGAAGGCCTGACCGGGCCGCAGCTCGAGGCGGTCACTCACAGCGAGGGGCCTTTGCTGGTCCTGGCTGGGGCCGGGAGCGGCAAGACCCGCGTGGTCACCCGTAGAGCAGCCCACCTGGCTGCCACCGTCACGCAGCCCTGGCACGTGCTGGCTATTACCTTCACCAACAAAGCTGCCAACGAGATGCGGGAGCGCATCGCCGCCCTGGGCGTCGGAACCGCCATGACCGTGTGCACCTTTCACTCGCTGTGCGCCCGCCTGCTGAGAATCCACCACGACGCCGCCAACCTGCCGCGGAATTTCACCATCGTCGATCAAGCGGACCGCCGGCAGCTCATCAAGCAGGCAGTCGAACGGGCCGGCCTGCCCGCCGAGAACTGGCGACCGGCCAAAGTCGAAGCCCGCATAAGTTGGGCCAAGAACGCCATGCAATCCCCCGGCCAACTCGCCGAAGATGCCTACAGCATCTACGACAAGACCATCGCCCGCATCTACCCCATCTACGAAGACATCTTGAAGGAAAACGCAACGCTGGACTTCGACGACCTGCTGTTGAAGATGGCCCGCCTGCTGACCGAAAACCAAGGGCTGCGGGCCATGCTGAGCGAGCGATACCGGTATATCCTGGTCGACGAGTACCAGGACACCAACGCCGCTCAATACTCCATCGCCCGCCTGCTGGCTGACGACCACCGGAACATCTGCGTAACCGGTGACCCGGACCAGTCCATCTACAGTTGGCGGGGCGCGGACATCAAGAACATCCTGTCGTTCGAGCACGACTACAAAGACGCCAAGGTGGTCCGGCTGGAGCAGAACTACCGATCCACCAAACGCATCCTTTCCGCCGCCGGCACGGTCATCGCCGAAAACTTTGACAGGAAAGAGAAAGATCTGTGGACCGACAACGATGAGGGGCCGCCGGTTCGGGTGCTCACCTGTGAGAATGGAGAGCAGGAGGCCAAACACATCGTCGAGGAGATGGCTGCCCTGATTGCCGCCGGCCACCGCCCCGCCGACTTCGCCATTTTCTATCGCGTCAACGCCCTGAGCCGCACCCTGGAAGAAGCCCTGTTCCGGGCCGGCGTGGGCTACCGCATCGCCCGCGGCACCGCTTTCTACGCCCGCAAGGAGATCAAGGACATACTGGCCTACCTGCGGGTCATGATGAACCCCGCCGACAGCGTGGCGCTCGAGCGCATCATCAACACACCACCCCGCGGGCTCGGGAAAACCACCATTGAGCGACTCAAGGCCTTTGCCGAAACCAAAGGCTGTACGCTTTTCGAGGCGATAAACCACGCCGAGGAATGTGACCTGACGCAGCGGGCCAAGAGCAGCCTGAAGATCTTCGCCGAGCTTCTACAGACTCTCCAACCTCTAATCGAAGGCTCAGCGCATCAGGCTCTGGAGCAGGTACTGAGCCTCTCCGGTCTTATGGCACGCTTGAATCAGCTCGAAGAAAGCGATCCCGAGCCGCTGGCCAACGCCCGGGAGCTGCTCAGCGCCGCGGGTGATTTCGATGAGACCAGCCCCGAGGGCACGCTTGTCGATTGGCTCACCTTCACCAGCCTGCTGGGCGATGAGGACGTGATTCAGGGCCAAGGCGGGGCGGTCACCTTAATGACCCTGCACGCCGCCAAGGGCCTGGAATTCCGGTCAGTCTACATCATAGGCCTGGAATGGGGCCTGCTGCCCTTCGTGCGAGAGGGTGAGGATGTTGACGCGGAGGAAGAGGAGCGTCGTCTCTTTTTTGTGGGGATGACCCGGGCCATGGAGCGGCTCACGCTGTCGCACGTGCTCTACCGGATGCGACACGGGGCCTCCCTGCGTACAACTCGCTCACCTTTTCTCGACGAACTGCCTTACGATGAGATAGAATGGATCAAGGACGACAGCCCGGGCCGCCGACCAAAGCGTGGAAAGGAAGGCGAGCTCCCCAAGGACATTGATTTGTGGGAGGTCGGCACGCTGGTGCGCCACCCGAATCATGGCCTTGGTCGGATCACGGCCATCGATCGCGGCGTTCGGCGCACCCACGTCAATGTCCGGTTTGAGGACGGGCGTGAACAGGCCTGGGCGGTCGGTTACGCGGATCTGCAGCGCATCGAATATGACGAGATTGATTGAATGACCGTGCGCAAACGTGCAACTCCGATCAGGGTGTAGGGTCCGCCGTGCGGACCACGGGTTGGCAGACCCCGCGCTGGCGCTTGGGGCTCGGATAAGCACTGCATATTCGCGCACGGTGATATAGTTAAGAGGATGCGCCCCATGCGGCATGCGGTGATCATGGCCGGCGGAACGGGCACTCGACTCTGGCCCATGAGTCGGGCGCAACGGCCCAAACAGTTGCTACGGCTGTTCGGCGGCAAGAGCCTCCTGCGCCAGTCCTACGAACGACTCGCCCTATTGCTGCCGCCGGAGTCCATCTACGTCATCACCGGGGCAGCCTATCTGCCGCGGGTCGCCGCCGAGCTTCCTGAACTGCCCCAAGAAAACCTTTTCGGTGAGCCGGTGGGCAGGGACACGGTCAACGCTGTCGGGCTGGCCGCCGCCATCCTGCACCAGCGCGACCCCCAGGGCTGCATGGGCATCTTCACCGCCGACCACATCATCAACCCCGTCGACATCTTCAGCCAGTCGGTCGACGCCGCCTTCAACGTCATCGACGCCCATCCCGACGCGCTGATCACCTTCGGCATCAGGCCTACCAGCCCGAACACCAGCTACGGATACGTCAAACGCGGCAAAGCCGTCGCCGAAGGCGTCTTCGAGGTCGAGAAGTTCACCGAGAAACCCAACATCACCGCCGCCACCCGATACGTCGCCGGTGGAAGGCACTATTGGAATAGCGGGATGTTCACCTGGCGGCTCACCACTATTCTGGAAGAGATCAAGAGACATCTGCCCAACTCATACGACGGCCTGATGATATGCGGCAGGGACTGGGACACCCCCAAGCGCCAAGAGACCATGAACGCCATATATCCCGACCTGCTCAAGATATCCATCGATTTTGCCGTCATGGAGCGGGCCCAGCACGTCCTGGTCGTGGAGATGAATTGTCAGTGGGTCGACGTCGGTTCCTGGACGGCCCTGGAGCAGGTCGTCGGGGGCGACGACGCGGGCAACCTGGCCATCGCGGAGAACACCATCAATCTCGGCTCGCGCGGCAACATCATTGTCTCTGATGACGACCACTTGATCGCCACTATCGGCGTCGACGACATGGTCATCGTGCACGCCGGCGACGCCACCCTGATCTGCACCAAGCGCGACGCGCAGGGCATCAAGGAGCTGGTCGCCAAGATCCGCGAACGCTACGGCGACAAATACCTGTGAGCCCGCGCTACGTCGGCATCGACTACGGAACCCGGCGCATAGGCCTGGCGGTCAGCGACCCGCTGGGCACGCTGGCCTCACCGCTCAAGACTCTACAGGTCAAGGGAGCACCCGCCGAGCAGGCCCGCCAGGTGGTCGCCGCCGCGCAGGAGTTTGACGTCGACGAGTGGGTCGTGGGCCACCCGTTCAACATGGACGGCACCGAGGGCCCGCAGGCCAAGACCTGCGGGGCGTTCGCGGAATTACTCGCTCAGCAGACCGGCACGGTCGTCCACCTCTGGGACGAACGCCTTTCCTCCGTCCAAGCCGACGACTACCTGGCCCAAGCCGCCCTGACCGACAAGAAGAAAAAATCCCGCCGCGACATGCTCGCCGCCCAGATCATCCTGCAATCATTCCTCGACGCACAACCCCAGGACTGACCCGGGTTATTCATACCGCAGAGATCGCTGAGAGCGCAGAGGGTTGTTGAGAAAAAGGTTGGAAGGTCAAAGGTCCCAGGTCCGGCGGGCCTTCGACCTTCGACCTTCCGACCCTCGACCTTCGACTTCTTGTCTACCCCGCCTCTGCGATCTCTGCGTGCTCCGCGGTGAATTATTCGGGCTAACGATGCACCACGCTGCCCTTGATGTTGGGGTCGGGGACT
>JAZGDL010000499.1:0-2550 GCA_036477795.1 Phycisphaerae bacterium
ATCAGAGCGTTGACACAATTGTCGGTGGAGTTGGCGCCGGTGCGGAACGAATCGGGGAGGCCGATCTGGAAGCCAACGTACAGGGCGACGAAGACCCCGGTGACCTCCACCGGCAGCCCGAGGATGATCGAAAGCGGGCCCGCGAAGATGACCAGTTCTCCGGGGATGCCGGGAACGCCGTAGCCTAGCAGGAAGATTAGCGGGATACTCATCAGAAGCTGCAGGAACGATACCTCGATCCCGAGAATCGAGGTCACCAGCCCACCCAATGTATAAACGCAGATCACCGTGCCGTTGATGCCCAGAAAAGAGCCGCCGCCAACGGTAAATCCACGTATCCCGCTGGAGATCCCGGGATAATGCCGCTCGACAAGGTACAGGTTCAGCGGCGTGGCCAACGCCTCCGAGGACGTGGACCACAACAGCGGATACACCTTCATCCAATATTTCGTGAAGTAGTGGCGGATGGAGAAGTGCTTTACCCTCTGCCTGGCTACCGCGAGCAACGCGCCGTGCCAGATCATGCAGGCGATGCCGGTTAGCAGCGCCCCGACGATATAGGCCATGACCATCCCCGACGGGTTGGTCGGGTCGACGCTTATGCCCAGAACGTCGATGACGTGCAGTTCAATACCGCTGGAAGAAATATCCCCGCTCGCGGCCATTTTACCCGCCTGTTCGGCATAGGCGGTTCCCATTTGCTTGCCGATTCTGCTCGGAAGGTCGGCTAAGTAAGCGCCGATCCCCAGCATGAAGAACGGAACCACGAGAACCAAATGCCCGCCCACGCGCTCGATTACCGTGGCGCCGGCGCAGAACAAGACCGCGAGCTTTTTGACCCTGAGGGCGATGAACACGCTGACCAGAGAGGCGTAGATAGCGTAGAAATACACGCTGTGCGTCAGCATCCAGCCTAGTTGGCTCAATGCTTTGGACACCGCGTCTCGCATCGAGATCGTATCCTCCGAGATCAGCGGCAGATCGAAGACAACCGTCGTAAAGATCACCGCCCACAACAGGGCCGCCAAACGGGTGCCTGCAAACCACAATATCATCCGAGCAACAAACGTCTTGCCCGCCGTGCCGGTTGCGCTGAACACCTTGATCAGCGAAGGCGTGAGGATCATGTAGATTACGAGCGGGGCGACGATGCCGTAGCCGTCGATGAAGCCGTTGATCGCGCTGTCGACGGACCCGGAGATGCTTTCGGAGACGGTCCCCATCCAGACGCCAACTATCAGCAAAACGATGGTCAGTATTGGAAGGCTACGTTCGACGAGTTCATTAAACACTTTGTATAATTTTATTGTCTTTTCCATTGCATTCCCGATTCGACGATTATCATCGTGTTACTACCTCGTCTCCGATCTTCCACAGAGACCCGATGTCGAAGGAAACGTCGGCACCTTAGGCGGAAAAAGATTTAGATTCCGGAACGGTCGCGGGCGCGCGTGCTTCCAACCCGCCGGTGGTTGCGAACAGCGCTTGGATCGACGCACCGGGGCCCTGCCGGACCTGCGCGGGCGCAAACCGAAGCGCGGCTCGTCCCCGGAGTCCCCAGGGCAGCCTTGGGCGTCGGCGGAGGGGGGGGTGGCCGACGGGTCCCGAGGCGACCCTGGGAACTCTTGAGGGCAGGCTCTCGAATTCGTGCCCGCCGCACCAACCAGTAACATCAAGGAGGATGAATATCGGCCCCCTGAACTCAGCGCACGCGCTTGCTTCGCTTCAGCCAGTCGCTCTCGCCGTTCATCTCGACGACGTAATCCGCTGTCGGCAATCAGGAGCCGCATCCCGTGTCCCTCCCACATCCGGAGTAAGTTGGTTGGTGTCCCAGAAACGAATTCTTCGCATTTATCTGTTCCTTACCTGTTAGCCCAAGGATGTATTTTGTTGATCTCTGACTCGTACTATTTCGTGAAAACTTGTTCAGATTTTTTACAAACGACGGTTTCGAGGGGGGATATGGGGATGCACCGGTTCGGCTGGTCTGAAGACGCGGTGTCGATTCTGTTCTTTGGAGCCCTCAAAGGGGCGGGCAACATTCATCCGCCCGACTGGTTCGGGTCGAATCTGAACCCGTTGAGGAACGCAGACATTCGGCGACACGCGATGACAAAAACGTCGTTGGCATATACCCGAGGCGGGGCGAGTGCGGCGCCGTCGCGGCAATGGCGACTAGGTTAACCAATTGCCCGTTGGCGCGGCGCTCCAGCAGTATTCCTCCTGGACTGGAAGGCACCCGCCGCTTCGAAGAGAGGCGGGTCTCGCAAGACAGCAGGCGAGCGAACTGCGTAGCTTCACGAATCACCAAGCGGGATTGCGAATGTCACGCTTCCAACACTTGGAAGATGGTTGGCGCCAGCAACAGCATCGTGGTCGTCGCCATGGCAGCATTGAGCATATGATACGGGTGTCCGGGTCGCCCCTCGGAACGCGGGCGCCGTTTGGGGCCGGGGATAAACCCAATATACCAGCGCTTGAACTGCACCGGCGGCGGGCCGCGAACGTCGCTCGAATGACGTCCCCCGTGCTCGCCGCTGGACGCCCACT
>JAZGDL010000005.1:0-4885 GCA_036477795.1 Phycisphaerae bacterium
TGGTCCCGACCGATCAGGTCCTCATGGTGCCCGAGTTGGCCGGCCAACTCCAATAGTCACCGCTGTGTTGCCGTCGCGGTGGCGATTACCCACATCGATCGGCTGTCTTCCTGGATCAGGGACGACAACGTATCGCGTAAAAACCGACGCGGCCAAACAGGTGTCCCCAAACTCCGACCGGCACACCTGCTTGGCCGACATTCCTCTTCCCTGATCCGGAAAGCCACCAAACCGGCCCGTTTCCAGCAGACCACGAACCACAACGGCAATCGTGCCGGAAACTGGCGATATTCACATGTTTAATAAAGTGTTGATCAGTTCCTCCACACCGCAGCCGATCAGGTCCGATCAACGAGCACGCACGCTCGCTCGCTGACTCAAGCCCGGCTCCTGATCGGAGCCACGTACCCATGAGATCACATACCTGTAGGGTAAAGTCCCTATGAGGCTAGGATATAACCAAGATGGCGTCAATAGGCAAATTGGGGGAAGAGTGTAGCCGCTCGACACTGATTGAGGGAACTGACGTATACTGGTACTGTCATATTCTCAGCCTCATTAATTTTAAGGAAGCGCGACTCATGCGACTCTGGACTCGTGGACAGCCGGGCTGCGAAAACGGGCTGTCGAGCAGGACCTGTGGAGGTGTGGGACCGGCTGTCCACCCGGTCAAATGACAGGCTGGAAAGCCTACCCCACACGCGGTCCCAAGGCCACGGCGTTTCCAGGGCATCGGTTCGGTGTCCGACGCGGGTTGCAACGATGCCGATGAGAGCTAAGCTGAGCCCGCTTGGAGAAACTACACAAGAACTTGGAGAAACGTTCAAGATGAAACGCGCAAAAATCACCATCATCGGCGCAGGCAACGTGGGGGCGAGCTGCGCGGTCTGGGCGGCTTCCAAGGAACTCGGCGATATCGTCTTGCTGGACATTCCGGATCTTGCCGACAAGACCAGGGGCAAAGCCCTGGACCTGGCCCAGTGCGCCCCGGTGGAGCGCTTCGACGCTCGAATCATCGGCACCAGCGACTATCGCGAAACCGCCGGCAGCGACATCGTCATCATCACCGCGGGCCTACCGCGCAAGCCGGGGATGAGCCGCGACGATCTCGTCCAAACCAACGTCAAGATCGTAGGATCGGTCAGCGAGCAGATCGCCCAACACGCCCCCGAAGCCGTTCTCATCGTGGTCTCCAACCCGCTCGACGCCATGGTCTACACCACCTGGAAAAAGAGCGGCTTCCCCACCCAGCGCGTGGTCGGACAGGCCGGCTGTCTGGACATCGCCCGCTACCGCGCGTTCATAGCTATGGAGCTCGACTGCAGCGTCGAGGACATCACTGCACTGCTCATGGGCGGCCACGGTGACGACATGGTGCCGCTGCCGCGTTACACCTCCGTGGCCGGCATCCCCGTCACGCAACTCATCTCCCAGGACCGGCTGAGCGCCATCATCGAGCGCGCGAAAATGGGCGGCGGCGAGATCGTCAAGCTGATGGGCACCAGCGCCTACTACGCTCCCGCAGCCGCGACCATCGCCATGGCTGAGGCCATCATTAAAGACAAACGCCGCATCTTCCCCTGCGCTGCTTACTGCGACAAGGAATACAACGTGGGCGGCTATTTCGTGGGCGTCCCCAGCATGCTGGGCCGAAACGGCGTCGAGAAGGTCATCGAAGTTGAGCTCAACGGCGACGAACGCCGACTCCTGGACTCCAGCGTCAGTCATGTCAAGGAGTTGGTGGCAGTGGCGGAGACATTCCTGGCCGGTTGACAAGGCCCCGAGGGTGTTCGGAGTGCGGGTTGGATTAGCCCGGTCTGAAGCTCCAACAATCTTGATTGTTGGACCGTCCGGTTGACGGCAGTATTCGAATGTGAGATCAAAACCGATTCGCTATTGCGATCATCTTGAGAAGCGGCTTGAACTACGGAGTATCGACAGGGAACTGCCCGCCCGTATCATCTCTCAGCCGGAGCGGCTGTTCGATGACACGGTCACGGGCTATCGAATTGCGGTTTCCAGCACCACATATCGCGGTGAGGAGCACTTGATGATGGTCGTGTTCCAGGAGTGTGAGGACGAGATCATCGCCATCACGACGCATCCGTTGGAGATGCGCGACGTAGAAACGAAGATGAGAAGCGGAAGGTGGAAACCATGGTTGTAAGTGCTCCAAGTGCTCGCTATGATTCACAGGCTGACGTGCTGTATCTGATATCGGACCAAGGGGCCCTGGCTCGCTCCGTCGAGGTTGCACCGGGAATCACCATCGAATACGACGACGCGGGGAACATGCTCGGTGTCGAAATCCTCCGCGCCTCGCGGGTGCTGCCCGAGAACGTCGTGGCCTCGCTCCACGCCAAGCAAGCCGGCGTGTTGTAGCTCCTGGCTGAATGGGATTTGGGTCCCTGTCATCTAGTGCCGTTTTCGGTCACACAGTTTCGTGACCATGGAGACAACTCCTAGGCCCGCCGTTTACGGCGGGTGAACGAAGGCATCATCCCACTCATTCCCTGTCCCCTTCTCCCGCCGCCCTGGGCGGCGGGAGAAGGGGACAGGGCGGGGTAGTTCGTGCTTCACCCACCCGGCCTGAAGGCCGGGCCTAGGCGGATGAACACGAAACTCTCCCACCGAAAACGGCACTAGGAGAGGTATGCTATGGCTGCTTCGACACAGTGGCGTGAACGGATTGCTGTCGACCCTGCGATTCACCACGGTGACCCGTGCATCGCAGGCACGCGCGTGCCCGTCAGTACGATCATCGGGAGCCTCGCGGACGGCGATTCCTCCGAGCAGATCCTCAAGAGCTATCCTCAGATTTCACCTGAGGACGTCCAGGCGGCGCTGCAGTTCGCCGCGGAAGCGGTGAACCGGTTCGATTTCGTGCCCACCAGCGGGTAGGAGCGGGGATGCACGTCGCGGGGGCTTCGGTGGGGGGTGTCGACATGATCGTGAGCTGGAACTTCAAACACATCGTACACTTCGAGAAGATCAACGGCTATCACGGCGTCAATCTGATCTGCGGCTACAAACTGGTGAGCATTTATTCTCCCAAGGAGGTGATCGAGCCGTGAAGAAAAAGTCTTTCGACTGCGTCCAGATGAAATGGGACATCCAGCGAAAACTGCGGGAAGAACTGGCGGGGATGTCAGAAGCCGACAAGCGCCGCGTTCTGGCGGAGAGGATTCAGGCTGACCCTATTTTGGCTCCCTTCCTTCAACGCCTGACCCAAGCCCCAACCCCATCGTCGCGCCCATAACGTCGGGTGGATAAGTGCCCCGCATCTTGCGACAGGCGGCTGCTATCGGCCAGTTACAGGTGGGGGCTTTCTCCGGTCGCGGGGCGGCGGGCGAGGCGAATCGTCCCGCCGGCCGGCAGCAACAGCGACATGATGATCACACCCCAATGAACCGCGTAGGGCACCGGCATTCACAATCTGACATTCAGCTCTGGCCACCGTAAAGGCAGGTCAACGACCTGCCCTACCTGCTTATGAGTGCAGCCACGTCGGGAAGGTTACGGGTTCGCAGCGCGCGTGCAAGAGTGGGGCCGCCACGTCGGGTGGTGACGTCTGCCAAACGGCAAGCCACGTCCGTCGTGGGAGGCGTGGGGGGTGCGATGCTGGTGTTCGACTGGGCTTGATTCGCGTTCGATGTGCAGGGATCAAGTGCTACAGGTTGGTTTGTGTGTAGTTGGGTGGCCCACGTCTTCAGGGTTTGTCGATTTAGTCTGTAGCGCCACCCCTTGTGGGTGGCGCACCCGCGTTGGGCGCCACCCACAAGGGGTGGCGCTACATCATGGATCGCTCCAAACGACTAAATCAACAAGCCCTTCAGACGTGGGGGAAGCGATGAGTGCATGCGAGTAGTGTTGGCACCCGATCATCGAGTCCCCCACCTCCAAAGGAGATGGGCCACCCACCAGAATAGCGAATGGCGAACGATGAGTCGATCCACTTTCTGAATTCGCTATTCGACATTTGCCATTCCACCACCGGTAATGAGGGCGGCAGGACTCGAACCTGCGACCAGCGGCTTAAAAGGCCGATGCTCTGCCAACTGAGCTACGCCCCCGATGCTTCACCAATTTTGGTGGCAACGGCCCAGCCGGTCAAGACAACGCCGGCGCGGGTGCCCCGCCCTTGCAGGGCTTGTCGATTTAGTCGTTTGCAGCGACCCATGATGTAGCGCCACCCCTTGTGGGTGGCGCATTCACCAGACGGCGCCACCCACAAGGGGTGGCGCTACACCGGTTGTCCTCCGCTAAACACCTACCCCAGAGAGGGTGGGGGACCAACGCACCCACGGTCGGGCGCGCGGGCTGAAGCCCGCGGCTCGGATCGGGATACGACTCGGGAATCATGAGACGGTGCACCAGCGCTGTTTACAATTTGGGGTTCACCGGGGCCTGAGTCACATTTCACGATCTTGGAGCGCGCTGGGAATATGATGTATGCTACTCCAATGTCTGAACACATTGTGCATCTGTTGGTTTCCTGCCCCGATGCCCGGGGGCTGGTAGCTGCGATGACCGGATTCCTGGCTTCGCACGACGCCAACATTCTCGATCTGGACCAGCACACCGACCCGTAGGAGCAATGGTTCTTCGCCCGAGTGGCGTTTGACCTGGCTGATTGTAACGTCTCGTTGGAGCGCATGACGGAGTTGTGGAAACCGGTGGCTGACACCCATCGCATGTCCTGGCGCATGCACGACACGCGCCGGCGGCGGCGCATGGCCATTCTGGTGGGCAAACGAGAGCATTGTCTGCGCGAGCTGCTGTGGAGATGGGAGGACGGGCAGCTTGATTGCGACCTGCCGCTGGTGATCAGCAACCACAAGAGCGCCGAAGGCATCGTGAAGCGTCGCGGCTTGCCCTTTCACGT
>JAZGDL010000050.1:0-7226 GCA_036477795.1 Phycisphaerae bacterium
CCACCCCTGGTGGGTGGCGCCGTCTGGCGAATGCGCCACCCACAAGAGGTGGCGCTACAGCGGTTGTCCTCCGCATGGGCGCGCCAGGATTCGAACCTGGGAAGGCGAACGCCAACGGGTTTACAGCCCGTCCCCTTTGGCCACTTGGGTACACGCCCGACAACCATTCCCTAAACTCTTCCCAAAATGCTGGGAGCTTGCTATACTACTCCTCTTGGCGAATTTGGCTAGCAGGAGTGACAGCATCATGGCACGACCATTAGCCCCATGCGTCCAGGTCAACGGGCGTACCGTTGACGGAGTTTGGAAAGCAGCAAAGGGATTCTACATCCGAAACGCCCACAAGCAAGGGACGGATCGGAGAGAGTTCTTTACGACCATTGAGGGGGCAATCGCACGTCGGGACCACCTTGCGGGCATCCTGCCTACGGTACCCTCTCGGACCAGAGAGCAGGCGTACCAAGAGGCTCTGTCTCATGGGATCGACCCTGATTACCTGGACGATCATCCCGACGTGGTTGACTCGTTTATGGGTGGTCGGAAGCTCAATCCCGCTTACGGCGATCGGGCTCTTGCCTTGGCAGCAATGTTCAACCTGCCCGCTGATACATTCAAGCCCAAGGGAGAGCTTGCCGTCAGAAAGCCCGTAGGCTTCACCGTCAAGGGAGTGGGGAATAGCTACCTCTCTTGGTATGCGGATACCCGGACTACTTGAAGGACGCGGTTGACGTGATTCGACGGAAGTATCTTGCGGGATCGGCGGTGAAGAACTAGGGTAGAGAGTCATTGGAGGCCGCCACTAATGGCAAAGCAAACGACCATCTTTCCCGTGGAAATCTGTTACGTCGGTGGTAAGTCTTCGGAAATCCTGTTTCTCGGCGAGAAGCAGTTTGACGGGCTGGTAGATGCTTGGAAGAAACAGGACAAGAGGTATCCATTGCGATATCGTCACAGCCAGGAAGACAGGAAAGAACGTACTTATTACCTTGACCTACTTTATGTAATTTCGATTCGTCGGCTGTAACAGTCCGCCCCCTAGAGTTCGATTCTGGCGTTGACATTACCATCCATCCGTCATCAAACGTCGTGACCACGCAACAACGGCGTTGCGTGGGTTCCGACTTTCAGGTTGTAGTAATGGTAAATGTATTGGGGTTGCCCGTTGCGGGCTGGGCTGCCGATCAAGGAAATCGGCGGGAGGATATTATCTCAATTCAATCTGACGCGCGTATCTTAACACAACGCTGAGCGTTGTCAAGCGAAAAGTGTCAAGGCTTGACACTTATGTACGATGTGGTATGAAAACGTTCGGGGTTTGGTTGGTGAATGTCAAATGAAGACAGGGTTGCAGCAGTAGGGGCAAACGGCTGAGCATACGGGGATGCAGCAACAACAATTGGGGCAGGCAATCATGCGGGTGGAGGGAGGGAGCGTCGTTGTAGCTGTGCCAGAGACGCCCAACGAGGGAGCTTGCAGCATCTCAACGCCAAAACCCGGAAGGCTAGAGTAAGGGGCTTGAGTCCCAAGAGGAACCGCAGAAACGGTTGATTGAGCGATGATGCAGCCGTCGCAGTATATGGCGGCGGCAGGAAGCGGACCCGCACCGCAGCAATGACAATACGACTCTTGTGGAGCCATCGCTATGCATGGCTCAGGTCGGAAGCATGGTTCGCAATCGTCAAGTCGGTAGCAGTCTTCATCGAAGGGCGACGGAACATCGGGGCAAGGTGGCAGAGTGGGCCAGTCTTCCGTGAATCGAAGCTTGGGCGAGTGCGACGGAATGGTATCAAGTTGGGGCTCCGTCTTGATGGCATTTTGATCGGGCTTTGCTGCTCGACGGCCGCGTACCCTGCCCGCAACCTTGCGGACTACCCAACGACCAGCGTTGGAGAAGCCAGTGCAGCCGAGCTTGGTCACTATGGCCTGGAGAATTGCTTCGATCATGCGTTGAGATTACCAGTGCGTGGCCCACGGTCAAACGTTTTTTGCGACCCCAAGTGAACCCAAAAAGAGATTAGAGAGTAACCCCATTTTTCGCGGGGAAATTGGGCTCCCTAAACTCCCCAAACCCGTCCCTAAACCCCAACTCCCAAAACGTAACGCCTTGTCATATAACGAGTTAGATGTTCGTTTTGGGAGCGGTGGAAATTTACAGCCCGTCCCCTTTGGCCACTTGGGTACACGCCCACATCCGTCCTACCAAAACCATTCCCGAGACCTTGGGGGGGATTTTACATCGTCAACCGCCACAGGCAAGAGGGGGACAAGCGGGAGTTCTTCACCAGCGAATCGGCGAGCGTGGGAATCCAGGCTAGTGCTCTGTTACTCCTGGTCTGATGGACCGTCAACGAATGGGTGGCCCACCTCTTCAGAGGTGGGGGAGCCGATGAACGTCGGGGCGTTCACCTGAGCGTATATCATCGCGTCCCCCACGGCTAAAGCCATGGGCCACCCATCCATCAGATGAGCAATAACAGAGTACTAGTGGCGTGTTGCGACTTGAGCACTACAGTGAGCCGGTGGTTGAAGACGGTAATCGGTCCAGCGCGGTATTGTGATTTCGTATTGGCTGATGAGCTGCGTCAGGGTCAGAACGCTTGCAGTGTCGGGCAGTATCCTGCGAGCTTTGGCGGCGATCTCGTTCTCATAGTCGAAGCTGGTGGCTAGACAGACGTCGGGACGGTAGCCGGCCAGTTCCTGCGGCCTCACACAGGGGACATCGTGCACGGATTCACCCACGACCGCATCGTCGGCGACGGCTAGTACGTTTACACCAAGCGGGGCGAAGACGTCCATGAAGTAGCCGAATTCGCGGCCCGCTCCGTAGCAGACCAGTCGTCGCCCGGCTAGCCGGTTGACCATGGCCCGGCGCATGTCGCTCAGCATCCGCTCGTAGTTATTCATCAGGCCCATGTGGTATTCAACAATGTCGGGGTAGACCAGTTCGGGGGCCACCGGATGGGCGGGCGCCGCTGTGACCCAAATGAAACCGAAGGTGGCCACCTGCACCGTTTGAAACCCCATGGCTGCGAGGTACCTGGTGAGACTCGGTCCGGAAAAGTGGTTGATGTGTTGGGCGTAGCACAAGAACAGGTTTCGATAAAAAAACTTCAGTTGGGAGCAGGTGTATCGAGCTTCGCTGTCTGGGGGAATCTGATAGGTCGGCGTGTAGCAGCTCAAGTCGGGCACGACGATGAACAGCCGGCCGTTGGGCGCCAGATAGGGCTGCACTGACCGCAACACTTCAGCGGGTTCAGCCAGGTGCTCGAGCACCGACGTCATCATAACCACATCGAAGAATCCGGGTTCGAATTGTTGTATCCATTCGGCGCTGAACATTCCGGCGTCGAGTTGCGCCGCCGGCATTTTGCATCGGGCTGCTTGGGTATTTCGACGTCCCGCTTCGATCCCACAGCATTCGAAGCCGAGGTCGTAAAACCGCTTGAGCAACGCCCCGCGGTTGAACCCAATTTCGAGGATGCGTGGCGGGCGCCTGCCCTGGGGCACGCCGGTGAGCACGAACGACACCCAGGCACTGTACAGATCCAGATCGTCGTCACAGGTGACGTATTCCTGATCCTCGTACAGGTGGGTGCGGTCTTCGTTCCAGGAGCCGAAGACATGCCCGCATCTCTGACACACCGCAACCTTGAATGGGAACGTCTCGCCCAGAGACGGCTCGTAGCAATGCCACGTACCGGCACTGTCGACACAGACGACTACGTCGGTGTGGCTGCAGATGTTGCAGGTAAGCACTGGGTTTCTCCCGGGTGAATGTCGAACACGTTCGCGGTCGCGGCTCGGGCACCGCAAGCAATCGCTGGACCGAGAATCCCTTCTCGGTCCTTCCTATTGCGGGTGCCGAGAAAGGATTCTCGGCACAGCGTGAAAGGATTCTCTGCACAGCGTGGATTCTCGGGACAGCGTTTCGGCACGGCGCCCGCTCCCTTACGGTCGCGGCTCGGATCGGTAGCGCGGAATCGTGCGCGGTTACTCAGGCGGTGTTATCGACGCGGTGCGAGGGCCCGCTGAAATGAATCGGCCACTGAAATGAAGGGCGTCGGCGAGCGGGCGAGATCTTCGGTGAGGACCTTTTGGATGGGCTTTCTCGACGGGCCGACCTGGTAGATTTCGCGGAGGACGGCGATGCAAACGGTCTTGGTGATGTGGGCCCGGCCCCATTGCTCGGGATCGTAGCCGGAATGATCCGGCGGCCCGAAGCGCGGAGGCTTGCGCCAGGCGCCCCTGGCCATAAGCTTCAACCGCTCTCTGACCGCCTGCGTGACCGGGCGATGGTAGAAGCGGGACCGGTTGCCCCGCAGGAACTCCCTGGCGCCGTGGCGCAGCACGTGGCCGGCGGTGTATAGCTCGGTCAGAAAACGATTGTGCCAGTACTCCAGGGCCTGGGGCGTCAGCGTCTCGGTGGAGATAACGCCTTTGCCCCATCGGCGATATTGTGCGTAGTCGCGGGCGCCGCCTTCGAAGTAGATCCCGCGGCCCATCCGGGCGTTGTTGTAAACTTCCGTGCCCGGATAAGGTGTCATGATGTTGACACCAATACGGTGCAGGCCGAGCTCTCCGGCGAAGGCGATCGATTCTGCGATGGTCTGTTCGGTTTCGTAAGGATGCCCGATGATGAAGGAGCCGCGGCGCTCCTCGAAATCAACCTTATCGAGGATGGCGTAGGCATTTCGATAGTCGTCCAGGGTGACGCCCTTGCTGGTAGCCTGGTTGATTCGCTGGCTGCCCGTTTCAATGCCGAACGAAATGGTGACGGACCCGGCGCGTTTCATGAGCCTGGCGAACTCGACGTCGGCGGCGTGCCCGTGCCGGGTGGCGATGGTGTTGGCCCGGGTGAAGGCTTTGTAGTGCAGGCGAAGGCCGCGATGCAGGATGCCCTCGAACAGTTCGGTGGCCCGTCGGCGGCTGAAGGTGAGCGTGTCGTCCAGGAAGACGACGAAGCCCTGCCCGCCGCTACGGCGGAAACGCCGGTCAATGATCTCCAGCTCCTCCAGGACGTTGTCGACACTGCGCATTCCCAAGCCGCTGTTGGCGCTGCTGCAAAAGGTGCACCCAAAGGGGCAGCCGCGGGCCGTCTCAACCGATTCGGTGTCGGTCAGGCCTATCTGCGGGTCGGCGTACTTGTAGTAGCGCATATCGATATGGGGCAGGCAGCGCAGGGGACGCAAGCGCTCCAGGTCTTCGGTGGTCTGACTGGGGCCTAGGAGGATGCGACCACGGTACCTCAAAGGGTGCTCGAACCCCACCCGCCCAAGCAGGCGCTGGGCGTTATCGGAATAGGCTGCCAGCGACCGCGTGTCCTGGTTTGCGATGGCCACCATGGCCTTCTCGCCTTCGTAAACCACGACGTGGTCGATGCCCTGGATCTCATCCGCCAGCTCCCAGGGCACATGGGTGGCGTGGGCCCCGCCGATGACCGCCAGGGCCCCGGGCAACTTCCGCTTGACCTTCTCTATGATTCTCTTGGCCACGCAGTACTCGGGGGTGGTGCTGGTGACGCCGACGATATCGGGGTGTTCATCGCAGATGCGCTCGACCAGGCGGTCGATGGTCAGATTCTCGGCCTCGCCGTCTATGATGCGGACGTCGTGTCCCGCCTCGACCAGTGCGGCGCCGATCTGCATCAGGGCCATGGGCGGCTCCACCTGTTTCATGCCGGGCTTGAATTGCCCGCTGTAGCTCGCCCGGTAGATGGCCACCGAGTATTCCGGCCTGGCCAGAACGACTCTGGTACGTGACCCGTTCATCGGGTTCATGCGCGTCTCCGGGGCGTGTCGGGGTCGGGGTGATTACCGGGCGTCATCGCGTCGGGCGCCGCGTGGGCGCGTGCCATCTGGAAGGTATCGGCAAGGGTGCTTCGTCGAGTTAGGCGAACTGAGATGTTGGGTTTTCCCCAAATGGTTGAACCCAACCATCCGAGACGCGCCCGTAAGGACGCGGGCCCCCGTTCAGAATACCCGCTTCCTTACGGGCGCGTCTCGGATCGTGGGTGGGTGAGGGTAGCGCAGCGGAATGCACGTTTGCGCACGGTCATCCAGATGGGTTTGGGAACATTCGATACGACCGGCGCCACGTTTTTTCCGATAGAAGCCAGTGACCGATAACAACCATTGAAGATGGCCGACCGTCGGCGGCCGGTGTTTTGGTATGCGCGCCGTCGGCTGGGGGATCGTTCCTATGAGCATCGCGGTAGTTGGTGACGGCTGGTGGCGGACGGCGTGCAAGACGGCCGGTGAGGCACATCGGGTGTTACCGCCGGCGGTGCAGCCGCCGGCCAACCCCTACAGCGCCGACGCCCAGGCGCGGCTGGCGATCGGCCCCAAATGGTTGAACATGCTGGCTGCTGAGCCTGTCGACGCGATCGTAGACAACGGCAGCGCCGGACTGGCATTCGTGCCGGACCCCAACAACGCCGCGTCGGCCAAGCTGCTGCACGAGGCGGCGGGTGTGCCGCTTCTGTCGCACTGGATCGACCCGCTGGTGACGGTGTTTCAGTCGCTGCCTTGGCAGGCCGTGTGGGGCTCCATGATGTCGGAAAGCTGGTTCAAGTTCGTCTGGGACAAGCCGCAGGCCGCTGAGCTTCAGGCCTTCGGAGTTCCGCAGGTTTACTATCTGCCGATGGCGGCTCCGGATCGGGAATACAACACCGCTCCACTGCCCGAGGACGGCGCCAAACACCCGGTGTCCTTCGTGGGCGGCCAGAACACTTCGTATTTCAACCCCCAGAACAGCGTGCCGGGTGAGAACCTGTTTCACGGCACGCTGGCTCTGGCGGTGCGGTCGGACATGCCGGACGTTGATTTTTATTCGGTGTACTTCGAGCTATACGGTGTAGCGGAGCCGCCCCGCCCTGACGAGCCGCTGGCTTCACGGATGGCCAAGGCCCAGGATTATTTCAGCCGCAAGCTCTTTTACAACGCATCGCAGTGCATCAAGCAGCGCGACCGGTTCGTGATCTTTCTGAAGCGCCGGCTGGGTGATACGTTCAGGCTCTTGGGGGACCGCTGGGACACCGCTTACGGCCTTCGTTGTGAGCCGCAGATTCCCTCGACCGAAGCCTACTTTGAGCATTTTCGCAACTGCGCCATCAACCTGAACTTCGTGAACGGGAATTCCGACAGCGGCCTCAACATGCGGCACTTCGAGATCACCGCGGCGGGCGGCTTTCTGCTGTGCTACCATCAGCCGGAGATCGCGGAGCACTT
>JAZGDL010000500.1:0-5342 GCA_036477795.1 Phycisphaerae bacterium
TCACCCGGCGTCTACTTCATGAAGGACGCCCAAGGCCGGGTCCTCTACATCGGCAAAGCCAAGGACCTACGCTCCCGCGTGGGCAGTTACTTTCAACCCTCCGCCGACCTGCTCAACACCAGGGGACCCGAGATCGCCCGCATGGTCGCCATGGTCACCGACGTCGATTTCCTCGACTGCGAGACCGAGGTCGACGCTCTCCTCCGCGAGAGCCGCCTGATCAAGGACATCCAACCACAGTTCAACGCCATGCTCAAGGACGACAAGACCTTCCCCTACATCGAGATCACCACCCGCGACGACTTCCCCGCCGTATACGTAACGCGCACCCCGCGTCTCAAGGGCAGCAAACTCTACGGGCCCTTCTCCAACCCCGCCGCCATCCGCGACGCGGTCAACGCCCTCCAGAAGGTTTTCAAGTACCGCACCTGCGAGCTGGACATCGCCGACGGCGACCAATCCCGCCGCTACTTCCGGCCCTGCCTGCTCCACGCCATCGACCAATGCTCCGCACCCTGCGCCGACCTGATCAGCAGGGAGGACTACAGAAAGGACATTAACCGCCTTAAGAAGTTCATGGCCTCCAAACGCAGCACCGTGGTCCGTCAGATGACCGGAGAAATGAAAGCCGCCGCCCAGGCTCGCAACTACGCCGACGCCGCCCGCATCCGCAACCGCATCAAGGCCATCGAATCCCTGGCGCTCTCCGGCGACGTCCATCAGGACGTCCAACCCGAGGTCTTCTACATCGACCCCACCCAAGGCCTCGAGAAACTCGCCGAACTTCTAGGCATGGAGAACCCCCCGCGCAGCATCGAGGGCATCGACATAGCCAATCTGGGCGGCTCCGAGACCGTCGGCTCTCTGGTCTGCTTCATCGACGGAAAACCCTTCAAGAACGGTTACCGCCGCTTCAGAATCCGCTGGACCGAGAGTCCGATCGGCTCGGCCGGGTGGCCCACCTCCTTTGGAGGTGGGGGAGGCGATGATCGTGGGGGCGTTGCATCACCAGGGCCGTCTGAGCATGTATCATCGTCTCCCCCATGTCCAAAGGACATGGGCCACCCGTCAAAGGACATGGCCCACCCGTCTGAGAGTCCGCTATCGGACCAACCTATCGGCCCCGACGACTATGCCAGCATCCGCGAGGTCGTCACCCGCCGCTATCGCTACGCCGCCGAGGGCGAGGAGCTCTACCCCGACGTCATCCTCATCGACGGAGGCCTGGGCCAACTCCACGCCGCCCGCGACGCCTTCAGCGAAATGAACATACAACCACCCATGGTCATCTCGCTGGCCAAACGCATGGAGGAAATCTACACTCAAGCCCGCGCCGCCCCCGTCCGCCTGGCTCGCAACAACCCCGCCCTGAGACTCCTGCAACAGGTCCGGGACGAAGCCCACCGCTTCGCCCAGCACTACCACCACATCCTCCGTCGCAAGAAGACCTTCGACGAAGACGTCAAATGAGGCCACGAGCGACGTCATTCGGCGGTTACCACCGTTGCCGTCGCAGCCGCGCGCCCTCGACGATATCGAACGCGAGATGGTCGTTCGGGCGTCTGCCAAACGGCAAGCCACTTCCCGCGTTGTCTCGCTGACCCAAGCCGGGCCGGGTGGCCCACCTCCTCTTGGAGGTGGGGGAGGCGATGATCGTGGGCGCGTTGCATCACCAGGGCGGTCTGAACGTGTATCATCATCTCCCCCATGTCCAAAGGACATGGGCCACCCGTCGATCACGTCAACAAACAGAGAAATCGCACGGCTTGTCTCCGACTACGGCAGGGTCTTCAGAATCGCGTTAGCTCGAAGGGCCTGGCCACCTTGACGGTGACGCCGAAGCGGCGGCGCGGGTCGCTGCGGTGCTCCATGCTGAACTCGCCGTGGCCGAACGCCTTCTTGAAAAAGGCCTCCAGCTCCGGCTTGCAGGCTGCGTAGGTTTCGGGCGTGTTGGGTGCCAGGGCCCGGTCGTTGATGAACAGCTCCAACTTCTGCCGGCTGAACTTCAGAGAACCCTCGTCGGCGAAATGATCCTCCAGCAGCCGGCAGGCGTTGGCGGCGGACCGCAAGGCCTGGCCGAAGCGGTCTGCGTTGCTGCCCTCCAGCGGGGCCTTGCGGTTGTAACGCATGCCGTAGCGATCGTCGGCGTTGTCCATACTGTAGTCGGCCTCCAGGGCCACCAGCATCACACCGGGCCCGGACGGCACATGGCGGTAGTCAGCCACATCAATGAGCAGCTCATCCAGCACCTGCTCGGAGATCCACTGGTGGAAGACTTCGATAAAGCGGGCGGGGTCGACCTCAAGGTCGCCGTCTACATAGATCTTGACATTAACGTGTTGAAGGTCCATGGCCTAACGGTACAGGGGCTGTCGATTGAGTCTGTAGCGCCACCCCTTGTGGGTGGCGCACCCCCCGTTTGGCGCCACCCACAAGGGGTGGCGCTACATCAGGGAGCGCTCCAAACGACTAAATCGACAAACCCTTCAGCGCAAAGTCGCTCCTATTCGACTTTCGCAAACCATCGCGATCGTCACGGGGGCTATCGTCCCGTAGGAACGAAACGTCAATAGCCCAGCGATTCATCGCGGGGATCACTGGGCTACTCTCATATGCCCCTGGGGCAAACCAACGATCCCTGCCGCTCTGTCAGGTGCAATCATTGCCGACTGCCGCACCGTATGCAAGATGACTTTGCGCTGTACTTGTTAGCGGTACAGCGCAAGGTCAGCCGTTTCTGCCTGTGGGACCGGCTTTCCAGCCGGTCAGACCGCTCTCTGGCCCGATGAGACCGGCTGGAAAGCCGGTCCCACATATATTGCAGCCGCCATGAGGCAACCTTGCGCGGTACTGTTAGTGGCGCTCGTTCGAGATTGAGACGATACTACCCTCTTGACACCCGCCGCGGATGATCCTATAATCCGGATATACGGATGGACAGGCCGCCCCACATGCCGATGAATCGGTAGACCGGAAACCATGCACGCTGAACTGCTCTTCAAAGCCCTGGCTGACAACACCCGCAGACGCATCCTCCATGTGGTCAGCCGGGTTGAGCTCAGCGTCTCCGAGTTGGTCGACTGCCTGCGCCAGCCGCAGTCCACCGTGTCACGGCACCTCAAGGTTCTCCGCGATGCCGGCCTCATCCACGACCGCCGGGAGGGAACCGCCGTTCGCTACGCCATGCCGGACCGGACTGCTCTGGCTGACACCGCCGCCCAGCCTCTGCGAGCTGGCATCCTCGAATGGGTCAGCCAACAACAACTGCCCAAGACCCTGCAGACCCGGTTGGATCGGGTCCTGGAGCGCCGCGCAGATAACGGAAGTCATTTTTTCTCGCGCATCGCCCACCGCTGGGACCGCATGCGCGTTGACGCCTTCGGCGACGCCTTCCACCTCGAAGCCCTCAACAGCCTGCTCCCCGTTGGCTGGGTGGTCGCCGATATCGGAACCGGCACCGGCTTCCTGCTCCCGACCCTGGCCAGGACCTTCCGCAAGGTCATCGCCGTGGACCCCGTTCCGGAAATGCTCGAAGTCGCCCGCAACCGATGCCAAGCCGGAAAAATCAATAACGTGCTACTCAAGCGGGGCGATCTCAGCCGACTGCCGATACCCAATGAGCGTGTAGATCTGGTTCTGGCCGTCCTGGTGTTGCATCACGTGCCCTCGCCGCCCGGCGCGTTGGCGGAAATACGTCGCGTCCTCAAACCGCATGGGAGATTACTCGTCGTCGAGCAAGCCGCCCACCAGTTCACAACGTTCCACGAGCGTATGCAGGATCGATGGTGGGGGTTTGAACCGGCCGGACTGGCCCGCGAGCTCGAAGCCGCCGGCTTCGACCAGGTCTCCTATCGCGAGCTGGAGGCCGAGCCATCCGCAGCCGCACCCGAACAGGTGCCTGATCTATTCGTAATGACCGCGCGGCGGTGCCCCAGGAGTAGTCGAAGGTCCAAGGTCGAAAGTCGAAAGTCCAAACCGAAAGTCGAGGTTCCAAAACCGAAAGTCGAAGGTCCCCAGGCGCGGACCTTTGACCTTCGACCTTTGACCTTGGACCTTGTGACCTTCGATGAAAAACAGAAACGCAAAACCGCCCCGAGAGAACAAAAAGGTTCAATCTGACCCACACAAATTCGGAGAAACGAAACCATGACCACTGCCGTTGAGGACTTCAAGGTAGCCGATATCACCCTGGCCGATTTCGGACGTCGCGAGATCAACATCGCGGAGCACGAGATGCCCGGTCTGATGGCCCTGCGCGCCGAATACGCCGGGCAGAAACCACTCGCCGGGGCCCGCATCGCCGGTTGTCTGCACATGACCATCCAGACCGCCGTGCTCATCGAAACCCTGGTCGAGTTGGGCGCCGAGGTCCGCTGGAGTAGCTGCAACATCTTCAGCACCCAGGACCACGCCGCCGCGGCCATCGCCCAGAGCGGCATCCCCGTTTTCGCATGGAAGGGGGAAACAGTCGAGCAGTTCGACTGGTGCATCGAGCAGACCCTGCACTGGCCCGACGGCACCCACCTCAACATGATCCTCGACGACGGCGGCGACTTAACCAAGTTGATCCACGACAAGTATCCCGAACTGCTCGGCGACATCGGCGGCCTCAGCGAGGAGACCACCACCGGCGTCCACCGCCTCTATCAGATGATGGACCAGGGCGCCTTGGGCTGTCCCGCCATCAACGTCAACAACAGTTGCACCAAGAGCAAGTTCGACAACCTCTACGGCTGCCGCGAGAGCCTGATCGACGGCATCAAACGGGCCACCGACGTCATGATCGCCGGCAAGAACTGCGTCGTCGCCGGGTACGGCGACGTCGGCAAAGGCTGTGCCCAGGCTTTTCGAGGCATGGGCGCCACCGTCTTCGTCACCGAGATCGACCCCATCAACGCCCTGCAAGCCGCCATGGAAGGCTACCAGGTGGTGACCATGGACCAGGCCTGCGCCTGGGGCGACATCTTCGTCACCACCACCGGCAACATCGACGTCATCACCCGCAAGCACATGGACCGGATGAAGCACCAGGCCATCGTCTGCAACATAGGCCACTTCGACAGCGAGATACAAATCGCCTCCATCTTCGACGACGCCGGCCTGACGCGCACGACGGTCAAGCCGCAAGTTGACTTGATCACCTGGCCCGACGGCAAGTCCATCATCGTGTTGGCTGAAGGCCGCCTGGTGAACCTGGGCTGCGCCACCGGCCACTCCAGCTTCGTCATGAGCGCCAGCTTCACCAACCAGATCATCGCTCAGATCGAGCTGTGGCAGACCCGTGGCAGCGGCAAATACGATAAGAAGGTTTACGTACTGCCCAAGCACCTCGACGAGAAGGT
>JAZGDL010000501.1:0-7604 GCA_036477795.1 Phycisphaerae bacterium
TTTGGCAAATCGCTGGTATCCCCAAAGGTTCGGCTCCGCACGCGTCGCGACAAGACCGTTGACCTGCTCGCTCACCCTGGCCGCAAACGGCGGACGCAGGAAAATGTAGCTGGCCGCCACGTGGCGAATGCCCGTCTCCCGAAGACAATGAAGCAACGGCACGAGATTCTCTTGCGTATCGGTGACGTCGGGGAACAACGGATCGAGACGTGCCGTCGTTGTGATGCCGGCTTCCGTGAGTGCGCGGAGACACTCAACCCTCTTGCGCGGGGGCGAGGTTCGCGGCTCGAAACGTTTCCACAAGTTCGGTTCCAGAGTCGTGATTCCGACTTGCGCAAAGACCAGATGCGGCTTCTCGGCGAACAAGCGAATGAACCGGTCTGTAACAAACCCTTTGGTCAGAAACGACACCTCAATTCCGGCACTGAGCAGCAGGGACATCGTTTGGAAGCTGACCTCCCGCACTTGGGGCAGGTACTGAAACGCGTCGCTCGACGGGCTGAAGTACACTCGCGAAGGCATCCGACGCTTGCGTCTCAGCTCCTCCCGAACGAGCTCGGCCGTGTTCTCAAAGAGGACCACGCGATTGGGGCCCGGATAGTGGGAATAGCCTTGGATGTAGCAGTAGGTGCACCCCAGGGCGCAGCCCTGGGTGATGTTGATCGTGGGGAGTTGCCGGAGACAGGGAATCGAGGAGGGCGTAAGGATTGGCGGTTTGCGCTTCCTCCTGACAACCTCTACCACAACCGCACTCCTCGTAGGCGGTCCGCCCACTCAGGCCTGGTAATGACATACTGCTGCGATTCTGTCGCGAAACCGTCCGAGACGCAATGTATCGCGGCCGTTCCCGCGAGCCCGAATTGCTCTCGATGCGTCGATAGATATTCCGGCATAAGATCAAGATCCTCGATGACGATCGCCGAAGCCACCTTCATGATCTGTGCGACGATACTTCGACCCGATATGGTAGTTAGAGAAGCCGGATTGAAGCATCGAACCGGAAGATGCTGCAACTTGGGGTGGGCCGCATCCAGATCCTTTGTGACCACCGCCTGCATGGCTCCGAAGTAATCCGACAGTGAGAACTGAGGCATGAGCGTTCCCGAGAGGGTGTTGCGCCGAGCCGTACGGACAGCGAGTTCGGAGATCCCGTGGGGTTGACGACGCGGCGCCAAGCACCAGTGTGGCTTGCATCGGAAGGAATCGCCTGCTGTTCGGTCATCCAAGACTTCAATTTGCTCGACGATGAAATTGCTCGCGTTGTCGAGAAGCCGGCACAAGAAAACCCAATCAAACGGCCCATTGGCTCCTAACCAGTTGTCGTCATCCAGCAGCGCCCGGTAATCTGCCTTGGTCCATTCCACATGGGCGATGTCATCAGCCTCGCGTGTGACGCCGAATGACCGACCAAAGGATGGGCCACTCGCGTCAACGAAGTGGATCGCCACACGTGGGCGACGCGACGGAGGAAAGGAGCGACAAAGATAGCGCCAGGCTGTTGCGGCTAGATGTCCTGTGCCCGCCCCGAGGTCGAGTATTGTGAGTTCGGAGAGTCTCTGCTGCGGTTGTCGAGGCGGTCTCCACATGCGAAACAGGGGGGCCAGTACGCGACGCGCGAGCAAGCGCGACCGCGGTTTCCAGTACGGATCCGGCTTTCTGCTGATCAGCCGAGTGAGTCGATCAATGGGCCCGAAGCTCTTGGATCGGTCGCTCAGCTCAACCGATGGGCATAGGAGGAGAGTCGTCCCGCTGTTCTTCTCCAGACGGATTTGGCGATAGTGATAGAATGGTGCGTCTGCCCCCAACGGCAACACCAACGGAACATGCCGCGGCGTTGGGGGTGGCGCATTCGGTGGCAGTCGCCCGAGTTGATACACGGGATTCCTATTGGTTACCAGACCGGCGGCTTTGCCGGGTGATCCACGAATCTCCACCGTGAACGTCGCAAACGCAAGAATGCGATGCAGCACTGGCAAGGGGTCGCCTCGCCTGGGTTCGGTCCGTGCTACTCGTAGCGTGTGGTGCAGCAGGCCGAAGTACCGCCAGCAGTAGGCCAGTTGACGGCGTTTGCTCTTCGGGCGGCGAAGAAAACTCGGCCACGCAAACTTGAGCCGATTGAGGCGATGAACCAGCCGCGTATCGGCCTCGAAAAACCTTCTGCACCGTTGCCAGTAGTCCTGCCATGTCACCGACTCGACGACAGGACAGGACCGATGGATTACCAAGCGAGTGATGATTTCCGAGCCGCGAAGCTTCGCTCCAAGGCATCGACGGTTCTCCTGTCGTGATCTCCCCGATACAACGAGCATCGTGCACCCGACTGTATCCTAACACATGCCTAACTCCCTGTCAAGTCCATGTGACCACAAGATCGAACGGAACCGAGCTGGATACACTGTAACCTGTTATTTTACAATATGTTATGGAATCGTTGGGAAATGGGTCTCCAAGCCTACGCCGGGCATCGGCGCTCTATGGAGCGTCAGGCTTGTCATCTGGGTGTTTGTTGGCGCCCGTGTTGGCGCGACGCAAGGGCGGGGATGTCGGATCGTCCCTGCCTGAACCCGCACAGCGGCGATGCGACGAGCAACCATTAAGGTCCGCCGTTACACGGCTCCACGATGACGTCGGCGGTATTCGACGTGTCTAAAGAGCCACAGTCGTTGATCGCAAAAACGTAATAGGCTCCGGATTCCTCAACGGAAGCGTCAGTCATCTACTGCATCTACTGCACTATATGAGGAGGAAAAGTGATGAGAAGAACGTTCATGCTCACCGCCACGCTCCTTCTGATATGCCATGCAGTTTCGGCGCAGGAACATGTCTTGAAACGGCTGAATGAATCTCCGCGCCACCACGAATGGGTGACTATCAAGCATGGCGAACGTGTGATGCATCCTTTCGTCGTGTATCCTGAAGTGAAAGATAGAGCCACGGCAGTGCTTGTCATCCATGAAAACCGCGGCCTAACCGATTGGGTTAGAGGGGTTACGGACCAGCTTGCCGAGGACGGTTACATCGCGATTGCACCCGACCTCCTTTCCGGAATGGGTCCGGGCGGTGGCAAGACTAGCGACTTTCCCGACAGCAATGCTGCACGAGATGCGCTTTACAAGCTAAGCCCAGAGCAGGTGACCGAAGACTTGAATGCAAGCTTTGATTATGTCTCCAAACTGCCGGCCTGCAATGGAAAAGTAGCCGTCGCCGGATTTTGCTGAGGCGGCTCGCAGACGTTTCGCTTTGCCACGAATCAGCCGACGTTGGCAGCAGCTTTCGTCTTCTATGGTAGGAAGCCACGTGACAAGGAATCTCTCAAAAGAATCGAATGTCCGGTCTATGGTTTCTATGGCGGTAATGATGCCCGTGTGACCGCAACCATACCGGAGACGGAAGAATTCATGAAAGATGCCGGCAAAAGTTATGCACCGGTGACCTATGAAGGCGCAAGGCATGGCTTTATGCGAACAGGTGAATCGCCTGACGCCACTGAAGTCGACAAGAAAGCGCGTGCAGACGCAGGGAGTCTGTGGAATGAGCTGCTCAACAAGAGTTGAGTCGTACAGCCCGGCGCCTTCGATGTGCTCCCCGACGGCGGCTTCGTCATGGTCGAGCCCGCGCAGTGGGAAAAAAGCCATGAGGTGATACGATGGCCACCGCGGTATTACGAGAAGTCCATCCGGCAAGGCAAGAGGAACACCGAGCGCGATGCTGCCAAGAACATCTACTTGCCATAGTCACCTGGGTGACATTCCGCAAACTGACACAAAACTGACGCAAAAGCCTACCTCGGGCGCGCTCCTCCGCGAATGGCTGAAATGCTAACTCGTTGTGGATTCAAAGTTGAAGGACTGGGCAGGGGCGGACTTGAACCGCCGACACACGGATTTTCAGTCCTCGCACTACCTACAAGCCATGTGCAACCCATGTACGACCCGCGTTCTTGACCCCGCTACGACATGTGCATGTCGTGTACATGCCATGGTCATGATCACCTGGCAGACACTCCGCAAACTGACGCAAAAGTGACGCAACGCCGACGCGTCGCGCCTTTTCTGTGAGAGCTCTTGAAGTTGTTCGGCCCGGCGGCTACACCGCTGCGCGGAGCTCTTGCCACTCCGGCATGAAGTCCGGTGGCCGATTGTGTGTATTCGTTCGAAAACGGCGATTGGTGGTGCGTGGGGCGGCGCTGAAACGGCGCCCGACCCGATGGAGTTCCACTGTGGATTCCATTGACCGCTCCTGCGCGGTACCGAACCATCGCAATTCGCACCGGCGCGACGACTCATGAGCGACAGAGGTTCTGCGAAAGTCTCGATGACGCAATCCGTTTCCCGCTGGCGCAGTCAGCGTTGCAGCCTCGGTTCGATCCACAAGGCCGTCGTTGAGACAGGCTTTCTTGTGGACCAAGACGGGTTGACCGCCGTTCTCGTTTAGTGCCAGATACAAAGTCGATTTCATGCACCGGTTCACGGCATTTAACCGCTCGTTCTCCCGTCTCTGCCATCACGGGCTACGGGGCTTGCGCTGACGGCGGGCGCGGTACGCGCCGGGAACGAGAACAGCAGAC
This sequence comes from Phycisphaerae bacterium, assembly GCA_036477795.1. Taxonomy (GTDB): domain Bacteria; phylum Planctomycetota; class Phycisphaerae; order UBA1845; family UBA1845; genus JAZGDL01. The sequence goes on from JAZGDL010000501.1 coordinate 4,568, forward strand.
TCAGCCTCCAAGCCAAGCCAGTCCGGCCCGAACAAGTACTGATGACCTTCGTTGATTTCCGCTTAACAGCAGGTTCCCGGCAAGAACACGCAGAAGTGCCAGCGGCTTCAGCACGATTCCATCGCTGTTGCACTCTGGCTTACCGGTCTGGGTAGCGTCAGGAGCGAGGACGAACAAACATGACAAGCGGTCAAGTGGTATCGTCACCTGGGGAGGGGTCAGAAGGGCGGACCACGAATCTCGAACAACAGGGTTGACCCGGGCGGGGAATTCTGGTATTCGGCGGTCTAAGGGTTGGAGCACCCCGCCCAAGCGATTCGAGGCCGGATCTGCCAGGAAACGAAAAGCGCATGAGGACCGGGCAACTCCTTCGAGCGGCGTAGGGGCGGGGGGAGAGCGTCTAGCATTCGCGGAGCTGACACAACGGTTCCCAACTGTGAGAGGAAACAGCCATGAACACGGCTAACGGCTTCTACACACGCTGCTTGATCATCGGCGCTGTGAGCGCCTGTGCGACGGTAACCCGCGCTCAGTGGATCGAGCAAACCTTCACGCTTGCACCAGGATGGAACACGGTCTACCTGGAGGTTGATCCGGTGCCGGCGGAAGCGGACGTGGTGTTCGCCGGTCAACCGATCACCGGCGTGTGGATGCGAGCGCCCGGGCCGTCGGCCGGCGTACCGGAAGGGTGCACGAACCCCAGCGACCCGGCCTGCACGCCGGTCCACAGCACCGGCTGACGGGTGTGGGTGCCGCAGAGTGACCCCGGGCACATCGCCAACAACCTTCGTGTGATTCGCGGCACCCGTGCGTATCTCATCAAGGCCTCGCAGGCCATCGTCTTGACCGTCAGGGGCAAGCCCAGTGGTTCAACGACACGTTGGAAGCAGGGTTTCACGCTGAACGGTTTTCATGTTGTCGACCCCGCGGAATCACCACCAACCTTCACGGCCTATCTGGAGGCGTCCAGCGCTTTCGACGGTACCGAGATCTTCCAAGTGCAACCCAATGGCACTTTGACGAGCGTCGCGGCGAGCAGTCAGATCACAGCCGGCCGCGGGTATTGGGTGAAATCCGGCGCTGATGTGACCTACGACGGGCCCATCGCGATCGACAACGGTTCGCTGCGCGGCATCGTGTATGCCCGCAGCCGGCTGCAGCATTCGATGACCTTTCGCAATCTGACCACGTCGCCGCGCGACATCACGCTGACCGCCGCCTCGTCGGCTGGCGCTGCGGTGGACACGCCCGATGTGGCCGGTGACGTGCCGCTGCGCTGGCTGGACTACGGCGCCGGCGGCAAGGTCGAGGACATCTTCCAGTGGCGCCCGCTGATCTCCGAGACGTACCCGTTGGCGGCGGCCGGTGAAGCCGGCGCCCGCCGCGTCCTGCGCGTTTCGGTGCGACGTGCGGGCCTGTCGACGGCGACGGTCGATCCCGACGACGGCGCGGTGTCGCAGTATCAGAGCGTGCTGGTGGTCACCGACGGTTTGGGCTTCCGCCGGGTGCTTCCGCTGTCGGCGGAGGTCTTGCCGGTTGTGGGTCCAGCCGGGGCCGCAGAGGCGCGGGAAGGCGGTGGGATCGCGCCACACGCGGGGTTGTACCTGGGCTCGGTCACGGTGGACCGGGTGTCCTGGGTCACAGCCGGCTCGCGTATCTGGACCAACGACGATCCCAACGATCCCGATCTGATCGGGAACCCGGACGATAAGTACGGCGTCGCTGCGGCCGACGGCGAGCGAGATACGGTTTCCGCTTATCGTCCACCTCAGCGAGGGCGGGGAGTACAAACTGCTTACGGACGTGACGCTCCTCTTTCGGCCGGGCGATCCGGGGACGCCCCCGGAGATCCCTCCCACCCCCGGCGTGTTTGTGTTGGCCACGCCGCAGTGCCCACCGCAGGTGTGCGACCCATTGCAGGGCGGCAGCATTATCGACGGCGAACCGTTCGCCTGGCGTGTCAGCACCGTCGGCTACGCGTTTGACGTGTGTCTGGGGGGCGAAACACCGAACGTGAGCTGCTCATCGAATGCCGACTGTAACGGCGCCGAGTGCGGCCCCGGCGACCTGGTTCTGCAAGGCGGTTTCGCGGGGGGCCCGTTGACCGGAACGATCAGCCTGTCCGGGAATCATCCCCTGAACCCCTTCCGACACCGCTTCCACCCCGATCATGACTGCAACAATATTGGTGAATGCTACGACATAGAGCGTCGGATGACGTTTTCGGTTTCGCCCCAGGCCCCGCCGGGCGTGATCAACCCCGGCTACGGCGACAGTTTTCTGGCCGGTGACTACGCCGAGACGATCGAGGGCCTGCACCGCGACCCCATCAGCGTCGCCGGCCGATTCGAGCTGACCCGGGTGTCCAACCTCGGGCAGCTAAACGACGCACAGACAGCGATGTCGCGATCAGAGCCCCAAGCGCCAGCGCGGGGTACGCGGACAGGAGGCGTCCAATGACACGACAACATCGCAACATCAAAGGTGCGGCCATAAACGGATCGACGTCCGGTGCCCTAGCCCCTCTGGTCGTGGGGGACCGAATCGAGTGTCGAGACAATCTCCAATCTTCAGTCGGTCTCCCACCCTTGGAAAGGGTGTGGCACCCGCAAGCAGGTCGCCCGCGACCTGGCATAACCCGTGCTGCAGGCGGACTTGTCGTGTTTGCTGTTGGCGATCGGTGCAACGACCGGGGTGGCCACGGGGCAGACCATCTACCCTGTCGACGACGACTCCGCTGGCGGCAGTGACATCCCCTTCAAGATTGAGCTAACGCCGGCCGTGATCCGTGTCGACGATGATGCGCCGCTGGGAGGGGATGGGGCAACCTGGTCCACGGCATACAAGTACCTCCAGGACGCGCTAGGAGTCTGTCGGACTTCTCGTAACCGTTTTGGGAGGTCCGGCTGGCGTTGCGGGCGGCGGGCCGTTTGGGTTTCTGGGCGCGTCGCCCGAATCTGGAATTTCTACGCTCGGTTTGACCGCGCTTGCCGGAAGGCCGTCAGCCGCTGCTGGGGCAGATTCCGCTGGAAACACT
>JAZGDL010000502.1:0-2591 GCA_036477795.1 Phycisphaerae bacterium
GCATTGGTCAGGTGTCAGGAAAAGGTAAGACGAACCCGCAAGGCCGTCGGTCGCGCTTGACCCGGCGAGAGAAACTAAAAGAGGAACTATTCAAATGGGTAAGTTAGTGCATGTCGTGGATGGCGCCAATGTGCGCGAATATCCGCTCAATGAAGGCGTTTTCAAGATCGGTCGCAATGTCGATAACAACATTCAGCTCGACGATGACGCCGTCAGTGGTTACAACACCGAGATCGCGGTCAAACCCAGCCAGTACATGGAAGGTCTGCACGACTTCTGGCTGAAGGACCTGCAGAGCACCAACGGCACGAAGGTCAACGGAAAGCGTACAAAGAAGTGCATGCTGAAACACGATGACGTGGTGAAAGTGGGCACGCACCAATTCAAGTTCATCGACGAGCATCAGGTGGCGAGCACGCGCACCAGGATTCTCATCAACGAATAGTAACGCCGGTCGAGCCTCACGAGCCCGGCCTGCGCTTACCGGTTCAGACAATCGACCAGTGCGTCGGTGTTCGAGTCCATCAGCTCGATGTAGGCGTCCGGCCCGGGGGCCACATCGGTGCCCAGGGGATCGATCACGCCCGCGCGCGCGTTTGAGTCTTCGAGCAGGACCTGCACCAATGCGGATGCGAACTGCGGCTCGCGAAACACACAACGCGCTCCGGACTCCGCAATCTTCTCTCTGAGCGCCTTGATGCGCCGGGCGCTGGGCATGCGATCCGGACTTACGGTAACGGATCCCACGACATTGAGTCCAAAACTCACCTCAAAATACTGAAAGGCATCGTGAAAGACCACGAAGGGGATCGTGCGTACCGGTGCGAGCCGTGACGCGATGCGGTTTTCCATGGCGTCGATGCGCTGCCACAGGCGGTCCGTATTTGCCCGGTAGGTCGCGACGTTCTCCGGGTCCAGTGCGCTCAACTCCTTGGCGATAGCGCCCGCCATCAGCTTGGCGTTGAAAGGGCTCAGCCAGATGTGCGCATCGTAGGTGCCGGCCCTGCCGTGCCCGTCGGAGTGCCCATCGTCCTTTCGGACTCCGGCACCTCGATTCGCGAGCAGGGCCAGGCCGGGGACGGCCGAAAGCGCCACCACGCGGGTGCCGTCACGGCCTCCCGCCAGCGGGCGTTCCAGGAATGTCTCCAGCGAGGGCCCTATCCACAGGACCAGATCGGCGTCATGAAGACTGGCGGCATCCGAAGGACGCATCTGGTAGGCGTGGGGTGAGCCATAGCCACGCACGATCTTCCGGGGCTCGCCCAAGTCGCCCATGACGGCGGCCGCCAGCGCGTGCACGGGCCCGATGCTGGCCACCACCCTGGGTGCCGCCACCAGCGAAGCAGGCCATATCAGGAAGCTGAGGGCCGGCAGCAGAAGCCACCACCGGGCCCCACCCCCGAGCCCGGATTGCTCGAACTTAGTCACCGTTACGATTTGCCACAGCTGAAAACGTTACATTATAACATTCATACTACCGCTACTGAATTTGTGGACAAATTGCAAATTGTGGACACCCACTATTCAAATTAGTGGGTGTCCACAATTTGGTGGCTGGGGGCGTTCGTATCAAGGTTGGTCGCCTGGCTGCCGACTACTATTAGCGTGAAGCCGCCAACAGGCCTTTCAGGTAAGGGGCGCGCGACAGTCCGACGACCCGGTTTTCACTGCCTACGGCGTAGCGTGGGCTCCGGCGCCCCCGAATTGCCAATCGCCGAATCGGCGATACCAAGGAGATTGCACTCATGAATCTGAGAAAAACGCTGCTGACTTCCATCGCGGCCATGGTCCTTGCCGTTCCTGCCCTTGCGTGGGCGGGCTCGCTGCAGGTCCAGGACGTGGCCATCGGCACCGGCGTCTACGATCGTGTGCCCACGGGGATTTCCTCGTATTTCGATTCGTCCGTCGGCAAGTTGTACGCTTTCACCCGCATCGTCGGGGCGGAAGGGGACACCCGTGTCTACCACAAGTGGTATCACGGCGACATCCTGGTAGCCGACGTGCCACTCACCGTGCGCAGCGGTGACTGGCGCACGTGGAGTACCAAGAATGTTCAGCCGGATTGGACGGGCGACTGGCGCCTGGTGATCGTATCCGAGGATGGCTCTGTTCTCGGCTCGGTCAAGTTCGCCGTCAACTAGGCGTTCGACGAGACCGTAAAAAGGGGCGGCGGTTTCGCCGCCCTTTTTTTTGCCCCTGTGGAGCGTCTGCTCCTATAAATGAGACCTGTTTCCCGGGCGTTTGCGCTGGCGAAAAAATGTCGCCAGGGCTTTCGCCGTATGTGACACCTTTTTCTTGCGGGCGACGTCCAACGGCGTTCCCTGGGCGACAATCCTGCCGCCGTTCTTGCCGCCCTCCGGGCCCATATCGATCAGCCAGTCGGCTTCCGCGATGACGTCGAGATTGTGTTCGATCACGATCACCGTGTTGCCTGCGTGCACCAGCCGATGGAGAACGCCGATCAGCTTCTCCACATCGGCCATGTGCAAACCGATGGTCGGCTCGTCCAGCACGTAAAGCGTGTGGCCGCCATTGGCGAGGTGCCGACGGCCGCCGGGTAAATCCAATGGCTTCGCTTTGGCGAGCTCCGT
>JAZGDL010000503.1:0-6135 GCA_036477795.1 Phycisphaerae bacterium
TTCATCACCGTGCGGCGACGCGGTGCAGCCATGCTGCGGCGCGTGGCGGCCGAACCTGCCCGGGCTTGGCAACGCTGCCAAGTGATCCAAGCTGGCACTCGATCACGCAATGTTCAATACCTGGACCAGACGGTTGAACTCCCTGAGTACCAAGGAGTGGTTCGCCAGTTGGTGATTAAGGGATTGACCCTGTTATCCGATACCCGACCGTAAGGGAGGGTGAACGATTCGCCCTACCAGGCCCGCTCCCTCACGGTCGCGTCTCGGTTCGTGAAGAATGCGCCAACTCCGCGACCACTACACTACGGCCCTGCACGATAGGACGGTGCAGGCCGAAGAGCTGCGTCTCTGCCGGCGGATGCGCCGAACTCGAACGGCTTGTCAGCCAGCAGAAACGGTCGTGATCTGGAAACGCTGATCAGCAAGCCGATCCCGATGAAGTTGGCCAGCAGGCTGCTGCCGCCGTAACTTACAAACGGCAGGGTCATGCCGGTGATGGGCACCAGGCCGATGGTCATGCCGATGTTGATGGCCACCTGAGTTGACAGCAGGGCCACCACCCCAACGGCCAACAACCTGGCGAAGGGCTCGGGCGTGGCAGCGGCGATCTCGATACCAGCCAACACCATGATGACATAGCATGTCACTACTAGGAGGCACCCCACCAGCCCCCACTGATGCCCCACCATGGCAAAGATGAAATCGTTGTGCTTGTCCGGCAGGAAGCTGAACTCCACGAAGGCGCCTCGGGCCCACCCGTGACCGGTCAGCCCGCCCGACCCCAACGCCGCCTTGGAACGTACCAACTGCATGCCGCTGCCGTGCTCCCATTCGCGCGACTGCCGCTCGCTCCCCAGGAAACGATACTTGTGCGGCTCTTCGATCACGCGCGCCCGCAAGCCCTCCGATTGGAGCAGCACTCCCAGGAAGCGCGATCGCTGATACGGCTGCAGTCGAGTCCATAGGACCGGCATCACGCAGAGACCGCACGCGCCGACGGCTACGAAGTGCTTCGTTTTGGCGCCGGCGGCGAACAGCATTACAAACAGAACCGGCATTATCAACAGTGCCGTTCCCAAATCCGGCTCCATGAGAATCAGCGCAAGCGGCACCAGCGACGCCGCCATGGGAATCATCAAGCCCAGAAAGGTCCGATAGTTCCGCCGGTATCGCAGATAGGCAGCCAGACCGACGATGAACGCAATCTTCATGAACTCCGACGGCTGGTAGCTGTAAAAGGGCAGTTGAATCCAGCGGAAAGCCCCCCGGCGCCGGGGAATCACGTCGCCCAAGGGAACGTGTCGGGCAACCAGCAGCGGCACCAGACCCAGCAGACCCAGGGCCACGATCAACACCGCGAACCGCCCAATGCGTTGATGGCCGACACGAAGGATCAGCATGAACGCGCCCAGCCCGATGGCAAGGTTGACCAGATGCTTGATGGTCTTGCCCGGCGCGGCGGCGCTGGAGACCTCCGTCGCGTAGATGCACAGCAAGCCGACGACGTAAAGCATGGCCACCGCAGCCAGGACGGCCCAGGACGCTGATCCGAACCGTGACGGTAAAGGAGCGGCTTCCGAAAACTTCCACCGGCGGCTCTTCATAGCCCCGCCCCCCCCTCGAGGCCGTCCGTAACGCTGGACCGAGAATCCCTTCTCGGTCCCCCCTCGAGGCCGTCCGGATCGAGATCGTCACCGAGAATCCGGCAGATGATCCGGGCGATGCTCCTGGCTAGCGGTCCCGCGGCTCGACCACCGCTGCCCCCGAACTCAACCATCACCGAAAACGTGATGGGCGGATCCCACGGATTCGAATCCGTGGGCTTGGGCGGCAGACCGTCCGGTGTGATGGGTTGAAGGTAACCGGCGAACCACGCGTGGGCGTGCTTTTGACCGGAAGAGTTCGGTTTGGGGGGCGGCCAGACCCGTTCCACGGACACGTCGGCGGCGCGGTCAAACACCGCCTGGGGATGTTCCCGTTCGAACGCTTTGACCGCGTGGGCCTTCACTTTCGCCGGCACGATGGTAACGCGTGTCGTGCCCGACCCGTCCCGGTAGCGAATGCGATAATGGGTCGGTGTCGGCTGCGTGGTGGCGCTGCCGGTCTTGCCGCAGAGGGCGTATCGGCTGTTGGTCCAGTGGGCGGTGTGATAGGCTGTACCGTGGATGTCGTTAGTCACCCGGAACAAACCATCGCGGATCGCCGTCCATGCTTCGCGCGGCACCGGCAGCCGCCACGATGATCTATCCCGGCCGTCGCGAATCAGCGTAACCTCCTGGAACAGGCCCGTGGCGTAGACGGCCATCAGGTTGGCGGCCTGCACCGGCGTCACCACCAATTCCCCTTGTCCGATCGCGAAATTCCGTGCGTGCCCCTTGGTGGCGGTGCGGTTGCGATGTCGCATCAACCAGCTCGGTGAGGGGTTGATCCCGGCGCGCTCCTCCCGAAGGCCCATGCCGGTGGTGCGGCCGAAGCCGGCCATGTCGAAGTATTGGCACAGCCGATTGGGCCCCACCGCACCGGCGACGTTGTACATGAATACGTTGCAACTGCCCGCCACCGCATCCGCCACATTCATAGGCCCATGCGTTTTGCGCTGCGTCGTGCCGTGTATCGCCCAGCAACGGTAACTGTTGGGATAAACCTCGCGATTGAAATATCCGTCGCAGAAGAAGGTGGTGCTGGTATCGACGACACCGCTGCCCACGCCGGCCAGGCAGGTCAGCGGCTTGACGATGGAGCCGGGCTCGTAACAGTTGGCCACCGCCCGAAAGCGAAGCGGCGTGCTGCGGGTGTCGCGGCGAAGATCATCATAAAGGCGTCGGAACTCGTTGGCGTCGTAGCCGGGGTAGGAGACCATGGCCAACACCTGGCGCGTGGCTGCGTGCAGAACAACCACCGAGCCGCCCGGCGAATCGGGTGCGACCTCGGGAAGCGACTCCTCCAGCAGTTCATAGAGTGCCCGTTGGAGGTCCAGGTGCAGGGTCAGGGTGACGTCCCGGCCGTCGACAGCCGGCGTATGATCGATTTGTTGCCCGCGTAGATTGTACTGCAACCGCCCGCGCCGCCCGCGCAGCATCCGCTCAGCCGCATATTCCACGCCGGAGATTCCCACGCGATCGGTCGGCAGCAGGCGCCCCCGCGGATCACTCTTGTTCGGGTCTTTGCGCAGGTCTGCGGCGCTGACCGGGCCAAGCTGGCCTAGGATGTGGGCCAGCGAGGGGTGCGGGTGCAACGCCCGGCGCGATCCATTTTCGATCTTCACCCGCGGGTAGCGGTCGAACTGCCTGCGGGCGGCGATCTGGCGTTGATCGTCGAGTCCGGTCAGAACCGCATGGGCCATGCGCTCTTCGCGCAACGGGACTTCGTAACCACGGGCTTGGGCGACCGCGCGACGCCAGCGGTTGATGCGCTCGACGATCGATGCGGCGCGTCGGCTCAACGTCTCGCGCGTTTCACCGCCGAAGCGGGCCAACTCCTCCCACATCTCCTGGGTCCCGGGCGTCGGCTCACTCGACAGAACATCGTAGTCGACGCTCACCTGCCAACACGGCTCGTCCCGTGCAAGCACCCGTCCACGTCGATCCAGGATGCGCCCGCGGACGAATGGAAGCGTACTCGCCGGTCGAAGGAGCACCCGCTCCGCCTGGGCCCGATAATTGGCGGCGTGCACCACCTGCAACTCCACCAAGCGCAGCACGATCACCGCGAACACAGAGAGCAGGCTTGCCAGAATGATCTTGAGCCGTCGTTCAAACATGAGCGCCACCCGTGCGGGCTCGCGTCGCGTGATCCGGCCTGCGGGCGCCTGCCAATCCGCGGTGGGTATACCGCGAGGTGCGCAGTCCCAGGGGCTGCGAAGCCTTCAACATAAGATGGTGAATCAAGATGGCCCAGAGCGCCGTATACAAAGCCACGCACCCGGCCTGCAAGACCGCCGGGTGCCGGAGAGTCATGGAATTCGGGTAAACGACTGCACGGTAGCCCAGCAACCCCGCTTGCAGCAGGAGCCCGGCTGCCAGTGTCACAGAAAAGTGCGTCGCCGGATTCTTCAAGAACACCATGTCCCGCACCGCGTTCACCACGACGGCGACCAAACAGTAGGCTATCGCAAAAAGCCCCATTCGCTCGATGCTGGCCAGGTCGGCACCCAGCCCCAGCACCCAGCCGGCCAACCATGCGTCGCGGCGGGCCCCGTAGAGCCCGAAGAACACCACCAGAACGAACACCCAATCGGGCCGGACACCGCCGACGGCCAGACGCGGCGCAAGCGTGGTTTGAAGGATCAGCCCCAGAATCGCAACTGCCGCAAAAGTCGACCAACGCACGCCTAAGCTCCTTCGCGCTGACCGCGGCGCCGCTCACGCGACATGTGGGCCAACGGGTCTGTCCCCAGGATTTCAAGAATCGCGTCGGCGGCGACGACCTGCACCCAGGGGCTGGACTGATCATTCATGCGCCGCTGCAACACCGGTAACGCCCGCCGATCACCGATGGCACCTAGAGCGATGGCGGCCAACTGCCGCACCCTGCGAATCTGCGCCTCCGGTGGATCCCGCCGGACGTCGCGCTGCGGGCTGTTGAAATCGAGAGCCTTCAACGCAATGCCAAAGCCCTCGTCAATCCCCAAGAGCCCCAGGGCCCGCGCCCCTGCCAACCTGGTGTCGAGATACTCCCCCTCTTGCAGCTTGTACCGGAAGGTGGTCTCCAGACTGGGGTCGGTCAACGCCGCCAGCGTATTGATCGCCGAGACGCGCTGAAACCCCATGCCCGAACTCGCGGAAAAGGTAAGCTGCTGAATCGCCTCCGGGTTTCCCAGCGAGGCCATCGCCTCCAGGGCCTCCTGCTGAACCAGTTGGTCCTGGTCCTTCATGGCCCGGGCCAGCAGCTTGACCGCCTGGGGATCACCCAGCAGCCCCAGCACCATCGCGGCGCTGCGACGGACGTCGGAGGAAGGGTGGGTTAGCAGCATGTCGGGCAAGCGAGCGGAATAACTGGTATCGCCCAGCCGGTGCAGGGCGTAGTAGGCAGCCACTTTCAGATTGTCATCCTGTTGGTGCACGAAAGCGTGAATGGTGGCATAGGATTCGCGATCTTGAAGCGTGCCCAGGGCGAGAAGGGCGGCAAAGGGCACCACCGGCTCGTCATCGCGCAGGGCGTTGCGAAGCCAGGGCAGGCCGTCGGCGCCCAGGCACTTCTGCATCACCTCGATGCCCAGGGCACGCACGCCGGAGTCGTGCTCATACCGTACCGCACGTTTGACCGCTTCGATCGCTCGTCGACGAAGAGCTGATTCCTGAGCGCGGTCGGGCGCTCGCGGAATGATGACACATCCTGACACGCCCACACCGAAACATAGAAGCCCACGGATTAGAATCCGTGGGTTCCGCGGTGCCCGATTGACGATTGGGGGTTGACGATTGCGGATTGCGGATTGACGATTGACGATTGACGATTGACGATTGACGATTGAGTCCTTCGTGCCTTCGTGCCTTCCTCCCTTCCTCCCTTCGTGCTCGGTCATTCGGTCACTTCATCCTCAGCGTTACCGCCGGCCAACGCCCGGTGCAGGACGTAATCGACGCACAAAAGCGCCCATACCACGGCGCAGGCCAGCGCGAACAGATCACCGGTTCGGGAATAGAGGCTCTTCCGCGTATCGATCATCACCCGGGCTACCCGCCAGGCGGTTTCGCCCACCCCGATCTTGTCATGGGCCCGGCCGTCCGGATCGATGAAACCGCTGACGCCGGTATTCACCGTGCGGGCCACCCCCACGCGGTTCTCCACGGCGCGAAACGTGCATATCGCGAAGTGCTGGGGAAGTTCATTGCGGTGAAGAAACCAGCCGTCGTTGCTTATGTTCAGCAAAAAGTCCACGCGCTTTTCATCCAGCTCGGCGTCCCACGCGAGTTTCCGGCACACGTAGGGCATGACGTCTTCATAGCAGATCGGCACGCCGAAGCGATAGGCGGCCCCGCCCTCCCGCGCACGCATGGTGAAGGTCTCGGCGCCGTCGCCCGGCGTCAGGGAGTATTCATATCCGCCCTGCCCGAATGGCGACAGGCTGTTGAGCCACAGGTAGAGAAAACGCAGCCGGCCGTAACGAAAAGGGACCATCTCACCGAACAGCAC
>JAZGDL010000504.1:0-2580 GCA_036477795.1 Phycisphaerae bacterium
AGACGACGGACCAGGCCGGTGGCGGAGGGCTCTGCGCCGTCGACAGGTTAATATCGCTTCGACAAAAAGGGCCTAGGGCCACCATCAGCTGCACCAACGGAGGGTAGGCCTCAAGGGGCAACGCGCGTTGTGCTCAAGTATGTGGTGGCCGTGGCGCACGGCCAAAACCCCGGTCGCGGGGCAAGCCGTGCACACCGAGGGCCGCACATATCTGGGAGGAAAGCAATGACCCAGGAAATTAATTTCAAGCAAGAGCTGGTCGCCGCATTTGGTCAGCCGATCGCGGAGAACCCGACTCAGGTGATGGTCGAGGCAGCCTTCCGCCATCATGATCTGCATTGGCGCTATCTGACGATCGAAGTCGCGCCCGACGATCTCGGTGATGCCGTGCGCGGCGCCCGCGCCATGGGCTTCGCCGGTTTCAACTGCACGATCCCGCACAAGGTCGCCGTCATCGACCATCTCGACGGCCTCGGCGAGTCACCGTCACTGATGGGCGCCGTCAACTGCGTCGTCTGTCGCGATGGTAAGTTCATTGGCGAAAATACGGACGGCAAGGGTTTCGTCGCCAGCCTGCGCCGCGTCACCGATCCCGCCGGCAAACACATGGTGATGTTCGGCGCCGGTGGCGCCGCACGGGCGATCGGCGTCGAGATGGCTTTGGCCGGCGCGGCCCATGCTACGGTCGTAAATCGGACGGCGGATCGCGGCACGGAATTGGCCAACCTGCTAAACGGCAAAGTACGTGACGCTACGGGTGGCAGCTTCGAAGCAGAGTTCGTCCCATGGAACGGCGACTACGACGTCCCCCCCGATACCGACATCGTCGTCAACGCGACATCCATAGGCCTGTATCCCGACGTCGAAGCGCGACTTGCCATCAACATCAGCACTCTGAGCCCCAACATGATCGTTGCCGATGTCATCCCTAATCCGCCGCGCACCCGCCTCATCAGCGACGCTGACACCCGCGGCTGTACAGTCATTGACGGTCTCGGCATGCTCGTCGGCCAAGGCCGTATCGGCATCAAGTATTGGACGGGGGTCGATCCTGACGAGGCAGTCATGCGTCAGGCCTTGGAGGACATATTCAACGATTGAGTCGGAAAACGGGTGGACTCCGGCGCCCAAAGCGGCATTAAGGACGCCTGCAGTCCGACCCAGCCCAGCTATTCCCAGCCACCGCGCTTCGCCCGGTATCCGACACCGCACTTGAACATGAGGTTATCCACACGACTGCGAGGCCGCCCAATAGGCCCGTCCCGACCGGCACGGGGCGTGCGGTTCGCTCGCGCTCGCCTCTCTCTCCAGCTCCTCCCGCCGCGCTTCGAGCAAGTCCTCGGCCCCGGTCCCCTGCGCGACCTCCGCAGAGGTCAAAGTTCGTACGTGTGGTTACGCCAAGTTCAACGCCACTTGGACGTTCCCGGGCGGTGCCGAGCAACTACGCGGAGGCAGAGTCGCTCTATCAACAGTCTTTGGCGATCTCAGAGAAGACCTTCGGGCCGGAGCATCCCGACGTGGCCACGACCCTGGCGAACTATGCAGCGGTGTTGCGGAAGACCGGACGTGACTACCTAGCGACAAAGATGGAAGCTCGCGCCAAGGCGATTCGGGCCAGGCACGCACAGGACAATTAGATCGAGTGAGGATGTTCAGACGCTGTCATGTCTGCTCATGGCTGAGGCTGTTGAAAAAGTCCGAGGGGGCAAAATATTTGGAACAATGATTCAAAATTCCGTACTTCATTGAATCAAAATTACTGCAAGGGCGGCTCACAGGCACAATAGTTGCACAAATATTAATGGTCCGGACTTTTTCAACAGCCTCAGCCAGGAGCAGAAGTCAGGCGAGGTCGTCCGCCACGGCCCGTCACTCCTGGTTTCATGGTGCCGACTCATTTGCCATCAGGGGGATGGTTCACATGCTCGTTGTGGATGGGGTGGATCAGTGTACGTACTTCACAGTGGAACCAGACGATGCGGGACCGAGATTTCGCGTCATAGAAGGTGGCAAGAAATAAGCGCCCGGGGTCCTCGCAGCAGTGAGTAGCAGCAGCTTCAAGGCCAAGTGTTTACCGGTCCTTCGATGCATTGAAAGTGATAGATTGGCGACCCATAATGCTCCCCCCAATCACCGGTTAGCCGCACGTGCGTGGTTATCAAGGCGATCTTGCCATGCTTGGCGCAGTGTTGCTCCGCCATCTTGCCTGGGTTTCGCACTTCGCCTTGGCGCAGCATGATGGAAATATCATAAGGCGATGCGCTGACAACCTCGATACCCTTGGTGCAGCCGACTAATAGCAGCACCAGACCAATTCTCCACATTGGGTCCTCCGGATTGATGACCCAGCGCATGATGCGCTGATCTGCCGCGCTATCCCCGCCGCCACGTATTGACCGCCTGTTGGGCGTCGCTGGCCGTCAGGTCGGGGCGCGTTGTCGACAAAGGAAGGCCCCCGAGTGATCTCTCGCCGGGGGGCTTCGCGCCACGCTTGGCGTAATAAATCCAAAGCCCCTCGCGGGGTCGAACCACTTTACAATTCCGATCGTCATCGTCAAGGTCCTGATCGACGTGCTGTCG
>JAZGDL010000505.1:0-7248 GCA_036477795.1 Phycisphaerae bacterium
TCCTCGCTGTGGGCAATCGTTCAGTAGTGGCAGTTGTTGGCCCGTGACACCACCGTGGCGATCAATTCGCGTTGGGCACGGGACAGGGGCGATGGTTTGTACATGATGCTCAGATACTGGGCCATGCTCGATTGCAGGACGGGCGGGTTAAGGCTCTGGATCTTGAGGATATTGAACACGCGACCGGCGCGAGCGACGGCTGCTTTGTACACGGAGGCGAGCAGCCCTTCCGCGGATTCCTGGTCGATTGTCCTGATCCACGCCATAACAGTTCGATTCTATGCTGGATTCGGCGGATTCGCAATCCGGAAGTGGACGGGCGTTCACCTGCACGGATTATTGCTGCGTTGGGCTTGGCTGGGACCCTCGCAACAGCATCACCGGCGTTGACGCGACAAGCTCTGCTTCGTTCAGTTCACGAAAGGGTAGCAGTCCCGCGTCGCTCGTAGTCTTCGCTCCGTGGAATTCGAGCTTTGGTTTGCCGTCGAATTGAACACGAAGTGCCCGCTTTCGCTTGTCACCCATTGGATGCTCCTGTCAAGATGGCCGAAAACTCTTGAATTACAGCGACAAGCTGGACGTATCATGCCATCACAAACACTGCATCTGGGAAATCCCTGGGCAACTGACGAGCGATAGAGCATCGAGAATGAGTGTTAACCGCCGGTGTTGTTCGACTGAAATAGGCCGAAGTCCAGCAGATCGACGCGTCTGTCGTGGTTGAGGTCGGCGCAGCCACATTCCGGGCCTATCTCGATTGCTGGGCCGGTGACGCAGTCCTGGAAGAGCGGGTAGTCCAGGAGGCTTACGGTGTTGTCGTTGTTCAGGTCGCCCAGCGTTGGGGAGCAGGCGGCTAACGTGATGGTTCCGTTTCCCTGCGCGGCGTCGAAGCCTCCGGCCTGGATGAGGTAACAGTTTCCGATTTCGACCCATGAGGCGACGCTCGATTGCAGGCCGCAGGAATCGTCGTTGCAGTCCAGGAGGTTGGCCTCGTTTGCCCGGCAGGTGCAGCCATCGTATATGGCGAGGGCGGTGTCGAAGCCACTGCCACAAGTACTAACCGTCAGAGGGCCCATGAAGTCTGCGGTGTACTTGTACCAGATGTCTGAGCCAAGGTCGCCGCATGGTGATGGGCCGTCGGAGGTTGCGGACACATTGGAGAACGGTGTTGCGCCGAGGTCGATCGGGAGGCTGTCGATACAGTAGTCGTTAAACGGTTCAGCGCAGTCGGTCGTGGCCAGTGCGGCGCAGGCAGCGTCCCACTCGGTAGTGCAGCAGGATGGATTGTCGGCGCAGACGTTGACGCAGCAATCCGCGTTTTCGCAACCTGGTGAACCGTTGGCGGTGAAGCAACTGCCGGCTGCCGGGTCTCCGCAATTGGCAAAGCCATCCTCCGTGATGACGAGCGTGCCCACACCGGTATCGTGGTCGAAACCGCCGAGCTGGATTTTGTAGCATCCGCCCTCGACGACCGGCACGGTGACCTCCGATTCCACGCTAGTACATGCATCATCGTCGCAGTCCAGAGTGTCGCCGACGTTTGCCGGACAGTGGCACCCCTCATAAACGGCCAATTTGGTGTCGTAGTCCGCGTCGTCACAAAGACTGAGGGTTGCCAGGCCTGTGGACGCTGGGATGTAATCCCACCAGATGTCGGGGAAGATGTCGTCACAGGGTCCGTTATCGGGGCCGTCGGCGCTGGCGTTTTCCGTAGTGAACGGGTAGTTGCCGAAGGTAACCCGTGGCGCATCTTCGCAATCGTCGCTGCCCGAATCGTCGGTTTCCAGGAAGAGATTGAGTCTACCGCCGCCGGTTACACCGCCGGCGCCGCCGACCTGGATCAGATAGCAGTTTCCCTCCACAACGGGAAGGATCAGTTCGGACCGCGTGCCGCAGACATTGTCATTGCAAGCCAGCAGGTTCGCGATGTTGGGTTGACACGTGCAACCGTCGTAGATTGCGATGACCGTATCGAAGCTGCTGTCGCACAGGCTTGCGGTCAGTGTTCCCGAAACGCCCGGGACATAGCGATACCAGATGTCTCTGCCAATGTTGCAGGGCGATGGGCCGTCGCTGGTGGTCAGGGAGTTTGAGAAGCCAACCAAACCCTCGGGAATCGGGATGGCGTTGATACAATCATCGTTGGCCGGAAGCGGCGAGCACAAATCCGTTGCAAGAGAGGTGCAGGAAGCGCCCCATCCCGCCTCGCAACATGATGCATCCACATTGCAGACGAGGTCGCAGCAGTGGTTGTTGTCGCAGCCGGCTGTGCCGTTTGCCTCGACGCAGGATCCGGCTGATGGTTCGCCACAGACCGGGTAGAATCTCGTAAGTCCGATCGTTCCCAGGCCCCCCTCGCAGTTGGAAGGTCCAGCGATACGCAGCTTGTAGCATTGCCCTTCGACAACAGGAATGGTGACAAAGGCTCCGCCGGGGGTGAAGCCGAAGTCGCATTCGATCAAATCCGCATCGTTGACCGGGCAGCCGCACCCGTCGTACGCGACCAGGAACGTGGGCGGGCGAGGAAGACTTTCAAAGATCGCCCGCACACGCAGATCGCCGTTGAAGTCCGCAATATGGTCGTAAAAGATGTCCCGACAGATTCCGTTGTCGCGGCATAGGAAGCCGCCTCCTCCGGACCCATTGATGTTGTAAAACGGCGTTTCGGCATCGGTAAGAAGGAGTGCATTTTCGCAGTTGTTGTTGGGCGGGCGGCACACACCGATCACGCCTTGTGCGCAGAAGTCGTCCCAGGCCACCTCGCAGCAGAACGGGTCCATCTTGCATACGTCACTGCAGCAGGTGAAGTCGTCACAACCGGGGGTGCCGTTGGCCTGGTGGCAGCTTCCGGCGCCGGAATGACCACAGTTCCAGCAGTGTTGCACGGCAAGGCCCGCGCACAGGCCCCCCCAAGTGCTCTGAACGCACGAAGCGTTCTCGCACTGTGCATCTGTGGTACAAGGACGGTCCGCGTCGGGCCCGGTGTCGCAGCGTTTTCCGTCGCAGCAGTCAATTTCCAGGTTGCACACCGCCTGACAACATTGTTGATCGTCACAGCCCTCGGTCCCGTTGGGATGGAAACAGCTTCCGGCCCGGGGATTGCCGCAGCCGGTGCAAAGGCTCTGCCACAGATCCACGCAGCCTTCGTCCCATCCTGTGCAACAGGAGGGCCTGGCTCCGCAAACCGATTCGCAGCATTCGGCTGATATGGCCGTCGGGCAGAACGGAATGATCCATGAGGAAAACAAGCCGTGGAGCCAGCAAAGCATGCGGCCGTTCTGCTGGTTGCTGAATTGATTGTAGCAGGAATCGGGTGCGGAGCTCATGTAGTTTCGCGGCTGGGTCGGGCCCCAGAGTACGTCGCTGCAGCCGTCGACTCCACCCGGAGGCAAGCAACCGAAGTTCAGCGGCGTCGGCGGCGTATCAGAGCAGTAGTCACCGGTGGTGTCGCCGTTGGCGCCGTCGGCCCGCTCGTAGCAGGGCGTGCATGCGCCGACTTCGCTGACGCCACGGTGGGTGTGCCACAGGCCAAGCGTGTGTCCCAGCAGGTGAGTCATGGTCTTCTGTTCGAAGCCGAACGCGTCATTATCCACGAGAATACCGCCGAATACACTCAGGGCCATGGGGTCCCACGGAAACGTGGCTGACCCTGCCACGTTCGACTGCAGGCCGACGATGTAGACATTGCACTGCTCGAGTGGGTTACCGGCGTACAGAAACTTCATGGTGTCGACTTCTGTGGGGTCGTTGTCGTTGAGGCTGCGGAACCTGCTGTCGTCGATGATTTTGATATCAGACGCTTCGAATTTAATTTTGTAGGGAAGGAAGTCCGCGTTCAACTGCAGGAGTTGAGCGGCTATGAGACCGAGCGTTGATGCCGGGTCGGTGCCGTCGTCGAGACGAAAGATGTTGAACTGCAAGCGTACCGTCACAGCCCTTTGGCCTGGTATTGGAATGAAGCTGTTCCGGAGCGAGGGCAAGTCGCAGCCCCCTTGGATGGGACAGCCGCCTGCCGGGACACCAGGTCTTGCGATGCCCTTGGCTTTCCAGTCGCGCATGGTCCCGCAGGAGTCGATGGATTCTCCAGCGGCGGGGGCCGGGGACTCGGCTGCCACCACGGAACCGAACACCAGTAACAAACACGCGGCGATAAAGGCAGCCTCCGCAATGGGAATTGCGACAAAGACGGGTACCTGCAGGCGCATTTTCATTATACTCTCCCTCCGCTTCGAATCCTCGCGGACGACCTGAAACGAATGATTGGTCCCCTTGACGTTTGAGAACGGTACAAACCCACAATACACATCATAGCTGAGTCGAGCGCTCGGCTTCAAGCGGGATATGTCCGAATTGCTGCGAATCGTAGTCCTTATGAGGCACTTTCGCCGCGAAATGGGCTGTCGAGTTGGTTTCTTCTGGTTGGAGTCGGGCTCTCGCAGTCGTCCTCGCGACGGCGTGCGGAATTCTCACTGCACTTAACCGCGTAATCGGCATGGGCATGGCGTTTTCCGGGAGCGAACTTCGTTTTGAGCATTTCGGCCTGTAAGCAACACAGCGAATCGGCTCGGCGAGAGCAACGGTCTACTGCATGGGACGCAGTGTGCGCGGGAAGCCGTGAGGTAACGGGCGGCCACGGTAAGGGCGGAGAATATCCAAGGCTCTTGCCAGGAGCAGGGCAAATGAGGTATATGGACATCAAGCGAGTTGGCTGGGTTTGAGGCGCTCACGCCTGGCTGGTTTTCAGGCGCCTCGTGACAGCGTGCACATCCCCAAGCCGTCGGCATAACTGTTCTGCGGTCGGGCTACTGCCGCGGCCAGCAACAGAGAAACGCTTGGCCAACCACCGGCAAAGGTTACGCCGGTCAGGGCCACAGAGGACATGCCCACGGGTGCGGTCGTGGCCATCGGGATCAGCGCGGGCGGGCCGGCGACGCTGCACCAGATGATTCCCGCCCTGCCCAAACGCTTCCCCCCCGTGCTCATCGCCCAGCACATGCCGGCCGACTTTACCGGGCCGTTCGCGAAACGCGTCGACCAGGGTGTCGCTGACCTTCCCGGTCATGGCCGTTGACAACCTCGACACGCTCATGGGCGAGGATCTCGCCCGCCGCGTGCGGGCTAAGGGAACCGACCTGGTCGACATCGTTCGCGACGCCCGTCATAGTTCCTATCGACCGCAGGAGTTGTTTTGCCTGCAAGAAGCCGACGGCGCCAGGGCGGTTCGTGTCTGGCTCGAATAGCGGGTAGGATCCGATTCCGCGTGAGGGTACCTATGGGACGTAGGACACTGTCGCTTCACGATACGGTGACCTTGGGCGAAGTGTCGGCAGCCACCGCACCGCGGAAGCTGCGCATGGCCCTGCGAACGCGGCACGCCGCCGCCTTGGGGGTGGCCCTGTTTCTCGCCATGCTTCCGGTCACCATGATGGTGCCGGTCCTGAAGGAATTGATCTCCGATCGCTTTGCCGCCGGCTCGTTCTGGACGCACAGCTTCATGTCGATGAATATGATCGGTGCGGTGCTCTTCGCCCCGTTGGGCGGGGCCCTCGCCGACCGCCTGGGCCGACGCAAACCGATTTTGATCGTCGCCGCCTGTTGCGACGCCCTGCTGCTGTGGCTGATGCCCTACCTGACTTCGCTCGGCCTCCTGCTTTCCATTCGGTTTCTCGAGGGGGGGGCACACATCCTGGTGGTGACGGCGCTGATGGCCATGGCCGGCGACTGGGCCGATCCGAAACGCCCCGGCCGAATGATGGGCGTGATCGGAGCGACCTTGATCTTCGGGACCGCCTGCGGCGCGCCCTTGGGCGGTCGGATTGGTGAGTACATGCCGGTACTGGTCTTCCGAATCGGCGCGGGACTGTCACTGACTGTCGCGATTCTGGCGATGATTGTCCTCCGCGAGGGGCCGATGAGACCGCTCGCAGGTCGGCTTCGCGACGCCCTGGGCCTGCTGAAACAGCGGCGCGAGCTCCTGGTCCCCTATGCGTACGCGTTCATCGATCGGTTCTGTGTCGGCGTGATCGTCTCTGGCTTCGTGCTGTTTCTTGGCGAGGTCCACGGCCTGTCGCCGGCCTCCCGCGGCGGGTTGCTCGCCCTGTTTCTGTTTCCGTTCGCCTTCTTGTGTTATCCGATGGGGCGGCTCTCGGACCGCATCGGGCGGGTGATGCCGATGTGCGCGGGCAGCATCGGATTCGGTTTCGTGTACGCATCGTACGGCGTTCTTCCCTCGGACCTGCTCCCCGCGGCCATGGTGCTGTCCGGAGTCCTGAGTGCGGCCATGTTCGCCCCCAATCTGGCGATGTGCGCCGACCTCGCGCCAGCGAAACATCGGGCCACGGTGTACGCCGGGTTCAACGTGGCCGGCAGCCTGGGTTTCATCTGCGGTCCATTGGTCAGTGGATGGGTCTGCGGGGCGCTGGCCTACCGGAGTGACCCCCTCTTGGCATACCAGACGGCGTTCCTCATCGCCGGGGGCGCCGAAGTGCTCTGCGCGCTCGTATCGCTGCCGTGGCTGCTCAGGCTGCGCAGAGAAGGGCGCACGAGGTAAGTGGTCGCCCGTACATGGATGTATCGAGTGGCTACTGCTCTATGGCCCAATCCAACGACACACGCCGAAAACACTCCAGGGTCGTCGACGGGCTGCAGTTGAAGACGTGGACGTCGCTGCTTGCTAGCCGCAGGGCGGCGTGGCTCAATATGCGGATCATCTTGGGAAACTCGGTCTGCTCGTGGTTGTCCGAGACCGGATCCTTTCCGAAAAAGTGCGTCTGGCCGTTGCGGTGCTTGAGGTCCAGCCCCACGTAGAACACCTGCTTGAATCCCATGAACACGGCTATCTGCAGCGCGAAGTAGGCCACCGTGTAGCCGCTGTAGATCCCTTCGGTCAGATCGAAGCTGAAACCCTCGGAACCGAGGAGGGGAAGGGCAATGCCGAACGGGCGATCCTCGAGCGTGAAGAGGTAACGACTCTTTCGCAGCGCTTCGGCGTGCTCGACGAACAGGCGCTCGGGTGCGTGACACTATCGGCGGCTTCAGCGCCGTACCCTGATGCAGCCTGAAAGGCTGAACGAAAGTAGCCGTGGGCAAGTCCCGCCGAGGCGGGACGCCGCCCACGGTAACCCAACACCCGTTCCATTCGACCCTGTAAGGGTCGCATAAACGTCCCGTCGCACACGCCGCAGAGAATAGACGACCCCTTCAGGGTCGGGTGGTTCGGTGGCGGCGCCATCCGGGGGTGGCGCTACG
>JAZGDL010000506.1:0-6189 GCA_036477795.1 Phycisphaerae bacterium
ATCCTTGCGACGGGGTATGACGGGTCCGTGCCGCTGGTCAACCCCATGTGCGGGAGCGGCACGCTCGCCATCGAGGCGGCGCTGATCGCCTCGGGGCGCCCGCCCGGGCTGCTTCGAGATAACTTCGGGTTCATGCACTGCCGGGGTTTCGATTCCGACACCTGGCAGTCGATGCGCCGCAGCGCCAAGAAGATCCGCAACAAAGGCACCATCGCCCCCATCATCGCCACCGATATCGATGCGGGCGCGATACGGGCAGCCAGAAAGAACGCCGAGACCGCCGGCGTACACCACATGATCCGCTTCGACGTGTGCGATTTCGCGGAAACACCGATCCCGCCCGAAGAGGGGATCGTCATCATCAATCCCGAGTACGGCGAGCGACTCGGCGTCATCGCGGAACTCGAAAAGACCTACGGGCGCATGGGTGATTTCTTCAAGCAGAGGTGTGCGGGGTGGACAGGTTACATCTTCACGGGGAACCTCGAACTCGCGAAGAAGGTCGGGCTTCGGGCCAGCCGCCGCATGGAGTTCTTCAACGCCAAGATCGACTGCCGGCTGCTCAAGTACGAGCTGTACGCCGGCACGCGACGCAAAGAGAATTAGTGCAGCCGATGCCTGTCCCTATCATTTATTACGTACGTCTGGTCAACAAACGACTTACAGATTGAAGCTCCCGAGGCCGTCGCCAAGCTTTCCAACCCTTGATGGTGGTTCGTGGAGGCTGTGAAATGGGCCCGGTTCTAAGGTGGAATAAGGTTTTGCGCAAAACGGAGTGGTTTTGCGTACGGAACACATGCCGTACCCGGTCTGTTCCACTCAGAAAAGGGCTGGAAAGACTGCGCAAGATGTGGTGTTCGATGGGGTTTCGAGGGGCAATCGAAGCCCCTCAAGCTGCTGTCAAGTCGTCTCCGCCACAGCCGCGTTGGCCCGTGGCGTTTCGAGGTGGCGGAGCGATCCCTTCCCAATCGCTTTGGATCGTTTCCGTGTGCTCGAGAGCCCGCCGAATCCTGTCCCCCACGTCCGGATGGCATGGGGCACCGATCGCGTGTTCGACGCCCACCTCTCGCTTTACAAAGAAGTCGGGGCATTGCTAGCACTCAAAGCTGTTGCGATTGGGGGCGCGGAATCGTGCGCGGTGGTTTAGAGCATTTTCTGAAATTGTGTGGCGGACACGGCGGCACATACGGTGAGTTTCGTCCGGTGAGTCCGCGCGAACTGAAGTTCGCGGCTCGCTATACCAAAACTGAAACTGCTCTAGTGGGCGGCGGTGGTGCGCTCTTTGAGCTTGCGCTTGGCTACCTTTCCGGTGGGGCCACGCGGTAAGTCGTCGACGATGCGGATCTCGCGCGGCACTTTGTATCCCGCCAAGTGCTGCTTGGCAAAGCTGCGAAGCTCGATATCAGTGGCGGACACGTTGCCCTTGAGGGTCAGGAAAGCGAGCGGTACTTCGCCGCGGCTGGGATCGGGCATTCCGATGACCGCAGCCTCTTCGACGGCGGGGTGTCGGCTGAGGACGTTTTCAATTTCTTGCGGAAACACGTTTTCCCCGCCGACGATGATCATTTCCTTCTTTCGTCCGGTGATGTGCAGGAAGCCGTCATGGTCGAGCTTGCCGATGTCACCGGTCGCGAACCAGCCGTCGGGATCGAGAACCGCGGCAGTCTCCTCGGGTCGGTTGTGGTAGCCGCGCATAACACTCGGACCACGAACCAGAATCTCCCCCTCTTCGTTTGCGGCGGCGATGTGCCCCTCTTCGGTCACGATGCGGAGTTGCAGGTTGGTCAACGGCTTTCCTACGGCGCCGCGCCGATGGTCCCGGGGGAGATCGATCGAAATCACCGGTGACGTTTCCGTCAGGCCGTAGCCCTCCAGCAGATCAACGGAAAATCGCTCTCGAAATGCGTCGGCCACGACGTCCGGCAGCGGCTCTCCGCCACTCACAAGAAGATGGAACCCACGGAAGGTGTTGGGATCGGCTGACTTGTTCCGCAGCAGGGCCGCGTACATGCTTGGAATAGCCATCAGCACGGTCGGTTGGAATTCCGTTATGGCGCGGAATACGGCGGCGGGGTTGAAGCGTGGAATAGCCCGCACGGCGAGCCCGCGCAGGACGGGCACCAGCACGTTTGCAGTCAGGCCAAAGACGTGAAAAGGCGGGAGAACGCAGAGGAATCGGTCATGATCACGGAGGCGCACGGCCTCGATGATGGCGTCACAGTTGCTGCGCAAGTTGTTGAAGGACAACTCCACACCCTTGGGGGCTCCGGAGGTTCCGGAGGTATAGAGTAGAACCGCCAGGTCATCCGGCTGGACTGCCGGTGCGGGCGGCCGACGCCGAAAACGTGCGGCGAACACACGTCGTTTGATGGGTAGATCTTCCAGACAAAGGGTTTGAGCGGGAAGTTGGGAGGTGGCCTTATCGAAGTGATGAACGCTTAGAATCAGGTCCAGCTCGGCGTCACGGACGATGTCGGCCAGTTCCTCGGTGCTGAGCAGAAAATTGAGCGGTACAGCGACTTTTCCGGCCCAGAGTGTCCCGAAGAACGAGCCGGCGAAGGCGCCGCCGCTGGGCAAGAGAATGCCCACGGTATCGCGGCGGGTCTCGTGGAGCACCAGTTGGCGCATGACGACGGCCAGGCTGGTCAGATTTCTGTAGGTCAACGAGGAGACCGGGTCACTCACCGCCGGGCTGCGCGGCTGAAGGCGATTCTGTTTCAACAGTTGGTCAACAAGCATGGCACGATAACTCTAAATGACCGTGCGCAAACGTGCAACTCCGCAGGGGTCGAAGGTCCAAGGTCGAAAGTCGAAGGTCCCCAGGTTCGGACCTTCGACTTTCGACCTTGGACCTTCAACCTTCACGTCTGTAGAGCGTGCGATTATCGCAAGCTGGTTTCACGGCCGATAAACACGGCCGGGCACCGGTGTGCTAAGTAAGTAAGGCCTGTTGGGCAACCGATACGTTCCTGAGGAAGCGGTTTGGCCGGGTGGCCCACCTCCTTTGGAGGTGGGGGAGCCGATGATCGTCGGGTCGTTCGCCTGAGCGTAAATCATCGCGTCCCCCATGTCCAAAGGACATGGGCCACCCGCCTCGTAGGGATCGGATTGTGGCTTTTCTGGGGAGTGTCGGCCATGCCCAACGGTGAATCTCAAAACGTTGAACTGGTGGAAAGTGTGCGCGAATTCTTTGAAGCCCGTGATTCGGTGCGCCGGGGAATCTGCTTGTTGAACGCTGGCCAATACGACCGGGCCGCCGAATCCTTTTCTGCGGCGATACGGCTGAACCCGGCATCGAGCAATCTTCGTCAATACCTGGCTCAGTGTCACGTGGGCTGCCGGAACTACGGCGCGGCGGCAGGGGAGATGGCGGAACTGGTCGCTCAGGATCCAGAGGACATCACGGCCCGCATCCGACATGCGATGTTTCTGTGGAAGGGTGGTGACCTGTGGGCGGCAATCGCTTCGTTGCGACGCGGTGTCGCCTATGCGCCGGACTGCGCGGAGATTCACTTTCAGTTGGGCACGCTTCTGGCGGCAGCGGGCGCGGATGAGGAGGCGGAGCTCCGGTTCACCCAGGCGCTTTCTTTGGACGCCAGACACATTGAGGCCATGGTGAGCCTGGCGATGTGTCACGCAGCCAGGTGCGAGGTGGGCCCATCTCTCCAACTGTTGACCAAGGCGCAGCGTTTGCGTCCACACGACGCCCGCATCGGACACTTGCTTTCGATCGCGTCAATCGCGGCACCGGTGGACCATGCCTCGGCGAGGCCCGCCGCGGTGATGCCGGAAGAGCCCGACGTCGACGAACAGCTCGCTGTCGATCAACTCAGTCGCATCATCGAGTCGGACCAGGAGCTGGTGGACGCGTTCCTCGAACTGCCGCTGGGAGACATCGACGAAGAGTTCTATCAGGCCACGCTGGTGGCGCTGGATCGAGCGCTGATGCGTTGTCCAGAGCGGGCGGACTTGCGCTTTCGATATGGTCGGGTGCTGGACCGTTTGGGAAGATGCGATGAGGCGATCGCGTCGATTGAGCATGCCGTCGCGATTGATCCGCAGTACGTGGACGCGTTGATCCATCTGGCAAAGCTGTACCACAAGACCCATTGTCCCGCGGAGGCAACGGATCGGCTGGAGCGAGTGCTGGAACTCGGCGCCGGCTATGCGGACGTCTACGTGCTGCTTGGTCAACTCTATCGTGACGCGGGGCAGACCGGTCGAGCGCGGAGCGCCTTCCGCCAGGCCATTCGGATCAATGGGGACTACGCGGCGGCGAAAGAAGCGCTTGAGACACTGCCTGCGTGAGTGGATTCGGGAGCACGGGGAGATGTCACATATTCTTGAAATCCTAGGTCGCGGATTGCTGGCGGAGTTGTCGGCGGCCTTTCGCGATGTCTTGGCCGACAGTGAGCAGCACTCCACCAGTGTCCTCAAATCTGCGGCCCGTTCCGAGGGAGCAAGTGTCGAGGACCATGTGCGGCTGGGCGTCCGGCTGTTGAACATGCGGGATCTCGCGGGAGCAAGATCCGCGTTTGCCAAGGCGGTATCGGTTTCACCGATGGATAGGGCGGCGGGCGTGGGATTAGCGTGCGCCTTGGACGGACTGGGCCGCACCGAAGAAGCCTTGGAGCTGCTTCGCGCGTGCCTGCGATTAATACCGGGTGATCCGGCTCTGACTTTTGCAATGGGCTGCTGCAGTGAGCATCTGGGGCGCGTCGAGGAGGCCGTGGCCAGTTATCAGGCGACACTGGATGCATACCCCGATTTGCGCAACGCGCACGAGCGCCTGGCCGCCATTGAGGTGCGACGGGGGAATCCAGCCGGCGCCATCGGGCACTATGAGCATCTCTGTCGGCTTGAGCCGGACGACGTGGCCCTGCATTTGGACGTCGCCAATCTGTACTATCGTGCGGGGCGATTCGAGGAGGCCGTCCGACATTACCAGTTGGCCTTGACCATCGATCCGGACAACTGGGAGGCCCGCGAGGACCTGGTTACGGCGTACGACAGGAACGGCATGCTCGATGAAGCGATCGCGGAGATGCACGAAATCATAGAGCGGGAGCCCGTGTTTCCGGACAACCACCTGCGACTTGGGGACCTCTATACGAAGACCGGGAACGACGAAGCGGCAATCGAGCAGTATCTTGAAGCCGTTCAGATCAATCCGGGCTACCTGGAAGCATCGGTGAAGGTCGGCACGTCCCATCTGCGAGGCGGGCGGAATGAAGAGGCCGCCCAGTGGTTCAGCAAATCCGTGGAACTCAATGATCGCCTGCTGGCCGCTTACGTCGGGTTGGGATGCGCTCAGATGGAATGCGGGCGGGCCCGGGACGCCGAGGATGCGTTTGACATGGCATCGCGGGTTGAACCGAACTCGACGTTGTTGTTCAGCGAGGTGGCTAAGCTGCAACTGAAGATCGGGGTGGGCCGGCAAGCTGAGCAGTACACGGCGCCGACCGAACCCGCCTGTGGGACCGGCTTTCCAGCCGGTCAAAGACAGGCTGGAAAGCCTGTCCCACAGCCGGGGCAGGGTGCAAGTGATCTTCTGGATCGCCAGATACATCGCCACATGGAGGCCCTCGGTGATCGCCCCAACCATGCCGATTGGCACTACCGATTGGGCCTGCTGCTTAGAGAACGAGGCCGGTCAGAGGAGGCCATCGCCTCTTTCCGCAGGGCCCTCGACATCAATCCCAACTATGCGAAAGCGACCATCAAACTCGGTTTGGCACTCAAGGAGTCGGGGCGGACCGATGAAGCCACCCAAGCCCTGCGCACAGCGCTGGATGCCAATCCGCGGGACGTGGAGCTACATTATCAGCTCGGTTTGTTGTTCGCCGATGCCGACAAGTTTGCCCTGGCTCTGGAGCAGTTCGATAACGCTCTGCAGGAAGACCCGCGTAACATAGATGTGCACGCCAACATCGCGCTGGCCTTGCAGAACATGGGGCTGTTGGATCGTGCCGCGGTGAGCTGGAGTAGCTTGTGTGAAATCGCGCCTGAAACGGAACGCGGGCAGGAGATGCTTGAAGCAGTTCGCAGACCACGTCGGACAGAATAGCGAATGGCGAATGGCGAATGATGAGCAAAGTAGGGTCCGCCGTGCGGACCACCAATCTCGCGTTCGTGGTCCGCACGGCGGACCCTACGCGCCTACAGAGCGTAGCGGGCGCGGTCCAGTGT
>JAZGDL010000507.1:0-3772 GCA_036477795.1 Phycisphaerae bacterium
CAAGGCTTTCCGACGCCCTCACGGGCGCCCGCTGCCGGTTCGCCCGCTCGACCGGAACGGCGGCTTCCCAAGGCTTTCGGACGGCCCATAGCTTTCAGATGGGGCGCGTGGCTTCCGATGTCCCGCATCGCTACGCCACGCGCGTGCTCGCCGAAAGCCTTGGGAAACCGTCTCTATGGGTCATTATCAGCGAGATTTGGTATAAGGGCATTCACGGTCGCAAACGAGCCTGCGCATGGCCCCACCGACGGAAGCCGATGGGGCCAGCAGTTCCTGGTAGCGGGTGTCTGGCTACTGTGTCGGTACGGTGAGCCCCTGCGTCGCCTTCATGGTCTTCACAGCGGGCGAGATTTGCTGTCCCGTGTGTTGTGGTGCGCCTTTCTGCCCCACGGCGGGGTTGACCGATGGCGTGTTGGACTGGGGCGTTGTCCGGATCGCCGGTGGCGCCGCTATTCCGGGTTTCTGGACCGCGGGAAGATTATCATCGGTCGGTGGAGTGCCCTTGGAACCGCCGGTAGCACCTTGTAGCGTCGTTGGTGCAATTTTGACGGTAGGTGAGGCCGCTGCAGGCGCTTGCGGAGTACTCGGTACGAGGCCCATCTGGGAGTCGAGCTGTTGGTCGAGCGACGGGGTCGCTGTGGGAGTGTCCATGCCGCCGCCGCCCGATAAGGTGTCATGACCCGCCCCGCCGATGAGCGTGTCCATGGCGTCGCCGCCCAATAGGGTGTCCCTACCCGCCCCGCCGCTGAGCGAGTCCATGACGTCGCCGCCCAATAGGGTGTCACTACCCGCCCCGCCGCTGAGCGAGTCCATGACGTCGCCGGCCAATAGGATGACACTATCGGCCCCGCCGCTGAGCGAGTCCCTACCCGCATTTCCAAAGCTCCGGTCGCCGAACTCACTGCCCGTGACGAACTCATTGCCGGAGCTCCCGGCCACGATCACCGGCTCGATCAAGAGCTTGAATTCCTGGGCCGTCACCTTCGGCATGTCAATCCCAGGATCGACGTTTGGGTTCACTACCTTTGTCGTCATGAAGCGGACATCGGCGCAGGGCATCAACCGCGGGATAGATTTCTGACTCACTGTGGCCTGCACTTGCCCCTCGGAATTGCGCGTGATGGCGAGGCTGTCGCCGCCCACGATCTTCACAAGAAAGTCCGCGCCTTCCTCCACAGCGACTTCTGCGCTAGCGCCTTGCGGCGTGACGGCACCCAGCAGAACTGCCGCCACTGCGGCCGCCACCTGATGCCGGCGCTTCGGGGGCAATGGTAATCCTCGGCAGACGAGTTCGTTCTGCAGTCGGTCCCCGAGGCGACGCAGAACCGCCCGCCTTCGCGGTCGGGACAGCGCCTTGTAGCTTACGCGGAGGTCTGAAAGATCTAAAAAATCTGTCTCTGAAAATGGCGCATCAAGCAAACGTTTGATATCCTGGAAGGCCAACTTAATGTTCCAAGTCATGACACCGCCCCCCGAAATTTCTTGCTAAGGGTATTAAAGAAAAAGATAATTTCATTCTAATCTCGACCCTTGTACCTGTCAAATAAGCTTCTGGTTTTCGGGAGCGCCGAGATGAGCGACTCCGCTGAGAAGATCGTAAAGCAGCTCCTTCAAAATGCCCTGGCTCGACACAAGGCGGGCGAGTTAGATGCCGCCGTACCACTCTATCGACGCGCGCTCGAAATCGACCGGGGAAATACGGCGGCATGGACAAATCTCGGGGTAGCGCTTCGGGCGCTCGGTCGCTTTGATGCTGCGGCCGAGTGTTATCAACACGCTTTTGAACTGAACCCGAATTCGACGACCGCATTGGGTAACTACGGCAACGTCCTGAAAGATATTGGCCGCTTCGAGGAGTCTTTTGAGATACACCGCAACGTGCTCGAACGGCAACCACATAACGCCCACGCTCACCACAACTACGGTATCGCGCTCAGAGAATCCGGTGACCGTAAGTCGGCCCTGAGAGCCTTCGACACGGCGATCCGTCTAGATCCAGATCTGGCCAGCGCGCGGTGGGATCGCGCGCTCACTTTGTTGCAACTGGGGAGATACCAAGAAGCCTGGTCCGACTATGAATCCAGGTGGCAGTTGGGCGAGCTTCCGGACCGACACGGAGAGATTCCGAAATGGCGTGGCGAGCCGCTCGACGGCAAGAAAATATTGATCTTTCCGGAACAGGGTTTCGGCGACGCCATACTCTTTAGCCGCTTTTTGGCCCTATTAAGGGAGAAGGACACCACCGTCACACTCGAATCAGAGCCGGAAACACGACGGCTCTTTTCCAGGCTGGACGGCGTGGACAACTGGCTCGATTTCGGGGAGCCGATCCCAGAGGTCGATTACTGCCTGCCCCTTATGAGTCTCCCGGGTATCCTCGAGACGATTTTGGCAGATATACCGCCGTTACCATGGCTCTGGAGGCCAACCGACCCCGATGATGAATACCGCGCCCTGTTCCATCAAGGCTGCGATCGTTGCAAGGTCGGCATCGTGTGGTCGGGTAGTTTGACGTTCAAAGGCAATCGGCTTCGCGCTACCACCGTAGAGCGGTTTCTCCGTTTCGCCGAAGTCCCAGGTGTACAGCTTTATAGCCTGCAAAAGGGACCGCGCGAATCCGACCTAGCGGCATGCGGAGCCGATAGCATGGTGATCGACTGCGGTAGGCTGGTCAGGGATTTTACCGACACCGCAACGGTCATCGATCAGCTTGACCTGGTGATCACCACGGATAGTGCGGTGGCACACCTCGCAGGAAGTCTCAACAAACCTGTGTGGAATTTGCTCTGCTTTGTTCCATACTGGCCGTACGGCGTGGACGGTGAAGATACGCCGTGGTATCCCAGCATGCGTCTGTTCCGGCAGCCGAAATACGGTGACTGGGACAGCGTGTTTGCGCGGGCCAGATCCAAACTTGCGGAGTTTGTCACGACCTGGCGGAGAAACCGAACGGGGCCCGCGTCATCGTTTCAATTGTCGGGAACGACATCCGATATAGAACTTCCCTCGGCCTTTCGAATGGCCGACGGGTCGGCACGATTTGCGATCCCAATTCCGGGTCGTTATGCCAACGATGCAGGCATCCGCGTCTTGGTGAACGAGGAAACACATCATGGAGGTTACGAATACGCGACGCGACAGTTCTTCGATGAGCACCTGCGGCCAGGAGACCTGTTCATTGACGTGGGTGCACATTGGGGCGTCCTTTCCTTGCACGCCGCGACGCTTCATAGGGGTCGTGTCAAGGTCTTGGCAATAGAGCCGGATTGCGAAAACGTTCAGGAGTTGCAGAACGCGATCGCACGTAATCACCTGACCAACGAGATCGAGGTGATAGCCGCCGCCGCGGGGGCAGGCTCCGGGGTCGTGCCACTGATACGAAACAGCACCATGGGGCACAGCGCGTTCGGCTATGGCCTCACCGATACGATGCGGCAGCGCGGTTCGTTTGATGCCCCCTTGATCGCTATAGACCAACTGTTGAACGAACGGCCCCAACTCGCCAACCGTGACGTTTTCGTCAAGATCGATGTCGAAGGATTTGAACCGGAAGTGATTGAGGGTATGCGCGGGCTCTTGGCAAGCCGCCGTGTGAAGGCGATCGTTTGGGAATACGGCCGTGCCTTTCAAACGGGAGAGCGGCGCCGGAAAATGCTCCGTATGGTGGACTGTATGGTCGACCACGGATTCCTGCAGTGGCGCTTCCCGCATCCTGGCATGGGTGGCCCCCTGGTCCCCTTCGCGCCAACTTACGAATCCTTCAATGTCATCG
>JAZGDL010000508.1:0-10784 GCA_036477795.1 Phycisphaerae bacterium
ATTGCGGATTGTCGATTGCCGATTGCGGATTACGCAGGAATCGGCGGTCCCGTGGGGTCCGCCGTGCAGAGCAATAACAGGTAACGGTTCCCCCATCCCCGATGTACTTCGGGGGTGGGGGAGGCGATTGCGATATGCACGAGTCTTTACTGACGAATACATGTTCGGCGGGAACGCATCGTTTCGCCCGGGTCCGAAGGAACGGGGTCACCCGTCTATGTCCGTCCTATTTCCGAACAGATAGGGCTTTCTTGGTCAAGTTATTTTGTTACGATTCATAAGGAGAAAGAATCATGTTGAAACAACCCGGTAGTATCAGTCCCGTACTTTTGGGGATTCTGGTGGTTGTCTGCCTCGGGCTGGGTCCGAGCGAGAGAACACTCGCCGAAGATCCGTTGCCGCCCGACGCGTGGGGTGAGCGCGGGTTACAGCTCGACATCCCCCTCGACGGAGCGTACAGGCCCCCGCCCGATGGGCCGGAGGAGACCGTCTGTCCTCCCCCATCTCCCTTCGACCTCCAGGATATTACCTGTTATCTGGGCGGGCAGCCATGCGCGTTCCTACCACACTACACAGCCGGCACGGCGGTGGCGCGGCTGAAGTTCAGGTACAGAAGGGCCAATGGGACGGTGTGGCTGCGCAGGGCAACCGGTTTCGTGTTTGATCCGCCGGCACCGAATGCCGGGCGAACCGATCTACTCTTGACCAACAAGCACGTGATCACTTTTCCTGCGGGGTCCGTGATCCTTGCCGCCCAGGCAGAGTTCTTCGCGGAATATGCACCCAACTGCCAATGCGCCCCCCCTGCAGCAGCCGTCTGTCCGGCGCTGGTCGCAGCGCTCGTCCCGCCGTTTGTTATCCCCGTTCCGGCATGCCTGATTCCCCTGACAGCGTGCAGCGGCCCGAAGCGCCCGATCGGTTGCTGGGTCGCCCCCGATGAGTGCGATTGGGCGCTGATCAAACTCGGGGGAGCTGCGGTCGCGGGCGTCGTGCCTGCAGTGCTGGGGGCCGATCCCGTCCCCCCCCGAATCCGTGTACATCGTGCAACACCCGAGAGGCCGGTGCAAGGAGATTGCAGAGGACGTTACGACGGCGCTTCTAGCTGATTGGGAATTTGAGCATCGGGTGGACACGCAAGCAGGAAGTTCAGGCTCGCCGGTGTTCACGCCGGGTACCAACACTGTCCGCGGGATTCATTACCGCGGAGCTTGCACGGCGGCTACCGATAACGGTGCCGTTAAAATCTCGTGGGTGCGCCCTCGCGTTGCGGCGGCGGTTACGACCGTGGACAACGATAAGGAGTGGTCCGAATTGCCTCTGCTCGAGGACTCCCCCCCTACCGGACCCCCCACATGCCAGGGCGGGCCCAACGAGGGGAGCCCCTGCATCTCCGATATCGAGTGCGACGGTGGCGTTTGCTCTGACCCGGATGAGGAGGACCTCCCAGAATCCGCCATCCCGACTGTAAGCGAATGGGGGATGGTGGTCATGGCGCTGCTGATCTTCACGGTGGCGACCATTGTGATTGTCCGGCGGCGTCGGCCTGCGGCGGCGTGAGGCAGGCGATTGACGATTGGGGATTGGGGATTGGGGATTGGGGATTGCGCAGGCATCGGCAGTCCGGTAGGGTCTCCCGGCGCGCCGGGATGCGGAGCAGTCATACACCTGGGGCATGGCCCACAAGACGGCCCGCACCGTGAGATCCTACACGTGCCACCGGACCTACGGCCCGAGGCGTGCTGCTCCGTGAGCAGTGCGCCTCGGGCCCGTTCGTACGCCGGGGCGGCTGCGTCACGCGATCTCTGACCCATAGCTCCCGGCTGGGTGGCCCATCTCCGCTGGAGTGGGGGCGACAGGGTGGGCCCTTTGCGCCGTGTTGTACTGCCTTTGGTGCGTCAACTTCCCAAGGCTGGTGGTCGAGGGTATTATCTTCCGTACGGAGTCCAAACCATGACTGCCATGAACAGGCCCACGTTCGATGACGCGTTCTTGGAGGAAGTGGTGCGGCGGATCCTCACGGTCGGACGGCCGCTGAAGGTTGTCCTCTTCGGCTCTCATGCCCGCGGCGAGGCCCGGCCCGACAGCGACCTGGATCTGCTGATCGTCGAGGAGGGCTCCCACCTGCCGGCACACAAGCGGGCCACGCCATACCGCATGGCCCTGACGGGGATCCATCCCCGCAAAGATATCGTCGTCTACACGCTGGCGGAGATTCAGGATTGGGCCCAGGTGGCACTGGCCTTTGTCAGCACCGTTCTTCGTGAAGGTAGGGTCCTCTATGAAAGGCCCCGCTGACCTGGCCAAGGGCTGGTTCGCCAAGGCGGAAAGCGATCTGGCGGGGGCCCGCGCGCTGCTGGCCGGTCCAGGTCCCTATGACACGGCCTGCTTCCACTGCCAGCAGGCCGCCGAGAAGTACATCAAGGGATTCCTAGCCTGGCGCGGCCACCCCTTTCCCTTCACCCATGACTTGGACGAGTTGGCCAGGCTTTGTGATCTTGCGGATCCGGGCTTGAACCTTCATCAACCAGATGTGGCATCGCTGACCGATTACGCCGTGAAGCTGCGATACGACAACGAGTTCTGGCCCTCCCAAGAGGACACCGCCGAAGCCCTGGCCGTCGCCCAGCGCATCCGGGCAGCGATCTTGGCTCTGGTAGATCCGTCGCTGCGTCCCGGCTCGCCGGGGTCCGAACCAGGTGTGACGTGAGTCCGTCAGGTCTTGGGGATCCGACCTATGGGGCCTGGGGCCTGCGGCGTCGGCCCGCGGCGGCGTGAGGTAGGCGATTGACGATTGGGGATTGCGGATTAGGCAGGCATCGGCAGTCCGGTAGGGTCTCCCGGCGCGCCGGGACGCGGAGTAATCATACACGGGGGCCCTGCTCCATAACGATGGTCCGCACGGCGGACCCTACACGTTCCACCGGACCTACTGCCCGAGGCGCGTGCTCGGTGAGCAGTGCGCCTCGTGCCCGTTCGTGGGCCGGGGCGGCTGTGTCACGCGATCTGTGATCCATAGCTCCTGGCTGGGTGGTCCATCTCTTCTGGAGGCGGGGCGTCCAGGGCCACCGAAGGTGAGTGGATGGCGCCAAGATACCCGGCGGGAGGGAGCAACTTTTGACCAGCCTGCCGGCCGATGCTAGAATGCTTGGGAAAACCTTGTTGGTGCAGGAGAATCTGATGGAACTGGGTAAGGGCATCACGGTAGACAAGGCGGTCCGGTTTGGGCGGCCGGTGATTCGCGGCACGCGCGTACCTGTTGAACTGGTCCTGGGCAAGTTGGCTGGTGGAATGAGCTACGACGAGCTGTGCGCGGAATACGAGATCACCCGGGAAAACGTCCTGGCGGCTTTGGACTACGCCGCCCGCACGGTGGCTTCCGAACAGGTGCACGTCGCGGTGTAGTTCATGCGAATCGTCATTGACGAAGACATGCCCCGCTCCCTGGGGCCGTGCTTGGACGCCGCCGGACACCAGGTGTTCGACGTTCGCGATCACGACTTGCGAGGCCAGTCGGACCAGGAGGTTTTTCGCTTCGCCCAGCAGCAAGAAGCCGTGCTCATCACGGAAGATCTCGGTTTTGGTAATCTGCTGCGATTTCCCATAGGCAGGCATCATGGCATCGTGGTGGGACGTTTCCCTTCGACAATACCTTGTAAGACCATTGTTTCCGAGGTTGTTGAGCTGTTTAACAAGGTGACACCGGCTGATGTGGCGGGCGCGCTGATCATAGTGTCGCCTGGCCAAATCCGCGTTCGGCGACCCGATTAGTGGCCGGTCGCGTCTCGGAGTCCCCCACCGATGGACCCTCCGCAATAGCCGGGTAGGTCGTGGTTCCCGTAGGGCGGGTTCTACCCGCCGCGACTCCGTGTGGGGCCTTGATATGTCGTAGATAAAGGCGGGTAAAACCCGCCCTACGCGCCTGATCGTCATGACGGTAGTGGGGTTGACGGGGGGGACGGCTGTGTTTGGGCGGCGGCGTCGGCCTGCGGCGGCGTGAGGCAGGCGATTGACGATTGACGAGTGGAGATTGCGGATTAGGCAGGAATCGGCAGTCCGGTAGGGTCCGCCGTGCGGAGCGATCATACGCGCGGAGCATGCTCGATAATGCGGATGGGGAAGAGCACGTGCTCTTCCCCATCCGTATAAAGTTCAAATGCCCTCGGCGAGGTTCTGGTGCAGCCAGCAGACCTTGCGGGCCACCATGCGCAGGAACCTGAAACCGGTCCAGTGCCCAAATGAGCCGGTGCGGGCTATGGGGAAAACGGTCTCGCCGATCAATGCTTC
Source organism: Phycisphaerae bacterium (assembly GCA_036477795.1). Taxonomy (GTDB): domain Bacteria; phylum Planctomycetota; class Phycisphaerae; order UBA1845; family UBA1845; genus JAZGDL01. The sequence continues at coordinate 4,285 of JAZGDL010000508.1, forward strand.
GATCATCAGCCAGCCGACGCAGCGCCGTTCCAACTCCGAGAGGTTGCTGATCCGGCGATAGCCTTCGACAAAGGCTGACATGCGTTGCCGGTCCGGGTGATCGGGCCACTGGTCGGGCGGGCCCCCGGACACTAGCGAAAACTGGAGCAACGCGTTGGCAACGTCTACGATGCGCTGGCTGACGCGGCAGGAGTCGTAATCGATGACGGCCACCACTTGGTCTCGTTTGTACAGCAGGTTTCCCGGGTGCCAGTCGCCGTGCACCACGCCGCTGGGCAGGGAGGCGAAGTCGTAATCGTTGATGGCGTCCGCAGCCCGGTCGTATTCCTCAAACAGCCTTTGAATCAGCCCCAGCAGCTCAGCCTCCTGGCCGGTGACGCTGTCGTGGCTGGAAATCGAAGAGGGGATGGCGTTCAGCGCGGTGCGCACGTGGTTGGCGTCATGGTAACTGCCGGCGGGCGCGTCGGCGGGAACGTCGAAATCACCCAACGCCTGATGAAACTCGGCTAACGTGCGGCCGGCGTCGCGGGTCTGTTCGGCGGTGCCCGAGTAGTTGTGGCCGGAGGCGTATTCGAACAGCTCATAAATCTCTTCGCCCAGCCGGGTGCAGGTGGCCCCGCCGTTTTTCGTGCGGATCAGTCCGGCTACCGGAAAACCCCGCTGCACAAGGTGCAACTGCACGGCGTGGGCAAGCTGAAGGCGGCGTTTGCTGCGGCGATCGGGCGCCCGGCGCTTGAGCAGGAACTTGCCGCGCTGGGCGACAATGCCGACCTTGGGGCTGCGCCGCGAGCCGCGGTCAAACCCCGTGATCGATTCGATGACGCCGATATCGTAGTGGCTCAGCACCACCGCCAGCTCTTCGGCACCGAAGCGCTGTCTGTCTCGATCTTTCAAGATCTATTCCTATAATAACGGAACTGAGTGCAAGGGCGCATGTTACGGTTACATGCTATACGTGGCCCCTGGCAAGTCAAACCACACGGTTGGAATTGCCCCCCCCACGGTGGTTGGCACGGTGGTTGGGCGCAGCGGAGCGTGATGATGGATCGAGACGCGGCGATGGATCTCTTGAGAGAACACGTGAAAAAGGAGGCGCTCATCTGTCACATGTTGGCGATCGAAGCGGCCATGGGACACTACGCCAAGCACTTCGGTGAAGATGAGCAGGTCTGGCGCATCACCGGTCTGCTTCACGATTTCGACTACGAGAAGTTTCCTGAACCGCCTGACCACACACGTGAGGGCGCGAAAATCCTGCGCGAACGCGGCGTCGACGAGGAGATCGTGGGGGCGATCCTATCGCATGCCGATTGGAACCTGGACGAATGCCCGCGGGATAGCCTGATGCGCAAGACCTTGTTTGCGGTGGACGAGCTGTGCGGGTTCATCTACGCGGCGGCGCTGGTGCGGCCGGAGCGGCTTTCCGGCATGAAAGCCAAGAGTGTTCGCAAGAAGATGAAGCAGAAATCATTCGCCGCTGCGGTGTCACGCGATGACATTGTAAAAGGAGCGGAGCTGCTGGGCGTCGATCTGAACGAACACATCGAAGCGTGCATCGCCGCGATGTCGACAATCGCCGGCCCACTGGGACTGGAACCACCGGCTGCGACGGAACAGTAGAGGAACGTGCATGATACCGATCGCGAGATGCGTAGGGTCCGCCGTGCGGACCACGAACGCGAGATCGACGGGCGGCCACGGGGTGGTCCGCACGGCGGACCCTACCGTGCTCCCGCACGACGGCCGTATCCCGGTTGATGATCCTTACGGCGAGTGAACCCCGGCGGTTGGGGGCGTTTCATCTACCGGCAGCGCGCGGAGTTGATCGAGAATCTGCCTGGCGTCTTTGCTCAGCGGATAGAGCTCGATGATGCGGTCGGCGACCTTGGCGGCGGCGTCGGTATTGCCGATCCGTATTAACAGCCGGGCGGCGTCGACGAGCAGCGGCTCGGGCGGTTGGTCGCCCGCTTTTCTCAGCCCTCGTCCAGCCCACTCCAGCGCCTGATGGGCAGCCGTTCTGGCGGCGATATCCGCCTGCTCCTGGATGAGCCGGGAGGTTTCCAGATAAAGCTCGATCTTGTCGGGATGGGCCTGAAGCTTGAGTTGGGCGATCCTGAGCAGCAGTTGAACGCACTGGTTCGCTTTGGTGAGTGTCACGATGCTTCCTCCGGATTGCCGCGCCTCAGCCATGGCCAGGTCCTTGGCGAAGCGCCCGGCCTGCTCCGCACCGGCGAGCTGTCCGTTGAGTAGCAGGGCCTCGGCAAGAAGCATGTACGCGTCAGCGCCAATCTCGGTTCCCAGCAGCTTGATTGCCTCGCGGGCGTGTCGAATGGCCGTCTCGCGATCCAGCAACCTGGCGGCGCATCTAGCCAGCGCGCTATGGCAGCGCGCCTCGCGAGGATTCAACTCGACGGCCTTGAGCAGCATGGGTTTGGCCATCTTGTCGAACTGGATGGACTGGTACACCTGCCCGAGGATGAAATGGACCTCCCAATCGTTCTGCCCGGCCCGCGATTTCTGCCAGTCCCTCAACCTGCCGAGAGCCTCCTGTGGACGACCGCTCAGCACCAGCATCCGGCCCTGGTAGTATTTCGCCCGGCGGTTCCCGGGCTCACGTCCAAAAGCGAAGTTGAGGAATGCATGGGACCGCTGCAGGGCTGCTGTCGCTTTAGGACCCTGACTCGTCTCAGCGATGCGCAAGTCGATCAGCGCCCGATCTAAGGCTTCCGCGACACTTACCGGCGCCGCCAAGCCCACGGATTCGAATCCGTGGGTTTCCCCACGTTCCGTCTGCGGGGCAGGTGATTGGCCGGACGCCGTAAGGGCAGACGCTACAGCAGCCCAAACGATCATCAGGTACGCAGTAGTGGTAGCCGGTTTCATCAGACGCGGTGTCGCTTCATTGGCAGTCACACGCCGGGTGCGAGAAGGGATTCTCGCACCAGCGGTCCAATGGACTATAGGAGAAGAAGGGGGCGGAGGGAAGGCAGAAAGGGACGTAGGGGGAGCAAAGGCACGGAGGCACGAAGGCACGAAGGCACGAAGGGGGAGGTGGCTGGCGCTCAATAGTCAATGGTCAATCCCCAACCCGCAATCCGCAATCCGCAATCTTCACTCTTCACTCCCCCGGCGGCGTCAGCCTTGGACGGAAATCGGCCCTTCCCGGTTCGTCTGGACCAGGTCGCCGTCGGCCTCCTCGGCCCGTAGATGGGACACTTTTTCCATCAGTATCACCCAGGTCTCCCTCTGGTGATGGAGGATCTTCAGGGCGTCGTCGATGTCCGAAGCGTCCCGCCGGACGCTGGCGTTGACCAGCTTTCGGTAGACGAAATTGAAAAGGGCCGACATCTTCTCGCAGACTTCTTTGTTGATCTCAGGCTTCAACCCCGCGTCCATCTCCAGGACGATCTTCTGGGAACGGCTCAAAGCGTTGTAGGTTTCTTCAGGATCGTTGTCGAGGATGGCCTGTCGCCCCTTGAGCGCGAACCGGATAGCCCCGTCGTAGAGCATGAGTTGGAGCTGCTCCGGCGAAGCCTGCATGACCGCATTGCGCAAATAGCTGTTGGGCTGTGCACCGTTCATCTCAACGGGGTTATCGGCGTGGGACGGTGGCTGAAACATCTATTTCCGCACCAGCCCGCGAGTGCCCGCCATGTTCCGATAACGATGCTACTGCGAGCAAGGAACTGTGAACGTGTCGGGTGCCGCCTTCCGCTTGCTGCCAGTGCTCCTGGGTGACAAGACACGGGCGGACAAGCCGCCCGTGGCACCCGCGCTGACGCCCCATCTATTCCGTCTCTGCGTGCTCCGCGGTGAATCATCCGCGATAACTACGCGGAAAAGGCGCCGGCGGCGAGACCGGTCACCACGCCTAAGGCGCTTTGGGCGCCCTGCAAGCTGGCCAGTGCGGTTTCCATCGCGCGGAACTGCCGCTCGAGACGCACGCGCTTGCGGGCCAGAAGTTCCTGCAGCCCTTCGATGCGATCGTTGAACAGTTCTTCCCGGCCTTCGAGCAGGTCGTCGCGCCGGGCGAGGAGCCCGTCGAAGCTGATGGTAAGTTCGTCGAGCATGTCGTTGAGCCTGTTGCCGACCCCGGTTTCCTCAGCGGTGAAGAGTGTTTCAACGGCCTCGGGATTCTCGGTATAGCGCTCGCGAAAGCGCTCCTCATCAAAGGAAAGTCGACCGCCCTTGCCGACGTTGATACCGACCATGACCAGGCGGTCAAAGCCGGGAGGCGCGTCGGGGACTTTCGCCGTCACCGAGCTGCGCAGCCGATTCAGAATTATGTTGACGGTGCTGTCACCGAACAGCACGCCGCGCACGTTGGTTTCGGCGTCGAAGCGGGTTTGCTCAGCGATGGTGTTCATCACGCCGTTGTAGTTGCTGACGAAAGTCTTCAGATCGCTGACGATGCGGTCCACGTCCTGGGTGATGGTCAGCTCAACCGGCGTGTCCGAGGTGCCCACCAGGTTGATGGTTACACCCTCCAGTACGTCGGAGAGGGAGTTGGTCGAACTGGACAGTATGATGGGGTTTTCCGCTCCGGCGCCGCCGAAGAACACCACCGCGTCCTGGGCCTGTACCAGCGTATCGAAGGACAGGCCGGTACTGCCGGTATCCAGCAGAAGCCGGCCCCTGGTGCCGGAGACCTGGGAGCTGACCACCAGATGAAACGGGGTGTTGGCGCTGCCGTCGTTGACGATGCCGGCCTCGACGTCGATGCCCAGGGCGTTGATCTTGGCCCGCACCTCATCGAGGGTGTCGTCCGCGTCGACTTCCACGCGGTATTCAAACGACCCGTCAATGCGTTGAAGCGTCTCGCCGTTCTCGTCGAACGCCTTACCCGCGCCGGCGATGTTCAAATCCTTAGCCGTCCTGCCGCCGGCGTCGTCGGTGATGGAGAGCGTGCCGCCGCCGGATTTGTCGATGATCTCGATGCCGTCGCCGTTTTCGTTGATGCGGGCTTCGACGTCGATCGAACGGGCCAGGGCGTTGATCACCTCGATGATGTCAGTCACCGTTGTCTGATTCTCGGTGATGTTGACGCTCACCGCCGACCCGTCAGAGGCGGTAATAGTGAAGCGGCCGGTCGCCACTCCACGCCCGTTGTTGAGCGATTCCAGCCTGGTCGCCTCGGAGATGTATTGCAGTTGCGTGTTGCCCGTATCCAGATTACGGGTAGTGGTCTGCACGTCGCCGAAATCCACATTGAACAGATCAGCCACGGTGCGGCCGGCGGAGCCGACGTCCTTCAGTCGCGTCGCGCCGGACCCCCCGGAATGATCCTCAAAGATGATGCCGTTGCTTGCGTCGTTGAGCCGCGCGGTGACGGCCACGCCGGCGGCTTCGGTTCCGGCGTTGAACAGGTCGATCAGCTCCTGCACACTGCTGGGCGGCGCCGCGGAGAAGTCCACTTCGACCTGATTGCCGGCTGCGTCCTGAACCTTCACCTCGCCCAAACTGACCCCGCGACCGCCGCGAAGCGACGAAAGCAGGACCGAGTTCAAACCGGCCAGCACATCGCGGGCGACGAATCGGCCGCTCTGCGATTCACCGATCAGGCCCAACTGCTGGGCGGTGCGGGAATTCTCCTCGCCGGCTTCGACGGTGAACTCCGCACCGGAGCGGCTGAGAAGTTCGAGGCCGCGCCCGCTCTCGCTGATGCCGGCGACGATGTCCTGATTGCGGACCGGGTTCGCCGGATCGGTGGCATCGACGGCGTAATTGATGGCCCGGATGACGTCGCCCAGCGAGCTGATCCGGTAGATCTCGCTGCCGGTGAAGGTTGTCTGGTCGGTGTCAGCGACGATGCCCAGGTCGCCGGCGGCATTGCCGGCGGTGCCCTCGATCTTCAGATTGCCCGGCGACGTTCCGTCAGCCGGAGTCGAGTTGTCGTTGATCACCAACTGCCCCTTCAACGCCCCCACCGTCGCGCTGACCTCGATGCCGGCGGCGTTGATGGCGTCGATCAGATCTCCGATGGTGGCGATCGAATCGTCAACAACGACGTCGGCGGACTGCCCGGCGCGGTTGGTGATTTTGATGGTGCCCGAGCGGACGCCGTTGCCGCTGTTGAGCACGTCGAGATGCGTGTCCCTCGTAAGCAGCCCGCGCAGCCCGACGGTGAAGGTATTGCCGCCCGAGGTGATTTTGATGTCCTGGTTCAACTTGCCGATGCTGACCCCGTTGCCGTCGTTGAGAATCGATAGCTGTGTTCCGTCGAATAGATGGATAATGCGATCGCCGGTGATGGTGCCGTCGCTTCCGTTCTTGGCGATTCCCAAATCTTCAGCGGCGTGTCCCCCACCCAGGTCGCGCACGTTGATGCTCCCACCGGCTGAGTCCGTCAGGACCAGGTGGTCGCCCTCCGCCAGGGCGCTGACGGCGATGTCCGTGCGGCTGTTGATTTCAACCAGAACGTCTTCGACGGTTAGGGCGGTGCTCAGATCGATGGCGGCCTTCTCTCCGGCGCTGTCGGTGATTTCGATGGTGCCCCGACG
>JAZGDL010000509.1:0-9101 GCA_036477795.1 Phycisphaerae bacterium
TACGTTAGAAACACGTTGGCCCTTTGCGTCATCCCCGCCGTCAAGCGCGAATCTCACCTGCCCATCATCGTGGACCCCTCCCAGGGCACCGGCCACGCCTACATGGTCCCCGCCATGTCTCTAGCCGCCATCGCCGCCGGGGCTGACGGCCTGATCATCGAGGTCCACCCAGACCCCGAGCACGCCCTGACCGACGGCGCCCAGTCCATAACCCCCGACGTCTTCGCCAAGCTCATGCAAAAAGTCACCCGCGTCGCCGGCGCCATTCAATCAGAACCGCGACCGTAAGGGAGCGCTCGGAGCCGCGAACTCTGGTGCGAGAATCTTTTCTCGCACCCCACACGTCACTTCCACGTATTGCTTAACATGTGTATAATATTGCCTCGTGTTGTCGATCTGCGATACATGGGATTTCGCGTGAGGTAGCAGTATCCGAACCGCGACCCTGAGGGCGACCAAGGCGGGAGCCCGAAGGGAGCGGCTCTTCAGAAATGACGCCGTTACGACGATTCGCCGTCCCGCTAATCGCGCTCGCCGCGGTCACCGCCGCCAGGGGACAGGCGCCCCAGGCCAGCGTGGTCATCGCCGAGGCGGAGCTGCGTAAACTCCCCAACACTGCCACGCTCGTGGGCACCGTCGAGCCGTTTACCCGAAGCGTGGTTGGTTCGGAGATCCCCGGAATCGTTGAATCCATGCCCGTGCGCGAAGGCGACCTGGTCCAGAGCGGCACCAGGATCATCATGCTCAACAGCGACACCATTCGATGGCAACTCGCCGAAGCGATCGCTTCTCACAAAGCGGCCCAGGCCCGTCTCATCCAGACCGAATTCGAGGTCAAACGCATCGATGCGCTCTACGACCAGTCCCAGGCCAATGAAAAGGAGGTCTACGACACCAGAGCCGAGTTCGACGTCGCGCGATTCGAGGTTGAAATGCAAAAGGCCCGCATGAACCGGCTACAGACCGATCTCCGCAAAACCGAGATCACCGCTCCGTTCACCGGTTACGTCGTACAACGCCTCACCGAAGTGGGGCAATGGATCGACCGGGGCGGCGACGTCGTCGAGATGATTGATCTTGCCAGCGTACTGGTCCGCGTCCACGTGCCGGAGTCCGCCATCGGCTACGTCAAGACCGATGACCCGTGCAGCGTGTACGTCGACGCCCTGAAACGGACCTTTGAAGGCAGAGTTTGGCGCATCATCCGTCAGGCCGATGCCGACGCCCGCACCTTTCCGGTGGAGGTGATCGTCAAGAACACCAAGCAGTCCCTGGCCGCCGGCATGTTTGCCCGGGCCACCCTCATCTCAGGCCCCAACGCCGAAGTCGTCGCCGTCCCCAAAGATGCCATAGTGGAGCGCGACGGCATCCGCTATGTCGCAACCGTCTTTCCCGGCGAACATGGAAAAATGGGCATGCTCACACCGGTGACCACCGGGGCCGACGTGCAGGATTGGATCGCCGTCACCTCGGGCAACGTGCAGCCCGGCACACAGGTCGTCATCCGCGGAAACGAGCGAATGTTCCCTTTCCCCGCTCCGGTCAATATCGTTGACGCACTGGGGACGCCGGTCGAATCAACCTCTGCACGCGGTAGCGAAAGACCGGGGCCAGGCCGGTAGCATGGGCATCATCAAGTTCGCCATCGAGAACCCCGTCAAGATCACCGTCGCAGCCATCCTGCTCACGCTGTTCGGCCTGCTCAGCATCTTCGAGATCCCCAAGCAGCTCACCCCCGACGTCGATCAACCCATAGTCACCGTTTCCACGTTCTGGTCCGGCGCCAGCCCCCAGGAGATCGCCGGCGAGATCGTCGAGCGTCAGGAGGAGAAGCTCAAGAACATCACCGGCCTGCGCAAGATGACCTCCAGCTCGGTGGAGAGCTCCGGCACCATCACACTCGAGTTTGACGTCGGCGTCGACAAGGACATCGCCCTGCGCCAAGCCTCCGAGAAGCTCCGCCAGGTCAGCGGTTATCCCGAAGAGGTGGACGAGCCCACCATCAGCGCCACCGACGACGACAACTCGCGAACCATCGCATGGATCATGCTGCGCGGAGACCGGGACACCGACGTCTCCCTGCTCAAGACCTTCGTCGAGGATAGGGTGAAACCGATCCTGGAACGGGCGGAAGGCATCGCCTCGACAGCCGTCTACGGCGGCCGTGAACGCGAAATCCAGATACGCGTGGATGCCTACAAGCTCGCCGCCCGCGGCATCACCTTTCGCCGGCTCGAGCAGGTCCTCCGCGCTGAGAACCGCAACATATCCGCCGGCACCGTCGCGGCGGGCAAGCGCGACTACACCTATCGCACCGTCGGGGAATACACCGACGTCGACCAGATCGCCGACACCGTCATCACCTATCAGAACGGAGGACCGGTTCGGGTCCGCGACGTTGCCGAGGTGGTCGACGGCTTCAAGAAGCAGTTCGCCTTCGTCCGCAGCAAGGGTGAATTCGTCATCGCCATTCCCGCCCGTCGCGAAACCGGGGCCAACGTCATCACCGCCATGGACAACCTCAAGAGACAGATCCAGATCGTCAACGACGAGGTTCTGCCCACCATCAGCCCCAACCTGCGGCTGGAGCAGGTCTACGACGAAACCGAGTACATCGTTTCCGCCATCGACCTGGTGGTGAACAACATCCTGCTCGGCGGCCTGTTGGCCGTCGCCGTCCTGATCCTCTTTCTGCGCAGCGCGTCCGCCACCGCAATCATCGCCATCGCCATACCACTGTCGGTCATGGGCACCTTCCTGATAATCACCCTGCTCGGCCGAACCCTTAACGTTGTCCTGTTGGCCGGTCTGGCCTTCGCCATCGGCATGGTGGTGGACAACGCCATCGTGGTGCTGGAGAACATCTTCCGCCACCGCCAGATGGGCAAGGATCGCGCCGCCGCGGCTCTGGACGGCGCCAGAGAGGTATTCGGCGCCGTCCTGGCCAGCACCCTTACCACCATCGCCGTGTTCCTTCCGGTCATCTTCATCAAGGAGGAAGCCGGCCAACTTTTCGGCGACATCGCGGTCGCCGTCGCCTCCGCCGTCGCCCTCTCGCTGATCATCTCGATCCTGGTCATCCCACCGCTGGCCTCGAGGTTCCTGGGCGGCACTTCGTCGAAGAAACGCAGCGGAAACCAAACCTGGTTCTTGGCCCGCTGGTTGGCGGACACCATCGGCTGGATCAACCGCAGCACGTTCATCCGTCTGGCCGTCGTCGTTGGTTTCACCGGCGCCTCCATTCTCGGCAGCATTCTTCTCATGCCGGACACCGACTACCTGCCCGCCGGCAACCGCAATCTGGTTTTCGGCTTTCTCTTGTCCCCGCCCGGATACACCATCGATGAATTCAAGCACATGGCCCAGATCGTGGAGCTGGGCGATCCCGACGACCCCTGGGACGGTATACGCCCGGCCTGGGAAGCCGAGCTCGATTCGGTCGAAGCCGACAATCTGCCCGAGGTGCAGATCCCCATCGGCCTCGACGGAAGACGAACCGTCACCGTCAAACCTCCACCCATCAAGAACTTCTTCTTCGTATCCTTCGATGGCGGCAGTTTCATGGGCTGCATCAGCAAGGTCGAAACCAACGTCAGCCCCCTGGTCCAGGTGATGGACCGCGCCGGACAGCGTATTCCCGGCGTGTTTACTCATTTCGCGCAGAGTTCACTCTTCGGGCGCGGGCTCTCGGGAGGCGCTTCCATCGAGTTGGAGATCCGAGGCGACCATCTCGACAAGGTTGTCGCCGCGGGAATCGCTCTCCGTGACAAGCTGATGGAAAGCGGGCTCGGTTTCCCCAGGCCCGATCCGCCCAATTTCGACCTTGGCCGACCCGAGATTCAGATCATCACCGATCGCGCCAAAGCCGCCGACCTGGGTCTCAACGTCCGCGACATCGGTTTCATCGTCGAAGCCTGCATCGACGGCGCATTCGTCGGCGAGTTCAGGGACAAGAACGACCGCATCGACATGGCCATCATCGTCGACGGCACCGTAGCGCCACCCCTTGTGCGTGGCGCCGGCTGTCAACCGCAGCAAATCGCTCAGGTGCCCATCTACACCCCCTCCGGTGACATCGTGCCCCTCTCCGCCGCGGTCAATCTGGTCACCACCACCGCCCCGCAACGCATCAACCGCATCGAGGAGATGGAAGCCGTCACCTTGGCCGTCACACCACCCGCCGGAACCCCGCTTCAAGCCGCCATGACCACCGTCCGCCGGGACGTCATCAAACCGCTCAGAGATTCCGGAGCCATCGACAAGTCCATCATCACCTCACTCGCCGGAAACGCCGACAAGCTCACCACCACCCAGCGATCCCTGATCGGCGACTTCCGCGGCACCATCACCGGGCCCCGCTGGTTCGGCTGGTCCATTCCCGTAACCATGACGGTCATGTTCCTCGCCGCCGCCGCCGTCATGAGCGCTGGTGCCAGAATCCTCCGTGCTGGTGCGAGAATCCTTGGTGCTGGTGCGAGAATCCTTGGTGCTGGTCCGAGAATCCTTGGTGCTGGTGCGAGAATCCTTGGTGCTGGTGCGAGAATCCCTTCTCGCACCTTGGGACGGACTAGAACCTCACGGATGGCAACAACGCTGGACCGAGAATCCCTTCTCGGTCCCTCCTCCCCGCGGGTCATGGGAAGGGATTCCCACGGCGGATGGGTGCGAGAAAGGATTCTCGCACCAGCGGTTCCAACCGCACTGCTCTCGCTGCTGTTGATCGGTGTGACCTTCGCCGCCGTCAACCCGGCTTTCGGGCTGATGCTGCTCAAATCCAGAGCAGCCCTGGCCGTCTTCATCACTTATTTACTAATGGCCGCTCTGTTTGAGTCATTCCTTTACCCTTTCGTCATCATGTTCAGTGTGCCGCTGGCTGCCGTCGGCGGATTCGTCGGCCTGCGTATCGTGCACGAATACAGCCTGCGCGACGTCACCACGCCCATCCAGCAGCTTGACCTGCTGACTATGCTGGGTTTCGTCATTCTCCTCGGCGTAGTCGTCAACAACGCCATCCTGGTAGTGCACCAGGCCCTCACCAACATGCGCGAGCACGACATGACCCCCGCCCAAGCCATCGTTAGCAGCGTAGAGACCCGCACCCGCCCGATTTTCATGAGCGCCCTGACCAGCATCTTCGGCATGCTTCCCCTGGTGCTCATGACCGGCGCCGGCAGCGAGCTCTACCGCGGCATCGGCAGCGTCGTAGTCGGCGGGCTGCTCTTCTCGACGATGTTCACGCTGTTCGTCGTGCCCGCCCTGTTCTCGTTGGCCCTGGAATACCGCACGCGAATCCGCGTAGCGCCACCCCTTGTGGGTGGCGCCCAACCACGCAACGTCACCCCCGAAGTGTCCGTGGGATTCACCCCGCCCGGACGCACAACGCAACCCTCCGATCCCGGAGCGCCAGCGACGGGTCTTCCTCCAGACGTCGCCGCCGCCAATCCGAGCCGCGACCGTTAGGGAGCGGTCTTCCCCGAGCCGCGACCCTGAGGGCGACCAAGGCGAGAGCCCGAAGGGAGCGGTCTTCCCTCACCGTAGCATGACCGCATTAGGGATTGACGATTGACGATTGACGATTCCCTTCGTGCCTTCCAAATTCGTTCGCGAATCCGCCCGTGTTTCCGCATCCGAAACTCACGGATTACCATCTGTCGATTCGGTTGACGGAACGGGGGCGAAGGCGAAAGGGGTCGCGGAGAAAAAAAGGTTCATCCGGGAGAAATGGGATGCCCGATTGGTGGTCGGCTTCAGCCGACCGGTGTTTGCCACCAACTTCAGTTGGTGGTCGGTGGATGCCTCGTGCTTCTCATGCCCCAGCCGGCTTCAGCCGGGCTTGTGGTATTCACCTGTCAGAATGTGGCGCGATCTCGTGTTCTGTCAAGCAGAAGCCCGGCTAAAGCCGGCTCCCGCGGGAGGTTGTCGCTCGTCACCACCGGCTAAAGCCGGTGGCAAACGGGGACCGGCTGAAGCCGGTCAGGACTTCAAGCAAACAGACCCTGATCGGTGAATCTGCGAGGATTAGCCACCCCGGAAATCCCGGATGAACCGCAAGAAGGTCGGGAGTCGAGTCCCGCAGACTGAAAGGGGACATCGCACGACAGGACTCAGAAATCGACTCCCGACCCCTTCTTCTGCAGATCGTCCCCGGGCGTCTCGCACGAGTCATCGTTCACCCGGTCCGATGCATCGGCTGTGCGCATCTGCTCCCACTCCTCCGCGGTGATGGCCACTTCGCGGGCCTGCGAGCCCTTGTAGGCCCCCACGATCCCCTCCGCCGCCATCTGCTCGATCAAGCGCGACGCCCGCGAGTATCCCACCGTCAACCGGCGCTGCAACAGGCTTACACTGCCGCGCCCCGTCTCCAGAATCACCTCCACCGCTCGCTCGAAAAGCGGATCCCGCTCGCCGCCGGCGCCGATGTTCTTGGCCCTCATGCCCACCAGCTCCGGATGGAACTCCGGCTTGCCGTGCGACGACAGGAACTCGATGACCCGCTGCAACTCGTGCTCCTCCACGTAGGTCCCCTGGGCCCGCACCAGCTTATGCGAACCCGGCGGCAGGAACAGCATGTCACCCTCGCCCATCAGCACTTCCGCGCCGTTCTGGTCCAGCACGATGCGAGAGTCCATCCGAGACGCAACGCGGAAGGCGCAGCGGCACGGCAGGTTGGACTTGATCAGCCCGGTCACTACCTTAACTTCCGGACGTTGCGTGGCCACCACGATGTGGATGCCCACCGCACGCGATTTCTGCGCCAGGCGCGAGAGATGATGTTCCACCTCCCGGGCAGCCGTCATCATCAGATCAGCCAACTCGTCGATGATGATCACGATGTAAGGCAGGCGCGCGGGAATCTGCATCCTTTCCTGCTCGGTGGTCGCCTGCAATCGCCGGTACAGCTCCCGTTCGCCGAGCTTGTTGTAAGCGGCCGTATTGCGAACGCGGGCCTCGGCGATCATGGCGTAGCGCTCGTCCATCTTGGTGACCGCCCACTCCAGGATCTGCTCGGCCCGTTGCGTGTCGGTCACGATGGGGGCCATCAGATGCGGAACGTCCTTGAACTGACTCAACTCCACCATCTTGGGATCGATCAGGATCAGCTTGACCACGTCCGGCCGCCGGCACATGAGGATACTCATGATGATGGCGTTGAGGCTGACGCTCTTCCCGCTGCCGGTGGTGCCGGCGATAAGCATGTGGGGCATAGCCGCCAGGTCCGCCACCAGCGTGTTCCCCGAGGCGTCCTTACCCAGTAAGAGCGGAATGCCCATCTCCTCGATCGCTTTGGCGCTGGAGAACATCATCCCCTTGAGCCGCACCTTTTCCTTGTTCGTATTAGGTACTTCAACTCCCACGGTGTTCTTACCGGGAATGGGGGCGATGATCCGCACCGCCGGTGCTTTGAGGGCCCGGGCGATGTCGTTGGCCAGCGCCGCGATCTGGCTCACCTTGATTCCGGCGCCCAGATCCAGCTCGAACATGGTGATCACCGGCCCGGTGTCAATTTCCACCACCCGGGCGTCGAGACGAAACTCCTGGAGGGTGCGCTCCAGCGTCTTAGCCTTGGCCCGCAGCACCGACTCCTGGGCGGACGTGAATGTGTAATCAGCGTCATCAAGCATCGTCACCGGCGGCAGTTTCCAACTCTCCAGAGGCCTGGGGTAGGGTGCCTGCGGCGGAGAATCGCCCTCTGATGTCTCTTGTGCGGTCAGCGAGCAAGGCATGTTGGAAGGTTGAAGGTCGAAGGTCGAAGGTTGGAAGTCGGAGCTTGAAGGGCCCCGACCTTTGGCCTTTGGACCTTTGACCTTTGACCGTTGCGCATGGTCAAAGAGTGTGGGCTGTTCATCGTGGTCGCGACGTCGACTACGGGTCGCCTCGCGCGAACCATGAAAACGCAGCCGCGGCTCGCCGCGCCGTGACGGATCCTCTTCGATGGTATCGGCGACGGGGCGCGTGCGGCGCGAGACGCGACCGGTCTCGCCTGCTGCTACCGCGGGAAGGTACATGCGAGCGGCGATGGCTCGCCCCGACAGCGAGGCGGCTCGCTTGACGGCTCCAAATATTCTCAGCATCCACCCCTCCGCTGCGAACATGAGCCCGACGATGAAACAATAGCCCAGCACCAGGACCGTGCCTACGCCGGCGAATGCATCGATGAGCAACGGCGCCACGGCAGCCCCGATGAGACCACCGTTGCCGAATTCCAGTGTGTTCGGCCCCGGCGCAGACAGCAGATGAACCGATGCGGATGTACAGACCACCACCAGGGTCAAACCGAAAACTCGCTGGGCCAGTTTGACGACCTGCCCGCGCATCAGCCATAGCAACGCCCCACAGGTGGCGAAGAGCATCAGCGGATACACGCCGTCGCCCAACACACGCCGGACGTGGTAGGCGGTGAAGGCGCCGGCTTTGCCACAGGCGTTGACGGTGATTCTGTTGTGGGGATAGCGATGTGTGCTGGGCCAGTCGCCGGCGTCGAAGGTGAGCTGTGACACCCACATCGACAGGCACACCGCCAGCAGGAATATGGGCCACATCAGCGGGCGGCCGTCCGCGTGTCTGCCTACGGACATTTGGTTCACCCCTCGCGGAGGTACCATCGGCCAGCCGGCGAACCCTGTGGGACCGGCTTTCCAGCCGGTCAATGACAGGTTAGGAAACCTATCCCACAACCACTGTAAATCGCCCCTGACAATGCTGAAAACGCGTTTCTTATAGCATTATCGGGGCGCAGTGCCCCGGAACTGCAAGGATTCGGCGGCCCCGGAGCGTATGTCACGGCCCGGCGACTGTCGCCGTCAATGTTGACTGACCGACGCCTGGAATTCGAAATAGTCGATCAGATCGACGTCACCGTCATCGTCGAAGTCACCGGCTCGGCATGCTTGGGACACGGGAGCTCCCTCCGCGAGACACTTTTGGAACTGTGCAAAATCGTTCATGTCCACACGCCCGTCACCGTTGAAGTCTCCCGGCGTGTTGACGGCGCTTGGGGTTGCAGGCTCAGGCGGCTCGTTCTCCTGATGATCGCTTTGCTCCAGAGAAACTCGCTTTCTTACCGGCGCCGGTTCGTCGCCCAGGTCCTGCTCGAAGTCGCT
>JAZGDL010000051.1:0-34612 GCA_036477795.1 Phycisphaerae bacterium
GGCTGGAAAGCCTGTCCCACAAAACCCTGTCCCATAATCGACGTGCTCCCGGCCTCGTTCGACCAGCACGGAGAGGGCCCACTCGTTCACCGCCAGGTACGAATCAACGCTGGTCACCCGCGCTGCAGGAAACTCCGTCCGGTAGGTGAGAACGGATTCGCCGCACTGGTAGAGACGGGGTATCAGAGTCTCCTTAATGTCCTGATAGCCCAACACCGGGATATAATCCAACGCACGCCGGCTGAAAATGTATATCCCCAATGGCACCAGAACTTCGTCGCCCGCGTCACGGTCCCTTTTCCCGTTGTATACCACCACGGTCAGTGAAGCACCGGAACGCTGGTGGGCCTCAATCACCACACTCAGATCCAGGGTCGGCAGAATGGTGCCCTCAACAACCACGCATGCGTCGAAACGGTGGCACGAGCCGGCGTCCTTGACACACCCGGCCGGACCGCGCGGGGCCACATCCTGATAATAGTCGATCTTCAAGCACTGCGGGACCCCGCTGCCGTTGCCGTTGCCGCCGCCGCCCAACCTGTTACGCAGCAATCGGGTAATGCTGTTGCCGCAGATGCTCGCCCGAGTGATGCCCGTCTCCCCAAGCCATGACAAGACGTGGTTCACCAGAGGCACGTTGATGATCGGCGCCAGTGGGCGGGGAACCACACGTTCCAGCGGGCATTCACCCCAGGATTGAGTTCCCGCCAATACGATGCTGGTGACCGTCATCGGTTGACTTGTGGGACCGGCTTTCAATCCGGTCTGACGATCCCGGCGCGCCGGGAGAAAGCCTGTCCCACATTCGGCCCGGACACCCTCAGCCCCACCGGCCTGCTGCTCCCCGGACTGGCACTTGGGGCTCGGATTCGTTTGGGGTTGGCTGCGTTCCCGGTACATTCAACTTCTTCCCTAATTCCACCCCGCTGTCAGGTCCAAGGTCGAAAGGTCCTAAGGTCGGACTATCAGGCTGGGACCTTCGACTTTCGACCTTCGACCTTGGACTTTGGACTTTGGACCGTCCATCCTCAATCGTGTGCACAAAGTAATCTTCCCGTCACACCGGCACCGCCCTTCAATCGTGGTCGCCGGCGCCCGATGATGGTATCCACGGCTGACCCAACCCAGGATTGGATTCTCCCGCCCTTTAATGACCGACACGGTCAACTTCGGATCCAGCGAGATGGTGACCGTTCCGGGCCCGTAGTTGACCACCAGGCCGTTCTCCGGTGCGTGCTCCACCGTGCATTGCTCCCCAAGGTGCAGGTGCATGCACACTTCATGTTGCCCCTCGCTGATTATCTCATCCCGAACGACTAGTAAGGTCGGAAGGTCGAAAGTCGGAAGGTCAAAGGTCCCCTGGACCTTGGACCTTTGACCTTTGACCTTTGACCTTTGACCTTGGACCTTTGACCTTGGACCTTTGACCTTTGACCTTTGACCACTCATGGTGAGCGTCCTGCGATGGACCACCGGCTCTTTCAATCGTGTGTATCCGTCGTGCTCGCCGGACACCGTTCCCCCGGTTTCGGAAGGTTCCCACGCCAGGCATCGAGCCTGAGCCTGCCGGCCCCAAAGGAACGGACCGAGCATCTCGGACTGGTCCGTCTCGTCGATCATGATGGTGTTGTGGGCCCGGGTGCTTCGAAAGTAATCCCGTGCGCCGTTGTACGTGAAGTAATCGTAGGTCCCTGGGTCGACCAGGACGTCCGCCCCGCCGACGCGGAGCGTGAAGCTCAGGGCGTCGGCGTGCCCGTGGGCGGCGATCGATTCGAATCCCAGCGGACCGCAATCGAACACCACGCTAACGCATCGAGGCCCACCGCGAGCCCCTCGCTGCATGAGGTAGTACCCCGACTCCGGAAACGCCCGTGAACACAGTTGGACCGGGACTGCTGGTGCGAGAATCCTTTCTCGCACCCATCCGCCGCGGGGATCCCTTCCCGTGGCCCGCCGGGGGGACCGAGAAGGGATTCTCGGTCCAGCGTTCGTGCTGATCCTCTCGAAGACGCTCCGGCCGGCGTCGCCCAACAGCCACCAGGCTGGTTCGTGAAACGCTCCCGCCAAAGCCGCAAAGTCGCTGCGTTCAAAAAGCACCGCCCCGATGGACATGAGACCCGGCAGACCCCGCGCTGGCGCTTGGGGCCCGGATCCGCCCAGGTCCAACACATACGCGTCGTCGCAGTCCCCGAAGAGCGGCGGAGAGTCGCTCGCTTCGAAGAAGGCAGCCGCGAACTCGAACATCCTTTCCAGACGCCGCCAGTATTCCGGCGTCATGTCGTCGCCGTCGTTGCGGGCCACCAGGCCGGCGAGCAGGAAAAGCTGCAGCACGAACAGGTGGTATCCGAAAGCCTGTTCGCGCGTCCCGCCGTCGGGATGCGTCTGGGCCAGGATTTCACGTAGCAGGATTTCACGGCTTTGGGCACGCCAACGTGGTGCGTCCCGAAGATGTGAGAAATAGCTGCTGCCGATGAAAACGCCCGCTGCCTCACCGACCAAATGGTTGTTGGCTGACGAAAAACGCGAGTACTTGCGCGAAATCTCCCATAGATGACGATAGGCCGACTCGACAATCCGCTCCAGGTGGTCACCGCTCAGGCTGGTGGCCCACCTCCTTTGGAGGTGGGGGAGCCGATGATCGTCCGGCGGTTCACCTGAGCGTATATCATCGCCTCCCCCATGTCCAAAGGACATGGGCCACCCGGTCAAGGCCGGGGACGGCCGGATGAGTTCCAGAGTCCACACCCAGTTGATCAGCCGGATGCCCAACTCCAGCGGGCTCCGCCAGTTCATGCCTACTCCATAGGGGCATTGCCGGATCCAGCTCTCCAGTTGCTCGACCGCAGCCCGGGCGAATCGCTCGTCGCCGCTCAGCCGGTAGGCGCGCCCCAGCGTAACCAGATGGTGATGGCGATTCGGTTCCCAGACGAACTTGCAATCGCCCGTCGTCGCATGATCGCGGTAATCGATGCCGGCGGAAACCCCCATCGGCGTCGCCTTGGCGGCCTTGAACTCGTAGTTCCAGTTGATCTCAACTCCGAGATGCTGGTCCGAAAGATCGAAGAAGCTGAGCCGGTGGTCGGCGATTCTTTCAGCAGCCGCCACCGCCTCCGCCCGCCAATCATTCACCAAGCCCACGGATTCGAATCCGTGGGTTTCCCCGAGCGCATCCATTGCAGCAAATGGATGACCGAGGACACCTGTTTGCGGAAGTTCGTCCAGTCGGTGTCCCTCAACCATTCGCCGCGTGGGAACGGGTTTCTGGCGGGCGGGCAGCGCGAGATGGTCCGCCACCGCAGTGAATTTGCACCTGATGCGCCAGAACGCTTCAGGCAAACTCATCGATCGAAGCCGCCGCGAGTACCAACGAATCGATTGCAATGCAACCTAGCCCCTAAGACATCGAGCCATTCATGTGGGACAGGCTTTCCAGCCTGTCGGACTGCTGGTGCGAGAATCCTCTCTCGCACCCATATGTGGGACAGGCTTTCCAGCCTGTCGTTTGACCGGCTGGAAAGCCGGTCCCACACCTCCAGCAGGGGGACCGCGAAGGGACCTTAATAAGAGGGTCCAGCGTGGCCATGCGCTGTAGGCGTAAGGAAAGACTACGCCCGCCGCCAATGGACGGACCATTGGCAGACTGCAGCGGGCCGACCACGCCCTACATCTCCAATCTATTGACAAATCAACGATCCCCCGGAACTCCCCCGACCCTCACCATCCCCGTCCTTGGATGATCCGGACCCCAACCAGACATCCCTGCAGTGGGGTGCTTCTTCCCCATCTCCGCATCTTATTACCAAAGCCCACGTATTCGGGCCGAAGTATTCGCCAAGTGGAAGACGCCGAGCACTCGATGGGAAAAGAGGCGACCGAAAACACGCGGCCCAACGCGAACGACCGGACAACCCCTTTGCACTTGCCCCCAGCAGTACCGGAGACGTGGAGCTAGCCCGCTGCCGGCTCAACAGCGGCGTTCATTGACCCGCGTAGCCCCCATGCCCCAACAGCTCTAGCGACTACCGCCTCTTATCATAGCCTATACCTATGCTTCTTTTAACAGTCCGAATGTGGGTTTGTCAACCCGGATTTCCGCATTTCACACCCCCCGCCCCATTTCCCGGAACAATCCGGTAAATCCACGCCCCGTTTTCGGCGTTTGGGGCCCTTCGCATTGTACCCCACCACCCCGCTGTGGGACAGGCTTTCCAGCCTGTCACGACCGACCGGAAAGTCGGTCCCACAGCCTGGTCGGCGTCATTCCTTCTCCACGGTCAGGGTGGCTGAGGATTCGTTGCGGGCCTGGTCCTGCACCCGGAGCGTCACCCGGTGCCTGCCATTCGCAGCCGACGACGCATTCCACAGGAAGGTGATCACCTGCCGGGTGCCCTCAAGCTCCACGATCTGCTGCCGTACGCCGTCCACCAGCCACTCAGCCGATCGAAGCGACTCGTCGTCAGTGACGGTGGCCTGAACTCCCACACTCGAGAAAACCCTGGACCCCTCAGCCGGGAAATTGAATTCGATTTCCGGAGCGCTCTCATCCACCACAGCCACGCCGGCGGTGTCCGATGACGACGGATCGCTTTGTGTTCCGCCGTTGCCGCTGCTGCCGCCGCTCCCCGAGCCGCCGCCCACGACCGTGATGCGGACAGGCTTGGACGTCGAAGCATTCCCCGCCCGATCCGTCGCCACCGTTGTCAGAGTATGTGTGCCGGCGGTGAGCTTCCGGGTATGCACGGCGAACATGTGCGGATCAGAGGTGTCCGTCGCGAATGGTTCTCCATCGACGAACAGAACCACGTCAGCCAACTCCACCGAGTCAAAAGCACCCACCGAGACACGCACCACGCCGGACACCGTGTCACCGGTTGCAGGGTAGATGATCTCCACGCTTGGGGCTCGGGTATCGGGAACTTCAACAACGTCCAGGGCTTGCGTGACCGCGGCGGCAACGTCGATCCGACCGAAACCGAAGCTGTCGTCGCGACCCACGTCACCGAGATCTACCGCGGTGTCCATCAACAGGTTTTCAACGGTGACCGGCCGGAAGTCGGGATTCACCGACCATACCAGCGCAGCCGCCCCGGCTACGATGGGGCTGGCGAACGACGTCCCGCTGGTGTTGCCGTATCGCTGGTTACGTTTGGTGGTGTAGATGTGAGTGCCCGGCGCCACCAGATCGACAAAGGGGCCCGTGTTGGAAAAAGTAGCCAACTCATCGGGGTCATCAACTGCCCCGACGAACACGGCGCTGTCGGTCTTGCGCGATCGGTAGGCTTTGCCCTTGTTGCCGGTGCTGATGAAAACCAGCGCGCCGGAGTCGCGCGCGAATCGGGCGGCGTTGAGAACCGTCATGTCCGAGCCGAGCGGAGCGAAGCTGACGTTGATCACCTTGGCTCCGTGCTCAACCGCCCAGAGGATTCCGGAGGCGATATCGCGGCTGGCCGCCCGGCCTTTGGGGCCCGACACACGCACTGGCAGGATGGGGTTTTCCCAGGCTACACCGGAGACACCTGCCCGGTTATCGGACACGGCTGCGGCGGTGCCGGCCACCGCCGTTCCGTGACCGAGCACGTCGTCAAAGTCGTCATTATCGTCGTAGACGTTCCACCCCTCGAGGAGTTTCGGTGCCAGGTCGACGTGGTCGGGATCCACCCCGGTGTCCAGGATGGCGATGATCATCTCCGCGGAACCGGTAGTGATCTCCCAGGCCTCATCGATGCCGATCGGCTCGAAGTGGCTCTGCCGATCGAAGTCGGTGTCGTCCGGTATCTGCTCCGCGTCGTAGAGATAACTCTTGTGGACGGACTCAAAGAGCGGGTTCAGAGAAATCGCCGTTGCGGCCGCATCGAATCGGTCGGGATCGACCCCCAATGCGACGGTCTGGATTTCGGGCAGTTCCTCCAGAGCAGCCACACCGATCTCGGCGTAGGCTTCGTCGAGGTCTTCCCGGTCGGCTCCGGGAAGAATCCGGGCCAGCAACTCCTCCTGCACAAAGGGCAAGACGGCGATTTCGGGATCATCGTCCTCGTCGAATTGGAACCTGGCGTCGGCGATATCGTTGTTGTCGTCGGGGTTGTCGGAAGGCGTCTCGATGTCCGTGTCATCCGGATCGGGCGACATCGGCACGCAACCGAAACCGACCAGCATCATCCCCACGCCCAACGCCATCGAAACAACAACTTGTTTAGCGGTGTCGCGCGCGACACCGCAGAACCATGATCCTATAATCCGGATTGTTGCAGCGCCCGTGTGACCCTTCATAACCGTTCTCGCCATCCTCGCGCCTGTTTGACAACCGGCCATACGATGGTTGTCATCGACTAGATGCAACATGGCAATAAACTTCCCGCTCGATCAGCCTGCTCCGCGCGGCAACCGGGAGGGCGAGGCTCCCGCCGCGCCGATTCGGGGGGTGGCCCACCTCCTTTGGAGGTGGGGGACCCGATGATCGTCGGGGGGTTCACCTGAGCGGATATCATCGCGTCCCCCATGTCCAAAGGACATGGGCCACCCCCTGACCCACAATACGATATGCAGCGGGGCACCGGTGAGCCGATAACAGGCTGGGACTGTCAACCTCAGACCACAACCGATAACATGGTCCGTCCTGACACGTGGGGCGTGGATCGTGTACCCCGGATCACCGAAGCTAAGATGGGCAGCCAATCGGGACCATGAGGCAGACAATGAAAATCATCAACGTTTGCGGCGCCCGCCCCAACTTCATGAAAATCGCCCCGCTCATGCGCTCCTATGGACGCTGGACAGACCTGACCCCCCTTATCGTCCACACCGGCCAGCACTACGACGAACGCATGAACCAATGGTTCTTCGACGAACTGGAGATTCCACGCCCGGATATCAATCTCGAGGTGGGCAGCGCTTCCCACGCCGTCCAGACCGCCAACATCATGATCCGCTTTGAGCAGGTCGTCCTGGAGCACAGACCCGACGCCGTACTGGTTGTCGGTGACGTGAACTCCACCGCCGCCTGCGCCCTGGTGGCCGCCAAGCTACACGTCCCGGTCATTCACGTGGAAGCCGGCCTCCGTTCCTTCGATCGCGGCATGCCCGAAGAGATCAACCGTGTGGTTACCGACGCCCTGGCCGACCTGCTTTTCGTTACCGAGCAGAGCGGCGTCGACAACCTGCGGCGCGAAGGGGTCGCCGACGAAAAGATTCACCTCGTCGGCAACGTCATGATCGACACGCTCAACCGTTTCCGCGAGCGGGCGGCCGAGTCAACAATCCTCGAAACGCTAGGCTTATCCGAGCCCCAAGCGCCAGCGCGGGGTCTGCCAACCCTGAAACAAAAAGGCTACGCCGCCCTCACGCTCCATCGCCCCTCCAACGTCGACGATGAGGAGAGCTTCGCTCGCATCGTATCCGCCCTGGATGAGATTCAGCGGCGCATGCCGGTGATCTTTCCCATGCACCCCCGAACGCGGGCCAACGTGTCCGCCACAGAGGCCGGTCAGCGTCTGGAATCCCTCCCCAGCCTCAAGATCATCGATCCGCTGGGATACCTGGATTTTCTTCACCTGATGAGCAACGCCGCCTGCGTGCTCACCGATTCGGGCGGCATTCAGGAGGAGACCACCATTCTCGGTGTACCATGCCTGACACTGCGCGAGAACACCGAGCGCCCCGTCACCATCAGCCAGGGCACCAACCACCTGGTCGGCAGCGACCCTGAACGCATCCTGGCAGCCTTCAACGACGCCGTCACAAGTCACCCCGAACCTAATACACCCCATCTCTGGGACGGCGCCGCCGCCCAGCGCATCGTCGACATAATCCACCGCTGGCACACTGAATGATCATGCACAGACGTGCAATTCCGATCAGAGCCCAGAGCGCAAGCGACGGGTCTGCGTCTGCCTGTGCGTGCTCGCGCGCAGACAGATACCCGCACGGACAGGCGGGTTGGCGGGCCCCGCGCTGGCGCTTGGGGCTCGGATAAGCGCTGCTTGTTCGCGCACCCGCCTCGGGGTAGTCACAGCCGTTGCCTTGCGTTATTATCGCCCCGTATTCTAATACAGTGCCACAGGCAAGAGAAACTGGCCGGGTGGCCCATGTCCTTCGGACATGGGGGAGACGATGATTTACGCTCAGGGCTATGCCCACGATCATCGCCTCCCCCACCTCCAAAGGAGGTGGGCCACCCGGCGGTGCCACAGGCAAGAGAAACTGGAGAATCAGGCATTGAAACCGGAAACGATTAGAAACATCGCCCTGGTCGGACACGGCGGTGCGGGCAAGACTTCGCTGGCTGATGCCTGCTTGTTCGCCACGGGCGCGGCCAACCGCCCCGGCAGCGTCACCGACGGCACCTCCGTGCTGGACTACACCGACGAGGAGAAGGAAAAGCAGCAATCGCAACAAGCGGCCATTTGCTCGGTAACCCACCACGGAACCCACATCAACATCATCGACACACCCGGCCTGTCGGATTTTTGTGGACACGCGGTTCCAGCCCTGGCCGCTACAGAGACCGCCGTAGTGGTGGTCTCCGCCACCGCCGGCGTCGAGGTCAACACCCGAAAGATGTTCGAACGCGCTCGGGAATTCGGCAACGGCCTGCTGATCGTGGTCAACAAGATCGATGCCGACAACGTCAACCTCCCGGAGATCGTCTCGCAACTGCAAGAGCACTTCGGCGCCAACTGCCTGCCGGTCAACCTGCCCGGCGGCGGCGGCAAGGACGTCGTGGCCTGTCTCGGCGGCTCAGGATCAGTAGATTTCGGAGACGTTGAAGAAGCCCACACCGCCGTGGTTGAAGCGGTGGTCGGCGCCGATGATGACCTGATGGAAAGATACCTCGGTGGCGAGGTCTCCGACGACGAGGTGCGCAAGTTCGCCGCTCTATCGGTGGCAAAGGGCGAGTTGGTGCCCATCGTTTTCACCAGCGCCCGCGACACCGTCGGCGTTACAGCGTTCCTGGATGCGGTTCTCAGCTACGCCCCCAGTCCGGTGGACGGTTTGCGGCGGACTCTGGTCAACGATGACGCTTCCACCGAGATCGATCCTAACGGCCCCGAGTTCGTCGGCCAGGTCTTCAAGATCCAGAGCGACGTGAAGAGCAACATAAAATACAGCTACGTCCGCATCCACAGCGGCACGCTCCGCTCCGACATGTCGCTGCACACCGTGTCGGAGAAGAAGGGAATGCGACCGGGACAGATCTACCGACTTATGGGGGGCGAACATTCCGACCTCAGCGAGGCCGTCGCCGGCGACATCGTCGCCCTGGCCAAGCTGGACGTGAGGGTCGGTGACGTCCTCTTCACCGGCAGCGGTGGGACCATCGCCATGCCCAAGATTCCCACCCCCATGTTCTCTCTGGCCATTGAGTCCAAAGCCCGCGGCGACGAGGACCGCATAGCCGCGGCATTCAAGCGCTTCAGCGAGGAGGATCCCTGCTTCATCATGGAGCGAAACAGCGCCACCAAGGAGACGGTCATCCGCGGCATCGGAGAACTTCATCTCAGGACCTACTTGAATCGCCTGGTGACCCACTATAAGGCTGAGGTAGAGACCCATCCGCCGAAAATTCCCTACACCGAGACCGTCACCGCCCCTGCCCGAGATGTCGCATACACGCACAAGAAGCAGACCGGCGGCGCCGGCCAATTCGGAAGGGTGATCATCAACCTGGAACCCGCCGAGCGCGGATCCGGCTATGAGTTCGTCGACAAGATCTTCGGAGGGGCCATCGACCAGTCCTTTCGCCCCAGTGTCGACAAGGGCATTCGTGCCCAGATGGCCGACGGCGTCCTGGCCGGTTACCCCATCGTCGATGTCAAGGTGGAACTGATCGACGGAAAGACTCATCCGGTGGACAGCAAGGACATCGCATTCCAGATCGCCGGACGCGGCGCGTTCAAGGAAGCATTCATGAAAGCCAAGCCCATTCTGCTCGAGCCGGTCGTGAACATCGAGGTGACCGCTCCGGTGGGCAGTCTGGGCGATCTTCAAGGCGACCTGGCCTCACGACGCGGGCAGCCCGTCGGCCAGGACATGCTCCCCGGCCAGATGGCGCTGCTCAAAGCCAAGATCCCCCTGTCCGAGGTCTCCGACTACCATTCGAGGTTATCAAGCATCACCGGGGGGCAGGGCAGTTACATGATGGAGCTCTCCCACTACCAACAGGTGCCGTCCAACATTCAGCAGCGCATTGTGGCGGACTCCCAGAATCGATCGCAGTCACAATGATCCCTGTGCAGTCGCAATGACTTCGCAGCGTGTCAGGAAGGGACATTGTGCAATTGAGAGCGCGACGGTGACGCGCCCAACACCGTTCTGCCGAATCGTAACGTTTTATACTGCAATAACTTAAAGATACATAAGTTTCTGCTTAGCGGCCGGGTGCCGCCCCCTCGTCCGATAAAAGGGAGAGCCCCCGATTGTCTTAACACTTTATCAGACCTACAAAGGGTTAGCCGGAAACGATATTTGCAGCCGCGTGTTTTGCTCATGCGTTTGCACACGAGGCTTTTCCCCTCCGGAAAGCACCGGGTCAGCCCAATGGGTCAGCCCGGTGTTTTCTTATGCCCCGATCTACAGATTTTCGATGAACAACGATTTCTTGCGGGCCCGGCGCATGTTCGATCGGATCAGTTCCGCGACGCGGTCCGGGGCCGCCACCCCGGCGATGGCCACACTGCGATCGGTCTGATCGGTGGTCAGCACCTCAACCGTTCCAAGATCGAAGATGCGATCAACCAGAAGCTTGCGCACGCGCACGTCGTCGACGCGAATCAACTCGGTCTGATCCTTGGTGACGCCGATCAGGCCTCGCTCGATGAACAGCCTCTCGGTGGTGAGGCGGTATCGTGTGCTGTATACCGTAGCGGCGATTCTGACGGCCATTACCGCCCCGGCGACCGCGATCAAGCCTATCGTTCCGAGCCACCATCCGTCGGGAAGCCAGGCCAACGATACGATGAGCGCGATCAGCGAGAGCGCCGCCCAGGCAGCTATCCCTCCGGCGAAATGTTTCCAATCCGTCCTGCCGGCCCAGAGATCCTCCTCTGGTGCCGGCTTCTGCTCGGCGCGGGACGCCCCGGCGTCGGCCGCCGCCTCCCGCTGATCGAGGGCCTTCGACGCTACGGACATTGGATCGAGGTCCGCAGTACGATCGGATTCGGTGGTCATGGCAGTCTTCCTGGAATCAGCGCAGCCCCCTCGGGCAAAAAACCAGCTATTCACACCTCCGGGACGTAGGGCAGGCGGTTGTTCCGATTCCATCGGAAGGTTCGCCTGCCTTCACACCGCATGGCAGGTCAACGCCCCGCACCAATCGCCAGGGTGGGTGTCCACGGCAGTGCAGCGCTTCCTGAGCGATTGGTGCGGGGCAACGACCTGCCCTACAGGTTTCGCCACGGCGAAAGGCGAGTCACACCCATAGCATCATGATAGCGGCAACGCGCGGTGCAGTCATCCCGGTATCGGCCAATACTTGACAACGTCCGCCCCCAGGGCATGATATATGGTTGTACTTGAAGCACTACGTTTGGTTCGGGGATATATCATGACGAAAGAAACAGGCCGATCGGGAGAGAGTGACGAAGATAATCGCCGCGCTGCGGAGAGACGTGCCCGTATGGATCGCCGAGTGGGGCTGGACCGTCGGCGAGGCCCCGGGCGGCGACGCGGTGAAATCCGCAAGGAAGCGGAGGAGGGCGAGATGAGCGGCGAACTCCTGGAGTTCGTCATGGCCATCGACGAGTACAAGCGGATCAACAGCCGCCCGTTTCCTAGTTGGTCGGAAATCTTCGAGATCGTCAACTACCTGGGATACCGGCGAGTGGCAGAGCGCGCCGAACACATCAACAGGCCCACCGAAGCCGCGCCGGAAGAGGAAAACGAAGACTGACCTAGCCCGGATTATTCAAACCGCAGAGATCGCAGAGATCGCAGAGCATTATATGGTAAGAAGTTGCGGCCGAAGTCTCGCTGGTCTCAGTCCGACAGTGTGTTTGTTTCCGCCGCGCCGGGACTCCGCGCTGACTCTCCGGTCTTCCCATCTATTCCGTCTCTGCGGGCTCTGCGTGCTCTGCGGTGAATAATCCGCGCTAGTGGGGCGTCAACGTTGGAATGGCGGGTGGAGCATGGAATGAGGGAGCGGAGATTGCACTTTGGGCGTCTGCCAAACGACAAAGTCACTGCCAGCGTTAACCCGTCAATCGAACCGTGATAGAGCACTACACCCGGCAGGGAATGGTGAGCCGGAAACACGCCCCCCGCCCTGGTGAATTGTGCGTCATCAACTCCAGGCGGCCATGGAGCAGGCGGGCCCAGTTCCGGGCCAGCACCAGCCCCAACCCGATACCGCCGGGCCGATGCGATTCATCTCCGGAAGCGCGACGAAACGGCTTGAAGATATTGTGCCTTTGATTCGGGGGGATACCGGGCCCATGGTCTTCAATGTCGAAGCTGATCTTGCCCCCCGTTTGAGGAACGGCCCGCAGGGTGATGGTCGGGTCTTGGGCCTCGCGGGCATACTTGCAGGCGTTGTCGATCAGGTTGGTGACCACTTGGCGAACGAGTTGCGGATCGGTCCGGACCGTGGTGGAGGCCAGGCCGTTGGACTCGACGACAAGCTTCTTGCCGGCGCTACCACAACGGCCGGCGCAATGTTCCCGGATCGAATCCAGGATTTCCGAGACGGTGACCGATCTGAGGTCGAGCCTGACCTTATGGTTTTCCACACGGGCGTATTCCAGCACCTCGTCAACCAGGTCTGACAGCCGTTCGGCTTCGATGTTTAGGGTGTTAACGTATCGATCATGGTCTTCCGGCCGCACCAACCCGCCGGCCAGCATGTCCGCGTACAGCCGCAGCGTGGTCAAGGGGGTGCGCAACTCGTGAGTCACCGCGTAAGCAAACTGCGTCCGGCGCTCGGCAAGGCTGAGCAGACTTTGAATGCCCAGCCCCACGCCGCCCAGAATCGCCAGCACCGCGATCCATCCCACGCCCAGTTGCAGATAGGTGGTGGTCCAGGGCGGTTCGGGCTCTTGCGGCATATGGGCCACCACCGCCGCGGGCAGTGCGCTGATGCGATACTCCGAGTCGCTCGATTCAGCGCTGGTAACCGGGACGATGTCAATCTTTTCAGGCATCTGTTCCCCATCCACTCCTTCCAATTGCCCGAGGAGATCCTTTTTCAAGAGCGCCCAGTCGACCACGAACCCCTGGTAGAACTTCAGCCCCTCAATGCCCGGTGTCATCGATCGAACAAAGATCAGTTGATCATCGTCCTGCGAGGCATCTTTGATCCAGACGGCCGTCATCTTCGACACTTCGATCGGAATCAGCGTCTCATCATCAGCGTCGTAATCGGTAAGGTTGCGCAGATTGCTCAGGGCCACGGCGGGATGTTCACAGGCTTGTTCCGGAAGCGACGTGGATTGCAGTTGCTGCTGGTTCCGGGCACGGCGGTCGTACTCGCGGCCAAACCGCTTCTCGCAAACGCAAAGCACGCTGATACATCTGCAGCGGGCGGGATAATCCACTTCAGAGTGACCACCGATGGCGCTGTCTTTGTAGGCATCGATCTTGGCCGCCAGAGTCTCGAAAGTGATGATCTCGCTGAGGTGTTCCAGGGTGGCAAGCCGCTCGGCGCCCAGGTCGCCGTCGACCACGGCGATTGTCGCATGGGATGCAAAGCGATAGTCCGTGGGTATCTGAGGGCTCTGCCAATCGTTGTGGGAGTCAACTTGGAAATGCAGCTTGATCCATGGCTCCAGCCGTTGGCGGATCAGTGGCGAGGGTTGCAGGTAGCCATCCGAAATCACCTTGGTGCCGTCCAGCCGGTGTATCTGCGGGTGAGTGTAAGGATCGTACTCCCAATAGTCTCGCGCCGCCTCACGGCCAATAACCGGAGTCAGGCGGTCTTCGATGCGCCCCACGACAAGGTGCATGCTGGCGCGAAAGTCGTTTTTTTTGAGAATCTGGATGACGTCTCGCCGGGTTTTGATCTGTTCGATGGTGATCACCGTGCCCCAGGCGGCGCCGCCCAGGATGAGGGCGGCCAGCAGGGCGTAGGCCCACAGAGCGAAGCGTGTGCTGCGGCTGGCCCAGGTCATGAGGTCTGCTCCGGTCCGGTGTCGTGACGCGTAACGGCCAGGTCCTTCCCCAGCACGTACCCCCGGCCGCGTACCGTTTTGATCCACTCGATGCCGTTGGCCCCCGAAGCGTCGAGTTTGGTGCGCAACCGGGTGATGTGCATATCGACGGCCCGAGTCTCCAGGTTTTGATCGGGTATCCCCCAGACGTTGGCCAGCAGTTCATCCCGCGAGATCACGCGGTCGCAATTCGAGGCCAAGTAGCGCAGTATGCTGGTCTCCATCTCTGAGAGCGGGGCCACGTCGCCGTTGGCAAAATGCACTTCGCTGCGGTCCAGGTCGACCGTGTGGCCGCCGGCGGTGATGGCCTGGACCGGGTGCGGCCGATCCGGGCAGCGGCGAAGAACCGCTTCCACGCGGGCCAGCAGCTCTCGGGCTGAGAACGGTTTGACCACATAATCGTCCGCGCCCAGCCTCAACCCCTTGACCCGATCCTCCTCCGAACCGCGGGCTGTTAGAATAATCACCGGCAGTGTGGGATGCGTCTGACGTAGCTCGACGAGCAGATCGAGCCCGTCCAATTTGGGCAAGGCCAAATCGAGCAGGACAAGCTGGGCATGGTGGCCGCGGGCCGCCTTCAACCCGGCTTCGCCGTCCGCCGCTTCCACCGCGTCGAAGCCCGCGTAGGCCAGGGCGTCCACCACGCCGCGGCGGATGGCCTCTTCGTCCTCGATAACCACTACTTGCTTGCGGGCCATGATCGTCACCGTTGAGGATCCGCGGGATTCATCCCGCGCGGACGGCTCGTTACGGGCGTCTATTCCAACCTTTATATCATACCTCAGGGCCGTCCCAAAGGCGACAGAGTCCGTGTCGCGTGGGGTAACAAGCATGTAACCGGCCTGGTGGAGAGTTGATGGCACCCGCCGAGGTCGATAAACGGGCAACCCGTAGCGCCCAACGCCGTTAACTGTCGACGTACTTGGGCGACGATACGACCGTTTCCCGTCCGCCTTACGAGACCCTCGACTACGCCGAGTAGACGCCGGCAGTGACTTTGTCGTTTGGCAGACGCTGGAACCGTAATCTCCGCTCCCTCATCCCCCACCGTGTCCCAAATACAGCATGTGCACGGTCGCGTGGGGATCGGAGGCGACGCGGCTGAAGTGCCTTCTTGTCTAAATCGGAAAACGCCCTTCGTGCCTCCCCGTACGGGGCGCTCCTTAACAGTCGCCGTTCTGCTGTAGTTGATGACGCGGGGGCGTCGATGGTAGGCTCTCGGGCCGGACGGGCTTCTCGGCGGACTTCGGTGATCGTTGAACCGAGGAGAGTGAGACATGAGCGAAACAACCATGCAGCAGTTGTTCATCATCCTGTACAAGTACAAATCCCCAGGCGAGAAGAAGCCCGGGCCCGTCCGCCAGTTCAGAATCTACGCCGACGACCTGGAAGAGGCCAGACGCCAGGCCCAACGCTACGCGAACTATCCGAACATCGAACTGATCGAGGTCAAGCCTGCCTGATCCTCCGTCACCAGCGACCCCCAACCTAGCAGCACGGTTTCGCGGCGGGTGGCATGGGCAAGGACCGCACCGAACGGGGCCCTGATCGGGTCAACGCTACGATGCGGTCCTTGCCCGTGGTCGACCGCGTGGACGATATGCACACGGGCAAGCTTGGTCCTCTTACCTTTCCACGAGTCCGTTAGTTACGGGGCGTGCTTTCGCCTGGATGACCCGCTGCTTGACACGCTTGCCCATGCCACCCGACCGGGGTCGTTAGCGCCGGTATAGACTTCACCCGGTGAATCTGGCAATATCTGAACCGCGACAATGTAGCGCCACCCCTTGTGGGTGGCGCAGGACTAGGGTGCGCCACCCACAAGGGGTGGCGCTACAGGATATGTCAAGGAGCGGCTACGGCGCGGCGATACGTCGCACTCTGCGGAGGCCGCTCGTTGACACTCGCGGTTCTGGAAGGAACTAATAGCGCCTAAAGATACCTGTGCTACGGTGCGGACAGCCCGCTCCCTCACGGTCGCGGCTCGGTATATTTTGCGGCTCGGTATCTTTCGCGGCTCGGTATCTTTCGCGGTTCGGTATCTTTCGCGGTTCGGTATGTTTAGGCACTCTAAGTCATAGGGAGAATGTTCATGCGCCATGCGTTGTCACTGGTGTTGCTTTCATGCGCACTGCTTGGGCCGGCTGCGTTCGCTCAAAAGGCGGAAGATCAAGATCAACAGGATCCCCAGCGGGCCCCGCAGGTTGTCTCGGTGACCCCGCAGATCGGAGCGGTCGACGTCAATCCCTACCTCAAGGAAATCCACGTCAAGTTCGACATGCCCATGGACCCGGAGGGCTACTCCTTCACCACCGGGGAGCCGGAGTTTCCACAGCCTACGGCGTCGGCACGATGGATTGACGCCTATACCTGCGTGTTCCCGGTGAAGCTCAAGCCGAATACGACGTACCATTTCGGCGTCAACAGTCAGACGTTTCAACAATTCCGCAGCAAATGGCAGGTGCCCGCCGTGCCCACGATGTGTCACTTCACAACCGGCGCCGTCGGCACTATCGAGCCGGCCACCGAGGATCAACGCGATCTTAACATCAAAGCGTTCGACGCCCTCTGTGACGCGGTTCGCAAGAACTACTCCTATCTCGAACTGCGCAAGCTGGATTGGGAGAAGCTGTTCGCCGACCACCGCGTTGCCGTGGTCGAGGCGCCCGACACGAAGGAGTGGACGCGGCGGGCGGCCAAGATGCTTACCGCCGCGAACGACCTGCACATCACCTTCCAGGTCGACGGAAAGGTGATCGCCACGACCGTGCGAAATGTCAAGAGCAATTACGACCGGTCCGGAGTGGCTGCGATCATCCCCAACGTCACGCAACTCGGCCGGACCGTCAAAACCGGAGAGACGGATGACGGCATCGTGTACATTTTCATCGGAACTTGGAGAAGCAAGTATGTCCGAGAGATTCTCGGCGTTGACAATTATCTCAGCAGCAGGGCCAATGCCCGCGGCGTGGTGATCGATGTGCGTCCGAATGTCGGAGGCAGTGAATCGCTGGCCCGGCAATTCGCCTCCTGGTTCGTCAAAGATCGCCGTGTTTACGCCAAACACGTGTACCGCCGGGGGCCCGGCCCGGAGGATTTCACCCCCGTGCGCGAACGTACTCTCGAACCGCACCAGGGATTGCGCGGCTTCGACGGTCCCGTTGTGGTGTTGATGGGGCAGTCCAATATGGAAAGCTGCGAAGAGTTCTTGCTCATGATGAAACAGGCCGACAACGCCACCCTGGTGGGCGAGCCGTCCTTCGGCAGTTCCGGTAATCCCAAACCCACCGTCCTGCCAAACGCCGTGAGTGTCATTTTGCCCGCGTGGAAGTCGCTGAAACCCGACGGAACAACCTTCGAGGGCCAAGGCATCCTCCCCGACGTTCTGGTACCTTCGCAGGGCGTGAACTTCACGAAAGAGGACCCGGTGCTGGAAGCCGCGCTTAAGATCATTCGTGCTTCCACGGCCAGGCAGGAAAAAGAGTGACCACACGTGCGGCTTGAAAAATGAGAAAGCGGAGCCTACCCTTGATCAAGCCGAGGGCGACGCCGGCAAGAATGCGGTGGATCGCCGCTGAGGCGAGCTCGAAGAGGGCTTGACGACGAGACCAAACAATAAAGCAGTGCTTTTTGTTGACATGGTATCGCCAATCGCCTAGAGTACCAGGTATAGAGCGTGGGGTTGTATTACTGCAGGGGTGTATACCAAGCTCTTTGCTAATGGGGTAGTGTTTACACGTATGAGAGTTGATTGATTACCCAAAGGGGGTTTTTGCAATGAAGCGAATATGTTGGACTGTGCTTGGGGGATTGGTCTACGTGATCGGCGCGGCGGATGCCGCCAATGCCGACTTGACTAATACACGACCGATCGGTGATGCCACCAGCCTGTCTGCTCTGCAAGGGGTCTTCGACCACCTGCACGACCCGACCGGAGCAAGCCCGCTACCCGGGCCCGGAATTGACGCGGTGCTCGACCAGAGTGAGTTTGGCTTGTTCGAGAGCACGGCGAGCGGTGGAAGTGTCGCGACGTTTATCATCGAGCTTGCGGCATTCAAGGAGACTAATGTGTTCGGGCTTTTCAGCTTGAGCGACCCGTCTAACAAAGCTGAGATATTCAGCGGCAGTGACACCGCAGGTGCCCAGGCCCTGGTCAGCTTCCTGGATAACGGGGACATCAAGGTCAACGGCGATCTGATGGCGACTGGCTTTGGAGACGTCTTCGGTTTCTACATCGATGTCTACGAGGCAGACGGCGACTCCAGTACACTGGACTACACCCTCTACACCCTCGATATGCTGAATATGGGTGGCGTCGCACAGGCCCTCCTCTATCAGGGAGACGATACGACCGAACTCAAGCTTCCGGACCTCAGCCCCGGCATATTCACCGACGATGAGTGGATCGTGGCCTTTGAGGACGGGCGTGTCGATCTGGGCGGTTCCGACGAGAACTACACCGATCTGGTAGTCATGGTCGAGTCCATCATACCGGTGCCCGCACCCGGCGCCGCCGGCTTGGCGATGGTCGGTTTTGGCATGATCGGCTGGATCCGGCGACGGACAAGTTAGTCCGCATACACCCGAGAGATAAGAGACCCCGTCGTGTGGAACCGGCGGGGTTTTTCATGCGCCCACCCGCCGGTGACTATCGCGGATTATTCACCGCGAAGCACGCAGAGCCCGCAGAGACGGAATAGATGGGAGGTCAGGGGAGTCAGCGCGGAATCCCAGCACAGCGGAAACAAACCCCGGCGGTCAGCATTCAGCGTTCAGCATTCAGCTTTCAGCCATCGGGCGATCGCTGATCGCTGACCGCGGATCGCTGGCCGCGGATCGCTGACCGCTTCTCTGCGCGCTCTGCGGTATGAATAATCCGGGCTATGCTGCGATGACGCGACGATGCCCGAACACTAGCGTCGCGGCGACAAGCATGAGCATGGCCATCACCAGCATTCCCCATTGTGAAACAGCCGGAATCAACTCCGGCTGGCATTCATCCGGAACGCCGTCGTTGTCGTTGTCCAAAGAGGTGCCGGCGGTGATGTCGCATGAATCGGGGACGGCGTTCACGTTGCAGTCCACATCCGATCCCGGTGCAAAATCAAGGCCCGTCGGAACCTGCAAGAGCGAGTCATTGCCCAGAACATACGAGCGAATGAAATTGCCGCCTGCTACGTCAAACTCAAAAATGCGCGTCGTATTCAGGTGCAGCCGCTCCGTTCCCGGGCCGGGTCCTGACCCGGGTGCGGAGGTGGCCCCGGCGCCACTGCGGCTCACGAACAGGTTGCCGTTAGGACCCAGGCGCAGGCCCCACGGCAGGTCCATGGTCAACGCCACCTCCGTCCCGCCGTGGTTGAATTTGCCCAGAAACGCTCCGGTGGCTCCGGAGTATTCGAGCACCGAATCGGACAAATAGCTGGCCACCAGCAGGTTCCCGTCAGGCTTGAACAGCAGGCCCCGCGGAGAATCAAGTCCGCCGTTATCCTCCGATTTCACGAACCTGCCGATGAAACCACCGCCGGACCCGTCGAACTCCAGCACCTGGTTGTCGGAGCTGGTCACGAAAAGATTGCCGTTGGGGCCGAACACCAGGCCGAACGGTTGCACCAGCCCCCCGGAACCGGTCGGTACGAATTGCGCCAGAAACCCACCGGTCGAACTGAAGTATCCCAGCACGCTGTTGGTGTTGCGGCTGCAGACCAAAAGAAAGGTGCCGTCCGGGGTGTAGGTCATGCCGGTGGGAAAGTCGAGCCCGCCGCTGCCGGCGGTCACAAAATCGCCAGCATAGGCACCCGTCGCAGGATCGAACGCTACCACCCGATCATCCATCCCACTGGTCACCAGAATAGTTCCGTCGGGCGCGACGATCAGATCCTGGCCCTCATTGACATGCCCGGCTGCGGAGGTCTTCACCCGTACACCGCTGGCGGCGTGGAACTCGCCGATGACGTTCAAGACCCCGCTGGCCACCCAGAGGTTGTGTGCGCCGGCCAGCGCCTCTGAGTCCGTCTGCCCGTCGTCATCACAATCCTCACACGTGTCCAGTATGGCGTTGCGATTGACGTCCAGCGTCATGTCCGCCAGGATCTCGGTGTAGTCCGAGACGTCGTTGCTGTTGCAGTCCTGTTCGCATTCATCCGGGATTCTGTTGCCGTAAAGGTCGTCACTGGTCTGGTCCGAGATGTCCAGATCGTCCGGCTTGTTGTTGTTATTGCAATCGGGCTCACACTCGTCGGGGATGCCGTTGCCGTTTAGGTCCAGGCTGAAGCTGGTGGAGATGTCGACGTCGTCCAGCGTACCGTTGTCGTTGCAGTCCTCGCATACGTCCGGAACACCGTTGCCGTTTGCGTCGGCGGCGCCGCCGGCAATGTCCACCGCATCATGCACGCCGTTGAGATCGCAGTCCGTCGAAATGCACGAGGAACTGGTGATAAAACTGCGCATCACGTCCTGCACCTTGGCGTGAAAGCGTACGTCCTGGTTGGCATTGCCGCCGCTGCGTGTCTGGCCGCAATAGGACATGATCGTCCCGCGCCATGATGCGCCGTTCAGGTTATTGCAGTTGTCGATGGCGTAGTCGTGGGTGTGCAGGGCCGCGCAGCTATGCCCCAGTTCATGGGCAGCCACGCGCACATCGTAGTTCCACACGTAGGGCTGCCAGGCCTGCGAAGAAAACCCCAGGACATAACCCACCACGGAATAACCGAAACCGCCGCACAGCGACCCCACCCAGGCCACCCCGCCGTAAGGCAGATCCCGCCTCCCGGAGACAAACTGGGCCACGTCCCGCTGCACGGCGCCCATGTTTGCGTTCCAGTATAACCTGAACGCGGACAAAGGATCCGGTTCATTGAACAGATCGTCCGGCGTGTCCCACAGCCGCACGAAGGACAGCTCAATGCTGGTGTTCACGTCCCGCGCGTAAACGTCGCTCATGGCCCCCACCATCTCGACCACGTACGCGGCGGCTGCGTCCAGATTACCGAACAGTTCAAAAAACTCGTAATCGGTTTCCGCCGCCAGCTCGATTACCCGCCTTCCCAGGGCGGCGCTTCCCTGTTCGGCGGCAGCTACCGCAGGCTCACCGGAATCGTCTCCACCGCCAGGCTCCCGATCGAGACCGGAGGTGTCGCCCTCTCGTGTGACAACCGCTACGAGATCGTCCCGCAAGTCCAGGCCGCACGTCGGCAAACCCGGCGGCAGGCTTCCCACTCCGCCCCATCGGGCCAGCGCCATCTCACGCCCCCGCCCGGCGCGCGACACGAACTCATAGCGTCCCACACCGGCTCCAAGATCAACGGAGGCGAAACTGCCCTGTTCATGCAGGGCCATGAAGACATGCGAACCTGCCATACCCGCAACGCGGCCGCGCAACAACTGCACGTCACCGGCGCCCAAGTCCAGAGGAATATCCGCCCCGCCCTTTCGGCCGACAACGAACCGCGTCCTCACGCTGGTCACGGAGAACGGCTCCACCACAAGATCTACGGTACGACCGTCAAACAACGGAAAGGCATCAATCCGCACGGCCGTGTCCGCCGAGCGCAGCGCCGCCCAGTCCGCAGCATCCACGGCGATCCCAATCACCCCAGGCCCCAACGTCCGGGCAGAGAACAGGCGCCCACCGTTGGGACCCTGTTCCGCAACCGCCGCCGCGGCGCAGAGCCCCAACAAACCAACACCAGACAGCACCATTGGGCGTGCATGCATTAACGTATCTATCGACATCTGCTCATCCGATGCAATCCGCTCAAAGCCCACGAGTTGCAACCCGTGGGCTCTTGCGCTCCAAACCCCGCTGCAACCCGACCGCGTCGGTTTCCAACAAGCGGACCCTGATTCTAACACCTGGGAAGACAGAATGGCAGTGGACGTTTTTCGATTCCGAGAGAGGGGGCGTTTGGGTCCAGACGTTGCTACGTGAAGAGTGAAGAGTTGGGATTGACGATTGACGATTGAGTCCTTCGTGCCTTCGTGCCTTTGTGCCTTCGTGCCTTAGTGTCTTCGTGCCTTTCCTCCCATTCTCTGCAGCCGCTTGCGGCGGCGGCGTCGGGGCTGTACCATTTCGGCCTGAAGGTGCGGTACCCTGCTGGTTGTTTCGTTTCGTGTCTATCGCGGTTTTTTATGAGGAGCTGTCATGAGAAGTCGAGTGACCGTATTGCTGGCGGTTGCACGTAGTGCGATGGTGGTGTTTGCGGTCACGCTGCCGGCCCCGGCTGGTGACGAATCCGCGTACTCCTACGTCGGATCGAAGAAGTGCAAGAAATGCCACATCAAGGTACACAAGAGTTGGGCCAAGACCAAGATGGGCCAGGCCTTCGAAACGCTCAAACCCGGCCAGGCCAAGGAGAGCAAGGAGAAGTTCAAGCTTGACGTGGACAAGGACTACACCCAGGACGTGAAGTGCCTGAAGTGCCACACCGTCGGATTTGGCCATGAGGGCGGCTACGTGATTCCCAACCCCGACGACAAGAAATCCGTTCGGGCGGCCAAGAGGCGGGAGGGTGTCGGCTGCGAGTCCTGCCACGGTCCGGGCAGCGAGTACGTGAAGGTCTTCGACGAAATCATGAAGTCCAAGCGCAAGTACAAGGTGGAAGAGTTGTACGCCGTGGGCCTGCGCAAGATCGACGAGTCGACGTGCACGACCTGCCATAACGAAGAGAGCCCGACGATCAACCCGGGCGACGTCTTCGATTACGAGAAACGAAAGGACGAAGGGGTCCACGAGCATCAACCGCTCAAGCAGCGCGAAGGGTGAAGAGTGACGGTAGGGTCCCCCGTCCTGGAGGTGTGGGACCGGCTTTCCAGCCGGTCAAATGACAGGCTGGAAAGCCAGTACCACAGATGGGCGCGAGAAAGGATTCTCACACCAGCACGCCCCAAGCGCCAGCGCGGGGTCTGCCAACCCTTCAAGGGAAACGAATCACCACGTGGGCATCACCACCAGGGCGAGGTTGCCCAGGAGCGACAGGGCCAGCAGTATAACCAAAATGAGGATGGCCAGGTGGGTCGCGGGGTCTTTCGGGACGATGCTGGGGTCCAGGTCCTCGGCGGTGGCGGTCGATACGGTGACGCCACTTTGGGCCAGGTTTTCCAGCACGTGGGGGTCGAACTTCTTTCTGGCCTGGAAGGGTGGGCCTCCTTCGGCGACAGACTCCATGTCCGCGATCAGATCCTTGGTGGTGGGATAACGGTCGTCGCGCTGTTTGGCGAGCATGGTCTCGATGATCTCGGCGATGCCGGATGAAAGTCCGGTGTTGATGTGGTCGGGGGGGACCAGCTCTTCCTTGAGGTGCTTGTGCATGACCGCCGATGGCGTTGAGCCTTCAAAGGGCACCTTACCGGTCACCATGTGATACAGGGTGGCGCCGAGAGAGTAGACGTCCGCACGGAAGTCGATGTTGATCTCACCGCGGATCTGCTCCGGACTAATGTAGTAGGGTGTGCCGTAGGCCCGGCCTGCTTCTGCCTGGGCGGTCTTGTAATCGCTGATTTCGCGGGCCAGGCCCATATCAGCCAGCTTCACCTCGCCCTCCTTAGAGATCATGATGTTCTTGGGTTTGACGTCACGGTGGATGAAGCCGCGGGCGTGGGCATGATCCAGGGCCACGGCCGCTTGAAGAATGACCTTCAGGGCTTCCACCTCATCCATGAACTTCTTTTCCTGGAGCAGATCATATACCGTGGTGCCATCGATATATTCCATCACAAAGTAGTGATAGCCGCTTGATTCACCGACG
Source organism: Phycisphaerae bacterium (assembly GCA_036477795.1). Taxonomy (GTDB): domain Bacteria; phylum Planctomycetota; class Phycisphaerae; order UBA1845; family UBA1845; genus JAZGDL01. Next base: position 23,879 of record JAZGDL010000051.1, read on the forward strand.
TCGAAAGCCTGAACGATGTGAGGATGGTTAAGACGGGCGGCGGCGCGTCCCTCGCGATAGAACCGGTCGACGAACTCCTGGTTCTCGCTGAGCCGTTTGGGCAGCACCTTGATGGCCACGATACGGTCCAGGCTGAGCTGCCGGGCCTTGTACACGGTGGCCATGGCCCCCTGGCCCAGCTTGCTCATGATCTGAAAGCCCGGGATCTGCTGAGCGGGGCGATACATGGAGTCGTCATCCATGGACCGGTTGAGACGCTTGATTTGTGAGCTGGTGAGGTAGCCCTCACGGACCAGCACGTCGGCCAGGCTGACCGCATCGCCGTTGTCCTGGAGTTCCTTCTGCCGCGCCTGGCAGAGCTCCAACTCGTCGGGAGTGACGAACCTGCTGTCTACAAGCTTGCGACCGAATTGGGAGTCTTCTTGTTCAGCCATGCTCTATTCTTGAATCGGCGTAGGACGCGATCGTTGTGGGACTGGCTTTCCAGCCGGTCGAATGACAGGCGGGAAAGCCTGTCCCACAGACGGGCAACCGCACGCGCCCGCCTCTCCGAAGGGCGACACTGTAAACATGTCGCCCGGCGGCATCAAGCGTGAATCCGCTAGCCGGCGCGCTTCGAGTTCGTTTTCCAGCTCCACCCTGATTATACCATGCTTCTGAGAGCGTTCACCCCGAGAATTCCGTCGAGATTTCCTCAAAAAGGCCCCTTTGCATATCATCGGGCGAGGCGTCCGATAGCAGCCCGGACAACCGAATCCGCTGGCGCCGGCTGACGAGCGTAGCCAGGCCTGAATCCACGTCTGAAACCGCCAAGACGCCGAGCATGGCGTCGCTCAGGTCCCGCAGCCCCTGGCCGGTGAGCCCGGAAGTCGTGACCGAAGCATGGGCCTGGGCGGGCAGGTCCCGAGGGCTCCAGACCTGCCCAAGATCCGCCTTATTCACAGCTATGACCGATCGACGGGCGTCGATCATGGCGTACAGACGCTCAAAAAAAAGCCCCGGAAAATCAGTGGAGCCGTCCACTACCACCACCTGGATGTCAGCATCACGTAGCTGACTGAGACTGCGGCGGATGGACTCGCGTTCCAGCGGGTCGGCGGTATCGCGAATGCCGGCGGTGTCAATGACACGCATGGGCACGCCGCCCAAGGCTACCTGTACGTCCACCCAATCCCGGGTCGTACCGGCCTTGTCAGAGACCAGACTTTGTGCGGCGCTGAACAGGCGGTTGATGAGCGTGGATTTGCCCGCGTTGGTTGGCCCAACGAACACGGCTGTTGCACCGTCGAGGAGGTATTGCGCGGCGACGGAGCGATCGATCAAGTCAGCCAACATGGCCCGGCTGCGGGCGTGGTCGTCTCGACAGGTATCGGCGATCTCCTTCAGGACCGCCGGCAGGACAAGTCGCTGGCGGGCGAGAAAGCGCACGGCCCGCTTGGTCTTGGCGCCGGCAAGTGCGGCCAATACCTCAGCTTCGGCGACGGTTGCCTGAGGATCGCCGCCGGACGGGCTGGTGGTGACGCGGGCACCGGCTTGTTGCAGAAGCAGCAGCATCCGTTGAACGACTCGCAGGCCCGCGTGAACGTTGAAGTCCACGGTGTGCCCACCACGGTGGTCCGGGCGAACCGCAACGATGCCGTCGTCGATGGTCTCGTGGTCGTGCTGCGGGTCGACGAAGCAGCCGTAGACAAGCCCATCAGGCGGCCATGGGTTCGGGAACGGCCCGCGTTTGGGTACGAAGACCGATCGCAATACGGACAGCGCATCGGCCCCGCAAAGTCGAATCACCGCCACCGCGCCCATGCCGGCCGGTGTTAGGACTGATGCGGTCAAGCGGTTGGCGGATCGGATCATAAGGTGACGGCGTTATCGAGTCGTCGATTGTAGGCCAGCCCGATGCCGATCAGGCAAAGATTGGGGACGACGGCGTCAAAGATGTTGCACTCCGCAGAGAGGAGTTCGGCGTCGCCGCCGGTGGCGATGACGTCAGGCCATCGATTGAGGTGGGTGGCGTAGGCTTCGACGATGCCGCGCACCGCGCCCGCGGTGCCGTAGTAGATGCCGCTGCAAATGGCGTTGACGGTGTTGCTGCCGATGATCTCCGGGGGCGCGATAGGGGTGACCTGGGGTAGAACCGCGGTCTGCCGGTGTAAGGCGGCGGCCTGCATTTTGAGACCGGGGTAAATGGCTCCACCGATCAACGCACCGTCGTCGTCGACGACGTCTATGGTGATGGCGGTCCCGCAGTCGACCACGACGCATGCGCGTTTGTTCCCCTCAAAGGCGGCGGCGGCGTTGCACACGCGGTCGACGCCGACGGTTTCGGGGGCTTCGACGGTGATCTCGATGGGCAGGGGGATTTGGCGGCCGACGACCAGCGGCTCGATCATCAACTGCTGCTCGATCCAGCGGGTCATACGTTCCAGTGTGTCGGGGACCACGGAGGCCACCGCTACGCCGGGCAGAAATCCCTTTGTCGAGGCAGCGGCCAGAGCCTTCAGGGCGGCCTTGACCTTGTCGGTCCGGTCGTGAGGAAACGATCGAACCCGCTGCACCTTCGCTTCGGACCATATTCCCAGCGCAACGGTTGAGTTACCGATGTCCAACAGGGCGATGCCGTCGTGCCGGGGCGCTGGATCAGGTTCTTTCCTGGCGGCGATCACGAGCCGGTCCTCAACGGTGGAGGAAGGCGTCTGGGCAGGGCTGGTTCCGGCACTTCGGTTTTTTCGGCGGTGACCAGTTGCCACATGCGTTCGGTCAATTCGTCCAAGCCGGCGCGGGTGGCGGCGCTTATGCCCAACACCTCTTTGTCCAACCCTTGACGCACCCTGGCCAGGGCATGCCCTTCATGGTCGAGATCCATCTTGTTGGCGACGATCAACTCGCACTTGCCGGCCAGCGACTCGCTGAACTTGGCCAGCTCGCCGCGAACGATGTGGTAGGCCTCCACCGGGCTGGGGCTGCCGTCGGCAGGGGCGACGTCGATGAGGTGAACGATGACGCGGGTACGTTCTATGTGCCGCAGAAAGGCGTCTCCGAGGCCGGAGCCCTCGTGGGCCCCTTCGATCAATCCGGGGATGTCGGCCAGCACCAAGCGGCGGTAGCCGGTGAGTTCGGCGATGCCCAGTTGTGGTTTGAGGGTGGTGAAGGGGTAGGGAGCGATCTTTGGGGTGGCTTTGGAAAGGGCGGAGAGCAGCGTGCTCTTGCCGGAGTTGGGTAGTCCGACGAATCCGATATCAGCGATCAGTTTCAGTTCCAGCCGAACCCGGCGCTGCTCACCGGGCTGACCGGGCTCGGCTTCGGTGGGGGTCTGGTGGGTGGGGGTGGCGTAGGACTTGTTGCCGCGACCGCCGGCGCCGCCGGCGGCCAGGCAGACCCGCTCACCGATTTCGGTGAGGTCTTTGAGCAGCGCGCCGCTGTCGCGGTCGTAGATGAGCGTTCCGGGGGGCAGTTGGACGACCAGGTCCTCTCCGCTGCGCCCGGCACGTTGGTTTCCCTCGCCCGGCCGCCCATTTTCAGCGATCCAATGATGCCGCCCGGCGAAGTCCAGCAGGGTATCGATACCAGCGGTGGCCTCCGCATAGACCGAGCCGCCGCGACCACCAGTGCCGCCCGAGGGCCCTCCCTTGGGGCGAAAGCGCTCCCGCGTAAAGGCGACACAGCCGTTGCCGCCGTTGCCGCCGCGCAGATAGATTTCAGCTTCGTCGACAAACATGACAAAAAGGTTGAAGGTTGAAGGTTAAAGGTTGAAGGTTCCCAGGACCGACTTTCAACCTTCAACCTTCAACCTTCTTTCCGCGACGTGACGTGTACGCGGCGCCCTTGGAATGAAACGATGCCGTCGGTCAAGGCGAACAGGGTGTCATCCCGTCCGCGACCGACGTTATGCCCGGGCTTGAAGGGGGTGCCGCATTGACGCAGGATGATCGTTCCCGTCGTGACTGATTGGCCGCCGTAGCGCTTGACGCCACGGAACTGCGGGTTGCTGTCACGGCCGTTACGCGTCGATCCTTGTCCTTTCTTGTGTGCCATTGGGGTATTCTCCGGTCCGAGCCGCGGGATTCATCCCGCGGCTCGGGTATGACTAACGCATAACCCATTCCTGTCTGGTGCGAACCGGTAACGCCGACAATCGGGTCCTGGCGTCACCGGGTAGATCATACTCGATCGCCAACGTTTTGCGAAGGAAAAAAAACTGCGGATTCCGATTCGATGGGGGCTGATGACGGTCGTAGGTCAGGTTGGGCACTTTGACCACTTCTCCGGACAGGCCGCCGACGAATAGGGTGAATCGGTTGACCTGGGATTCGAACTCGGAGAAGACGATGATGGAGGTGCGGGCGTTGTCTTGGCCCTGGTTCAGCGGCCCGTACATCTTCATGGGATCAAAGCTGAAGGGAAAGGCCTTCTTGTGCCGGGCCCTGATGGCGTCGTACACGGCCGGATTGATGCCGTAGCCGCACTCGATGACCTCCAGCTTGTCGGTCACCACGTGAAAGGTCGGATAGAAGCCGACCTCACGATCGGTTTCGTTGGTGATGGTGTAAAGGGTGTACCAGTAGGTGGTCGGTCGATCGTCACCGAGCAGGGTGAGCGTAATGCGCTGGGGGTCGTGGTAGTCGAAATTCAACTCCCAACTGGAGGGGGCGATGGCCGGCTGCGGCGCCGCCCAGACCAAACCCGCGGTGAGCCCAGCGGATAAGATGGAAAGAAGCAAGATCAAGCGCATGTGTTCATACTAAATGACCGTGCCCAAACGTGCAACTCCGATCAGAGCCCGGAGCGCAAGCGACGGGATCGCAGACCCCGCGCTGGCGCTTGGAGCTCGGATAACGGCTCTGCTGGTGCGAGAATCCTTTCTCGCACCCCGGTTGCCGGGAACCCCTTCGTACGCTTGTCCAGCCTTCCATCCGGCGACACGAGTAGGCCGGGACCGAGAAGGGATTCTCGGTCCAGCGGTGGCGCAAGCGACGGGTTCGCAGACCCCGCGCTGGCGCTTGGGGCTCGGATAACGGCCGTGTCAACCTCAACGCCTGCAGCGATCCACTACCAGCGCGACCAGAGCATCGCGGGCAAGGCTACGCGCATGGTCTTGATGCGGCTGAAGAAGTTCTCGTAGGGGTGGCGGATGCACTTCATGGCCCAGCGCGGCGATAAGTAGAACTCGCGGTAGGCCCGCTTGGCGGCTGCGCGAATCTCGGCGTTGGAGAACTCCGGATAGTCCGGCTCACCCTCAGCGTTCAGCCAGCCGTTGGCTACGCAGGTTGCGTGAAACGGCGTGCCTTGCAGCACGTTGGCCAACTGGAACTGCGCGGTGTGGGGGTTGAGCCGCTTGGCCCAGCGAATGGTTCGCTCGGCGGTCTCCGCGGTCTCGCCGGGAAAGCCGATGGCGAAATCGCCGTGAATGCGCAGGCCGGCGCGCTTGGCGTCGCGAGTGAACTGCTCCATGACCTTGAGGCTCACGCCCTTGCGGATGTTCTTGAGGATTTGCGGGTCGCCGGACTCATATCCAACGTGCAGATTCCGGCAGTTGGCTCGCTTCATGGCCTTCATCGTTTCGTAGCTCAGATTGCTGCGGGCGTAGCAGGACCAGGAGATTCTGATCCGGCGCTGGATCTTCAGCCGGGACATCTCCAGAGCCCGATGGTCGGTGACCATGTCGTCTTGAATCATGATCGAACGCACTTGGGGCATGTCGCGCTCGATGTAGGCAAACTCTTCGATGAGATTCTCGGTGCTGCGCAAGTTGTACGTCTTGCCGGTGACATGGGTGTGGACCCACAGGCAGAAGGTGCATTGGCCCCACTTGCAGCCCCGGCCGCTCATGAGGTCCACAAACGGATGGTATTCCGAAATCGTTTTATAGTCGTACAGATTGAGCTGCTTGTTGAAGAACCGGCTGACGAAAGGGAACTCGTCCAACTGCGTGGCGGTAAGGTAAGGACGCTGTTGGTTCCTGATGATCCTGTCGCCCTCACGCCACAGCAGATTCCTGATCTGCGACGGCTCGCAGCCGCCCGCCAACTCCTCCAGCGGGCATTCAAACTCGCTGTGGATGCCGTAATGAACGGCGCGGGACCGCCCGAGTGTGTCCTCTGGACTGGCGGAGTAGTAAGGCCCCACCAGCACCGTGGTGCAGCCGATCTTTTCAGTGAGCCGGTCGGCTATTTCGACGTCGTTGTCGCGACTCTGCTGGCCGGTGTAGACCACCAGCATGTCCGGGTGCCATTCGGTGACCACCCGTTCCGTGGCCTGGTGGTCGAGGTACGCCGACGGCGCATCGACCAGCTTAACCTGGTGCCCGCACCTCTCCAGCCAGGCACCGGCATAGCCCAGCCAGATCGGATACCACTGCGTACCAGACAGCGATACGAAGTCGCAGCGAGCGTTGCGCATGTAATCCGCCAGGTAGGGCGGCGACAACAGCAGGATTCTCATCGCCAATGTCCCTCTACGTCTAATGCCCAACGCCGACTACCGGCGGCACACCGGTCATCGCAACAGCAGCCGGAGTCGGCACCCGATCCACTTCACGCGGCTGCTCCGGAGGCGCGGTCTCTGCCGTTCGCCCGGGCAGGCGTGCGTAACAGCTACTTTGCCGGAAGAAGGTGTAGGTGATCCCGGTGAAGCAGAGAATCGCAAGGGTGTAGCCAAACGTCAGCACGATGGTCAACGGCCCGAAACGTTCCGTTGGGCCTGGCAGCTCGACCGATATCACCGACTTGCGTGCCGCCAACAGCGCCATCAAAAGGGCAGCCGTGGCCAGGCCGATAACGTCGAACTGACCGAGGTTGGCCAGCGTCGCGGCCAGCGCGATCCACGCTATCGTCAGCCAGGGCAACAGAAGTTGCTGCGCAAGGCAGGTGGTAAAGATCGTCTTCCAGCACCCGCTCATCTCCGGTAGGCGATAACAGAAACGCAGCATCTCGCGAAGCACGGCGTTGCCCTTGCGGAACTTGTGCGAGAAAAACTCCGGCAACGACGCGGGGGTGCGCAGCTCCTGAACCGTAGCTCTTGCTGAATAGGTGGTCCGGTGCCCCAGACTGTTGGCCAGCACCGCCGCGTAAACGTCGTCGGCGATCACGTCGGAGGGGAAGCTGGAGATCAGTTCACGACGGAACGCGTAGCAACAGGCTGTTACGATGGAAACGTGCGATACCCGGCTTTCCAGAAGCCGGACCCGATTCTGCGCCGCCCAGTAGCAACGCTCGATCGACAATCCGCCGCGGGGCGAGGTGCAGGCGCCGACCAGGGCGGTCTTGGGGTCCGCCTCAAACTCGGCTGCGAGCCACCGCAAGGCGTCAGAAGCCAGCCGTGCGTCCGCATCGGTGACCAGAACAATGTCGCCGGTCAGCGATGGCAACACATGGTTGAGCTGATTGATCTTGCCGCCCGAGGGGCAATTCACGACGCGGACACGGTCATCCTCCCGGGCCAGGAAAGCGAGCCGCTGGGCGGTACCGTCGGTGGACCCGCCATCGGCATAGACTATCTCCAGCTTCTCAGCGGGATAGTCACACGCCGACAGATTCCGGTACTTGTCCGCAATGAAACGTTCCTCATCGAAGCACGGCACCACGACCGAAATCTTGGGAAACGACGTCGGAGCCGGCACCTCGATCCTCTTGCGGGTGTCGCCGAGAAAGCGCAGCCAGACCGCAAACCCGCACAGCAACCACCCCAGCAGCAGGGTCGCCACACTGAAGCCCAACAGGCTGATCCACATATGTGACCGCTCCGGTCAGCCCCGCCCCGACGGCGTACCCGGCCGCTCTTGGAAGCGACGCCGGACGGCGGGTTCGGCGCACACTTTATCACCGCGCGCGAAGACGCAGTGCTTATCCGAGCCCCAAGCGCCAGCGCGGGGTCTGATCGGAGTTGCACGTTTGCGCGCGGTCAGTAAGTGCCACCGGCGTCTGTAGTCGTTATCGGCCACGAGCCGGCGCGACTGAAACCGAGTGCGCGGGCCGGCGAAAGGCCGGCAGTGAAGAGTGAAAACGGCAGCCCTTGGTCCCTTCGTTCCCCTTCGTCCCTTCGTCCCTCCGTCCCTTCGTCCCTTCCTCCCCTCCGTGCCTTCCTCCCTCAACCCATTCCGCTGGAAGCCATTCGAGGTCCCATAACCCGGAAGATGCGTGTGGCTGGTGTGGTCGGAAGGGCGCGTGACTTGGTGTCGTCGTAGATCAGTTCGACGGGCAGGTTGTCGGGCCAGTCGTCCGGCCAGGGCTCTCGAACGAAAACGTAATCGATGTGGTGTTCGCGGAGGGCGGCGGCTGAAACCGTGCCTCCTTCGCTGAGCACCGCCCAATGCAGCGGCGCGATGACCACGTTGGCGAGTTTGCTGCCGAACAGTGCATAGTTCATCGGCTCGGTGCTGAGATTGAGCACGCGCGCGCCGGGCTCAAATTCATCGATGAGCGGCGGAACCTGGTAGAACCACCCGCGCTGGAAGTTGTGGTCGCGCACCCGGCCCAAAAGGGAATGCACCGGCTTGAGCGTGGCCACGGCTGCCGTGGTCGTCAAAGATAGAGTAAGAAGCACTGCGGTGTACCGTGGGAAACGGGCGATCAACCGGTCGACAGACACCGCAGCCACCGGTATGGCCACCAGGATCAACGGCAAGACAAATCGAATCGTTTCGTGGAAAACGGTAAGAAGCATGGCGGCTCCCAACAGGGCCAGAAACGTCAACATCATCCGCCACTGCTCTTGTCCATTGCGACGACCACGCTTCAGGCCTGCAACAACCGTCCAGAAAAACCCTAGAGGCACAAAGGTGGCAAAGGCCGCCCCGAGCCCGGCGTCCACGCCATAGTTGTAGCCCTCGTTGTACTTGGCTTCCCGCCAGGGATAGCTCCACCAGTGTCTCAGCTTGCGCGACCACGATCGCTCTGGAAACACCCCGGCTTGAGTGGCCACACCAACGCTGGGGATGAAGCCGTCTGCCGGCCATTCAATAACCAACGGATACACGGGGTTGCCGGCCTGCACCGCACCGCGAATGAACCAGAACCCCGAACATACCAGCACGCCCATACTGAACAGGGCGACCTGGGTCACGCTGGACCGAGAATCCCTTCTCGGTCCCCCTTCCCGGCGGGCCACGGGAAGGGATTCTCGCAGCGGATGGGTGCGAGAAAGGATTCTCGCACCAGCACGCGGCCGTAGCCAATGCATGGCCAAGACAACCATGGCGAGCACCGCGACCAGCGCCACGAAGGTAACCTTACTTCCCAACGCCACTCCCGCGGACAAGCCGGCCATGATCAGCAATCCGTATCGCCCCCGTTGGCTCTGAACGCGCGTGGCCCAGACCACGGCCAGCAAGGCCGACAGCCATGCGGAAGCGGCATACACGTCTACGTAACCTGAGAAGCCCTGGAATACGACCATCGGCACACTGAGGGCGATGCAGGCACTGAGCAAAGCCCCGCGCCAACTGACACCGACGGCCCGGGCCAAGGCGAACATGACCAGTCCCAGCAGCAACGCCTTGGGCAGATGCACAAGTGGAAGGAGCCATTCGAATTCGGCGAAGACCAGCAGGGACGCCACTATCATTCCGTTGGCCGGCCAGCAGTAGCCGCTGTGGCCGACTACGAGATTCAAGGCCCGTTCGCGCGCCCAGTTGATGGCCATGGGCAGTTGGTAGGACACTGCGTCATAACCGGTGGGGTAGCGGGTGACCGCATCCACCGCAAACACCAGGTACATGCCGCCGACCACCAGCAGCGGTATCCACCACACCCCCAACAACGAAGCCCACGGATTCGAATCCGTGGGATCCTCCGCGTCAACGGTACACTGTTCACTCCTGTCACGCGGCAGAAAACGGTGACACAATGCGGCCAGCAGCGCAAAGACAACAGTCACCGCTTGCAGCGTCACCAATCCCTTGTCGCAGAACAGCGAGGCCAGCGCCAGAATATGGACGGCCAGAATCAGCCCGGCCGTCGGCAACACACAGGCCAGACTCCACAGGCCGGCCCTCTCGGTGACGCCGCAAGCCCCGGTCCAACGGCGACCGATCCGCCACCCCATCAACCCGGTGATCGCGATGATCAACAAGCATCCCGTATAAACAGCCTGCACCATCGATCTCTCAAACCCACGAATTAGAATCCGTGGGCAAGTGCTCCGTCACAGTTCGATCAACGGGTCAACGCCGGTCCCGATGGACATCGGGATCGTTTGGCAGACGCTCGAAGCAAAAGGAGTCCACAGCCTTCAACCGAGTTCGCAGACATTCCGTGTTCATCAGTGTCACACCGCTTGATCAGCAAACGTTGACCGATGGAGCCAGGACCGGCAGAGCGACCTCCGGCATCTCACGTTTGTTTCGTTTCCGCAGCTTGGATATCGGTACCGTCGTGCGCACGGTCAGAACCGAGTGAATGGCTCGCAGGCTCATCTTGATGTCCTCCAGGGTCCTCATGCCCAGCAGCCGCTTGAGCAGGTATCGAGGCCGCAGGTAGAACTCTTGGTAGGCGGTGCGGTACATGCGGTTGACATCGTCGTTGGAGACCGTGGGCAACTCCATGATGACCTTGGCGGCGTCGTAATCGCGCCAGTCTTCGGTCAGAAGATATCCGTTGCTCTTGGCTCAGTCATACAGCTTGGTGCCCGGCAGCGGCGCGGTGATGTTGAACATGGCGATGTCCGGGTTCAGCTCCTTGGCGAAGTCGATGGTGCGGCGCATGGATTGCACCGTCTCACCGGGGTTGCCGAACATAAACG
>JAZGDL010000510.1:0-12634 GCA_036477795.1 Phycisphaerae bacterium
TTGCCTCTGCGTCCAATTCGTACGACACTCTTGCTCATCACTCGGCTCCTTGTTTGACGGATCACCAAAACAACCATCATTCATGGAGCCGATCTCTTCGAATTTCAACTAAGAATAGGACTCAACCTGTTCGGTCACTCGGATTTTGAACTGATCCTCAGCACGTACTACGCCCAGAACGATGACGCCCGGCTCGTGGCCGAGGCGAGCAAGATTGATTATGGCCTTGATTGCCAAAGGCGAACGGAGAATCGACCAAATCGGTAACAGGAGAAACTATATGAAGGCGCTGAACATTAGTGATTGGCATGAAGCGAAGGAGATTCGGGAGCGGATCTACTCCGATGAGGAGGTCGAGGATATACGTCAGGAACTGGAGGAGTACCTTGAAGATGCGGGCGGACTTGGCCTGATCAAGCATCCGCTCATTACGCACATGGGTTACGATGCTGAATCCCGTGACATGGTCACAATGCTGGGACGATGGCTGGCTCAGAAACGTCGCGGCATTGAACAGTTCGTCGCCGACGGGAACTGGTCGCAAGTGCTGATGCTCCACGAGAAACCGTGGCGGATGCATGCCCTGATCGAGTATTCATCGTGGATGAATGACGAGGATTACTGGCGGGAGTTGGGAGCCATCTGGTGCGGGATCGAGGACCCTGGGACGTATCTCGACTCGCTTCCTTGGCTATTCAACCCTGGAAACAGGAGATTAGAAAAGCGGCATCTCATGATGAACGAAGAGGAACGAGCCGCCCTTGACGCGATCGTGGACACGATGACGATCTACCGAGGCTGTGCGGAGGGCAATCGAATCGGATTCAGTTGGTCAATTGGCCGAGAAGTGGGTGAGTGGTTTGCACGACGATGTACGCTCGGCTCCAGGAACGAGCCCGGCCTGCTGTTGGTCGGTGAGTGTTGCAGGTCGGATGTCATCGCACACTTCACGCGCCGTGATGAAGCCGAGATCGTGGTCAACCCTGACGACGTTGAGATCAGAGAAGCTGTGAGTATCATGAGAATGCCGCTCCGGCGTACGGCGAGGTTGATGATGAGTGAGATGGGGAATCCGGTGACCAGCGCTCGGATCTTGCAGTTTCAACCGCAGGCGAAATGGTTCGCTCGTAGCCCGGACGGAATTCACGGACTTGCTCACGAGACACGAGTCTTGATCTTGAGCCAGGTGCTGGCGTTCATGGTTCGTGACGAGGACTTGGAGATTGATGCGGACATCGTCGCCTGGGCAGCTGCGGTTCATGATACGCAGCGTTGGAGCGATGGGATCGATCCGGACCACGGAGCGAGAGCCGCAGATTGGATTCTGAATCGCCCCGACTTCGTCCCGAGGCCAGTATCGCTCGACCGGGTCGCCTTTCTCTGCCGATGGCATGTCCCACCCGATCGAAGAGCACCGGAGATGACGCCGGAGTTGAAGGTGTTCAAGGATGCGGATGCCCTCGATCGCTGGCGCATCGACGATCTTGATCCCGCTTACTTGCGAACGAAGTCAGCCAAGCAACTACTGGATGTCAGCCATGATTTTTGGGCAGCCACGAGCGGGTCACTTGATATGGCGAACACCTTCGACGAGATCGTCGCGGTCGCCATGGCGAAGGGGCTTGTTGTCGATGCCTAGCTCAGATCCGGGACGAACGCCGCCGACCCTGCGAGCGTGCCGTCGTTCCTTTCTGGTCGGGAGATTTGCTGGACCCATGAGCGGCCTCAAGGTGAGCGTTGGGGGACGCTCGGTCGGGCCTCCTAAACCTGGCGCAAACCTGGCGCTTGGGACGTAGCGAGATGTAACCAAACGTAATAACGGCGTATCGAGATGTAACGAAACGGGTTGACTTGGGATCGTAACCCTTGATAATAGCGTTAGATACGCATGCGGGCGTAATTCAGTGGTAGAATGCCAGCTTCCCAAGCTGGACGTCGGCGGTTCGAATCCGCTCGCCCGCTTTTGATATAACCTACGCCGACTCCAAGACTTACGGAGACCTGCCGGTGTTGGCAGTGCGGCCAAGGACGCGAAAAACGCGCGGTGCTACACCGCGCTAACGCGTCAAGGAGCCGCAAAATGCCGAAACGAAACGCAAAGAGACGCAAGATTCCAGCCTACCGACAACGGTCGGGGTACGACCAAGCGATCGTTACCTTGACCGATTCGGTCACCAAGCAACGGCGAGATTATTGGCTCGGTGAATACGATTCTCGTGAGAGCCGCGAGCGTTACCATCGCGTCATCGCGCTGTGGGAGGCCGGCGATCGACGCCTTCCGCCACCGGATGCCGATTCGCACAACGGCCGCGCCAAGTCCAACGGTCGTCATGTCATCACAGTTGTAGAGATTACTCACGAGTATTGGAAATGGGCTCAGGGCTACTACCAACCCAAACACTGTCAGGCGTTGGTCGGCGCGCTCTCGGTGCTGCGCAAGTTCTACGGTCGCACGCCGGCAACGGAATTCGGACCGAAGAAGCTGCGGCTGTTGCGCGACGAGATGATTCAAGGCAACGGGAAAGACCGGAAGCCTTGGTCGAGAAAGTACATCAACGCCCAGGTTCAACGCATCAGGCATCTCTTCAAGTGGGCTGCTGCCCGCGAGATGGCGGCGGTGTCCATCTACGAGTCGCTCAGGACGCTCGAACCGCTTCGTCGCGGCAAATGCGAAGCGCGAGACAGGATCTGATTCGGGGGACATACACTTTAATTCAGAATTAAAGTGTATGTCCCCCGAACTCGCCGAACTCGCCTCCATCAAGAACGCAGTTTTGAACCCGGTGGGAGCCTGCGAAGAAGAAAAATCTGAGAATCCGGTTGACAGGGCCCCAACAATGTTGTATATACAACACAGGAGCGAGCTTGATGAAGAACAATACGCTGACGAGTACGGTAGAAACGATCGCGAGCGAGTGCCTCGCCGTGCGGATTCGCCTGCTGAACCGGACGGTGACCAACATCTTCGACGAGGCCCTTCGTCCGCTCAAGGTGAAGGTGAGCCAGCTCAATGTGCTGATGGTTGTGGCCAAGCTCGGGCCCATTTCACCGGGCGAAGTAAGCCGCCGGCTGAATATGGAGAAATCGACCCTGAGCCGAAACGTCGACCGCATGCGGACCCGCGAGTGGCTCAAGGTGTCGGAAGGCGATTCCGGGCGCCGGCAGATTCTGGAAATCGGCCCCGCCGGCCGCCGGCTGATCGAGAAGGTGCTTCCGTTTTGGAAGAAGGCCCAGGAGCAAACCGAATCCATGTTGGGGCAGCGAGGCGCCCGATCGATTCATCGTGCAGCAAACACCGTCTGGGCTCAGCTCGGACGCAAATGAGTTTCGTTTTTTTGGACCCCTAGTTGTATATACAACCGAAGAACAAAGGAGATTAAGATGTCGAAGCCAATGATTCTTGTCACCGGAGCTACGGGAAAGAGCGGCGCGAATGTCGTCGAGCAACTGATCGAGCGAGGATTTCCCGTCCGTGCAATGGCACGCCGCCATGACGACAGGTCGGAGCGACTGGAGAAACTGGGTGCGCGGGTGGTTCTTGGAGACTTTCTGGAACTTCAATCGATTCGTCGTGCGACGGAGGGTGCGAGCCGTGTCTACTTCTGCTACCCACCCCAGGGCGAGCGCCTGGTGGATGCCACGACGAACGTGGCCGTCGCGGCCAAGGATGAGGGAGTCGAAGCGCTGGTGAACATGTCGCAAATCACCGCGCGGGAGGACTCTAGGAGTCCCTTGGCTCGCCACCACTGGCTTTCCGAGAACATTCTCGACTGGGCGGACATCGGTGCCGTGCACGTCCGTCCGACGTTCTTCGCGGAAATGCTGTACATCCTCGGCGGCCAGAGCATAGCGAACGAGGGCAAGCTCTACCTTCCTTACGGAAAGGAACGTCACGCTCCAGTGGCGGCCGCTGACATCGCCCACGTCGTAGTTGGCATTCTCGCCGACCCTACGATGCACGTCGGCGAACGTTACGTTGTGACCGGGCCTAGGAACATGACGATCACCGAAATGGCGGAGGTCCTGAGCAACGAACTCGGACAACCGGTCGAGTACGTTGACCTTCCGAACGAGGCCTGGGGTCAAGTCCTCAGCGAGCAAGTGGGGCTGCCGAAGTTCGTGGTCACGCACCTGAAGGCCGTTGCAGACGACCACAAGAACGGCGTGTTCTCCGCGCAGACCGATGTGGTGAAGCGCATTGGTGGCCAGGCTCCGCAATCATTAGAGGAATTCGCGCGCGAACATCGCGAATCGTTCACGGGCAAGGCGGAATCGAAAGAAACCGCACAGGCTTAGATAGGAGGATTCACCATGGATATGTTAGCGATTTTTGGCCTCCAGGTTTTCATGAGCGTCGTTCTGTGCAGCCTGCTTGCAAAGTGGTTCCTGGCACCGTGGCTAAAAGAAAAGACGCAACGCGAGAGTCTGTTCTGGCTAACCCTGCCACATGCCACGCGTCATGTTGGCATGGTGTTCCTTGTACCGGCGGTGGTTTCGCCATCGCTGCCGCACGGCTTCGCCGTTTCCACTGCGTACGGGGACTTGGCGGCGGGAGTGCTCGCGATGCTCGTGCTCATCGCTCTGCGAAGTCGCTGGGCTGGAACGACAACGCTGGTTTGGCTGTTCAACGTCGTCGGCACGATGGACCTGCTGAACGCGCTTCGCCATACGCATGCGGTGTCGCACTTGGGGGCTGCCTGGTACATCCCGACGTTCTTGGTGCCGGTGCTCCTCGTGACTCATGTCATGATATTTGCCAAGCTGTTCACAAAAGCGGCGAGGCTCGAGCTGCAGAGCGCAAAGCACACGACTTGCCCCGCCGAAACCAGTCGCTTGCGGCAGGGGGCTTTCCATCCCGACCTCTGGGCGCCGGGTATTGTCGTCCCGGCCACCGCGAGGACACGAATCACTGTCCCAGTGGACCACATGGCGAGCCGACCGCAATACCCGGCGCCTGCCACCGCTTCGACTCACGTTGATCTGCCGGAAGGTTCCGCGGTAGAGGTGGTGCATCGCGGGTATGTGCATGGTTCACGCGCCATCCGGTTTGCCGAGGTTCGCGCAGCCGGCAGATCCACGTGATGACAGTTTGGTCTGAGTCCGGAGCATTTGAGGCAAGACATGGAACGCGAACCCATCATAGGAATCGGTTTTAGTACCACCGACTCTGAAGTGGCGATCCTCGACGGCGGACAGCCGCACGTGCATTCTGGAGAACGGCCGGGCCATCCTTCCGTCGCCGGTCGGGCTGGGAAACGACGGCCGGCTGCCGGTGGGCGGCGGCTGCGCAGGGCGTGAACTGAGCGCGCTCTTCGCCGGTTCCACCGGGTGAAGCATGGGCGCGTGTATGCCCGCGGCTCCCTGAGTTCATAAGAGTCGTAGGGTCCGCCATGCGGACCGCCAACACGAGGTCACTGGGCGCCTGGTGTGGTCCGCTATTCCACTATCTTGACGTCGGTGGCTCGCGGGCCCTTCGGTCCCTCGGTCACCTCAAACTCGACCTTTTGACCTTCGGCAAGGCGTTTGTAGTCATCATCGCCTTGCATGCCGCTTGAGTGGATGTACACGTCCTTAGAACCGTCGGATGGAGTGATGAATCCGAATCCCTTGGAAGTATTGAAGAACTTCACCGTGCCTTGCATTCGCAGATCTCCTGTAAGCGTTTCGCAACGACCGTGGGCAAGTGAATTCGCCGCATTCCGGCGAGGCCACTCCCCCCCACGGTACGTCGTGGAACATACCCGCCGGAGCGGGTTGTTGCAAATAGGGCGAGAAAAGGGGTTAGGGCGAGTCGTGCCGCGACGCGGCGGAGTCCTAGACCCTGGCGAAACGGATGCGTGCCAAACTACGGGAGATCAAGGCTGATCTGCGGAAGCGAATGCACCGGCCGGTGGGCGAAACGGGTCGCTGGTTGCGGAGCGTTGTGCGGGGCTGGCTGAACTATCACGCCGTCCCCAGCAACAGCCACCGCATCTGCCGTTTCGTCGACGAGATAACTCGACACTGGTTTACTGTACTTCGGCGCCGCAGTCAGCGTGGTCGCCGTGGGTGGACCTGGGAGCGAATGCAGCGTTTAGCGCGGCTTCATCTTCCGCGTCCCCACATCGTTCATCCGTATCCCGACCAACGATTTCGCGCTCGACTCGAGGCAAGAGCCGTATGAGGTAATTCTTCACGTACGGATCTGTGCGGGGGGTGGCCCGAAAGGGCCATATTACTTGTGGCGGTGGGACATCGAAGTGAATCATCGCGACGAGAAGCAAATCATCGGGGTTGGCCAGGCGCAGGTCCGCGCTGAGCGCTCGGTGGACCGCCAACCGGCCCTGGCGGTGGCCAGCTACGCCATCCTTCTGTTGGCCGCGACCCGGGTCTTCGACCTCGACGAGATGCATGGAACGCTGCCGCCGCCGAAGTGGCAGACCCATCGAACGAAACAACGCTCTTCGACGGAGGAGCTCATTCGACAATTACGAAGGGAGGTGTGGGCCTATGCCATAGATCGGCTGGACGACCATTCCAACGACTTCGCGACCACGCCATCGACGTTCACGAAGTCCCTGAAACTCAGTCTGCCGCTGACGTCAGCCCTACTCTACGCCAGCGCGGGCTGATCGTTACGGGCCAACAAACGGAAAGCCGAGCCTACAACTCGACCCAAAAAGGGCCAAACCCCAGGCCCCACCTTCTCTGAAGGTGGGGCCTGGATGATAGGACAAGGCACGACGTTGGCGTGTGGATCATCGGGTCCCCCACCTCGAAAACGAGGTGGGCCACCCGGCACCAGGCGCCTCCCAAAAAGGGTGGCGAAGAATCATGATGAGATGGCACGCCGCATGACTGAAACAGCGTGCTTGGCGGGGAGGGCGAGGCTCCTGCCGAGCCGTAATCGGCTGCCTATCACAAAAAGAGTTGCGGATGAGAGGATTCGAACCTCCACGGGGTTGCCCCCACTGGCTCCTGAAGCCAGCGCGTCTGCCAATTCCGCCACATCCGCAGAAGTTGCCCGCTTCTCACGATACACGGCCGTGGGAAGGCGTCAAGCACGTCGGGGCTGGATGGCTGCATGGCTGCATCCGGCGGTGCTGCGGCGATGCTGGGACCGGACTATGACACTGGCCCACCGCTCCCTTACGGTCGCGGCTCGGATGGCTAAAGCGGAATTCCGCGCACTCAGTCAGGGCTTGAGGGCCATTCATGGGTTTTTGCGGCTTGACCAGTCACTTATAACAACCATCATATCTGCGGAAGAAGAATGACCCTGCCGCCTGCGCCACCCACAAGGGGTGGGGCTACGTTCAGGGCCCATCGGGGCTCGTGGATCGGGCTGGTACCGCCTGCGGGCGTGCACATGGGACATGGGAACGAGTATGCGATGAATCGATCGAGAATTGTGCGTGTGCTCCCACGCCGCGGTTGGACCATGGCGGCTGTCGCGAACGCCGTTTGCCTTACCGGTCTGCTAGCGGGCTGCGACGCATTTAACCCGGCCTTCGTGGATTTCGTATCGAGCAACTTCCCCGCTGCTGCCATAGTACCCCGAGGCCCGGATTCACGGGGGCACGTCGTCGTCGCGTTTCGCAACGATACCCTCTTCGACGAACGATTGTTGCTATCCCTGATCGACAACGGGATGAACCCTTCGTTGGTGGATGATCCGGAGCTCCGCCCGCGGGTCACCGTGCGCGTCAGGATTACATTCGTCAACGGCGAGACGCTGGACGTGGAGTTTCGCGACGGTTCCTCGAAGATCGTGGAACCTGGAGTGGTGTCCTCGGATTTTCCAGATCTGATTCGGACTGAGCAGGACAATCTGGTGGTGCAGTGCGACGTGTCGCAGGTGGAGTTGTTGGAGTTGCCGAGTATCTTCGTGCCCGCCACCTTCAAGACGTTTCAGATCCGTGAGATCGTCACCGGCGACATCGCTTTCCTGGAGTGCCAGGAAACCGCCGGTGACCCACCCCATTTCGAGTTGCTGCAACGAGACGGCGTTGACGCTACGGGTAACACCACGATCGAGCGAAACTTCGACGTTCGTGATGTGCCCGGAGCGGCCATCGCTCCGAATTGCGGTTCGGTGGTAACAATCGTTCTACGGGGAAGGCTCACAATACCAGTGCTGACCGATGTGATTTGCCCGCCTGCTCTCGGAGTTTTGGATACCGATGCACAGAGGCGGTCAAGGTTCCCCGGTGAGTTTGCGTTGGAAATCGCAGTACGTTGAGCGAGGAGCATTTCATGGGTCGGATTCGATGGATTGCCGGCTGGTCGGTCATGGCCGCGGCTGGGTTAGGCTGGGCGCCGGGGTGCGGCGATGCAGCCGTCTTGTTCTTGAATCCGTCGTTCGTGAATCAGGCTCGGGGCGGTTTGTTTCCGTTGGTGCCGCAACCTGAGACGGGGCTGCTGCTAGTGCGGGTGGTTAACTCCACCGACCAACCGGTGTCGTTTCTTGTGACTATCGAGCGTGGCGAGCAGTCCGTCGATGAAGCTGCCGGCGTGATCACCATCGTTGAAACGACCGAGCTGTTCACGTCACCCGGTTCACAAGCCAACGAAGCAGGTGTGCTGTTCGAATGTTCCGATGAGTCGCCCATCACCCGTGTCGGGCTTGGCGAGAATCTCAATCAGCCGACTACCGATCCGGGACTGTTCGTCGGCGGGTTCGCGACCGGCACACCGGGCTTCGGCGTGCCCCCGAACATCAATCCGCTCAGCAGGATCTTCGGCGATTTCACTTGTGGCGACACGGTGATTTATCAGGCCATCAAGAGCACCAATGCGCCGGGCGGGTTTAAGGTGCAGGCCTTTGTTCTGCCATTTGAAAGTCAACCCGGAGACACCGCTCGCGACACATTTCGGGTGGCTGCGGACTTTCTGCGCTGACCGCCCCGGACAGGAGTGAATCCACAAGGATAGCAGTCAGCAATCAGCAGTCAGCAATCAGCAGTCAGCAATCAGCAATCAGCTTTCAGCTTGCTGACTGCTGTTAGCTGATAGCTGACACCTGATCCTTTGACGGATGACGTATGCCACAGCTTCCCATCAGTGACGAGTACTTCAACCGTTCCGCGGCGGTTGTCGCCGACACACCCTTGTATAACCAACGGGTCCGCTACGCCGTTTTCGCCCGCAGCGGCGGGGTGGTATGCGGCATCAACCGGGCGGTCAACTTTATCAGCCGGCAATGCGTCGGCCCCTTAACGGTCCAGGCCCGGTGCGACGGAGATGCCTTTGCGCCGGACCAGGCGGTCATGGTGATCGAAGGCCTGTTCGGCGAGTTGGTCAATCTGGAGACCACCTACCTGGGGATGCTGGCGTTCAGCGGTGCAGCCAGCCATATGGCTGACATCGTTCGAGCCGCCCAAGGCGTGTCGGTGATCGACATGGCCGCCCGCCATTATCCCTACGAGATCATCGAGCAGACCGCCTACGCCGCTGCCATCGGTGGGGCTGTGGGCACCAGCACCGCCGCGGGGCATCGCTACGTAAAAAGGTGGCTGGGCACGGGCGAGGGCGAGTTCATTCGTGTCGGAACGCGCCATCCCATAGAATTCAAACTGTACGGTAGCATACCACACGCCTTGAACGCGGTCTTCGAGGGCAGCAGCATCGAGTCCGCCAAGGCCTACCTGGCCCGGTTCCCGCACGTTCCGCTCAACGTGCTGATCGATTTTGAAGGTCGCGAACTGGACGTTTGTGCCGAGGCGGCTGGTACCTTCGGCAGTTCCCTGGCAGCCGTGCGTATTGATACCCACAAGGCACGCATTCATCAGGGCGGACATGACCAGGCGGTGCCCGAACTGGTCGATCGTATCCTGGCATCCGCTGCGGACAAGGACGCCGCGACACAAGCGCTGGCCCAGTACGGCTTCGGACCGGGTGTAACCATCGAAACGGTGTTCAACGTGCGTCGGGCACTCGATGAGGCCGGGGCTCGACACGCCAAGGTCGTGGTCAGCAGCGGTTTCGACGCCAAGAAGGTGGCGGCCTTTCGGGCTGCCGGTGCGCCGATGGACGCCATCGGGACGGGAAGCTGGATGGACTTCCTCATGTTCACCAGCGACGTGACCCACGTCTTCAAACAGGACCGTTGGGTGGACAGGGTCAAAAGCGGTCGAGGCGGGCAGGTTCTGGTGCCCCGGCTGGAGCACCGCATCGAACGGCCTTAGTGCCCGCGCTGCAGTCGGCGGACAGGAGCGATCCTTATTTATTCTGACACCCAGGATGCCGTCCAGGTGATTCCGTCGGCGGCGCCCTGGCAATTGCCGCCGGGAAATGCCGTCGCCCGACCGGTGGCCTGTTCAAAGGGCGGTAGGCCGTCCTGAACACAGTTTCCGCCGGCGGAGAATTCATCGTTGGTGCCCCAAGTGAGGGTAAATGCGCAGCTTTCCACCGATGTCGTGCAGGAGCCGCATTCCTGTCGCCGCTCGACGAAGATACAGGGCGCAGGGTTGAGCAGGTTTTGGCCGTCGAACTCGAAACCGAAGCTGAACCCGGCCAAGGTCATCTCGTCGGTGATTCTGAACTCGACCTGGTGCCCCTGGTCGGTAAGGCCCTGCCACAGGCCGGGGCGGAATCCGGGATTGATGACGTCGATTGCGTCCGTGCCCTGGCGGCCGCTATCGTCGGTGACCACGAGTGTCACGGTGGTGACGCCCACGGGGAAGTCGCCGATGGCCACCTGCCGGCCGCTGGCCACGCGCCGCGAGTCCACCAGCCACTCCCATGTCACGATCGTGCCGCCAGGTGCGGTTAACGCGGACCCCTCGACAAAGGCCAACGCAGCGGCACGGCCGTCGAGCATCACCTCGGGGCCGTCACCGAACTGAGGGGCCGCCACCGCTACGGGAAGCCCATCGCCGCCGGCAGGTTCGTCGATATCGTCAGCCGGGTTGTCCGGGTTTGGTGTCGGTGGGATGTCTGCCGGTGGGGTGCCGGGCGGCGGTCCGCCTATGGGCAGAAACTCACAACCGGCCACCGAACCGGTGAACGCGACAATCGTAACCATCAAGCAGCGTGTCATGGGTGACTCAGAGCCTATTCTAGTGCTGCGACACGCCTGAATCGATGGGTAATCCGAGCCGCGCCCGTAAGGAAGCGGTTTGCAGCAGCATCAGAGACTTTCGTTCGTCCGCTCCCTCACGGTCGCGGTTCGGTTCATCACGACCCATCGAATGACGCCTGTCGCAACAATAGCAGGTCGTCTCGATTACGGATGGCACGGACAAACTTGTTTGTCCGTGCCGTTTGTTTGTCCGTACTGACTCGACCATCGCAGAGCACCGACAAACGAGTTTGTCGGTGCCACCCTCGGCAAACGTTTCCTTTACCCCCCGGCCACAAGCCGTGGGTCTACTTCGATCGGTCAGCGCTGCGTGACGTCCACCGCTGCCAATCCTGCTTGAAGGCTTCGAGGGTCTCCGCTCGAACGGCTCGGGCCGGCGAGGCAAACGACGTGGGCATGCTTGCAGTCCCCATAGCCAGTGACCTGCAAGTCGTCACCGCATGCGCGGCTATCCGCTCGTAATCGGATGCGATCATGGCAAAGACACGGTCTTGCTCAAAGCACCGCCAAGTCGCTGGAAAGGGATCCACCGCTACGATGCGACAGGTCGCCGGTACCAGCGGCTCCCCGTCGTCCCCGGCCCGCAAAGGCCAGTTGCCGGTCACCGCCCAGCCGCCCAGCCGTGGATAGCGCCGCATGGTATCTCGGATAAGCCGGCGGGCCAGTATCGGGTCGGCCCGGCAGTCGTAATCCAGGATGATACGCACCGAGCCGAAACTGCCCAGCGCCTCAATCAGAGCCCGGTGCCGCGCCACGGACTCATCGCTCACCGAGTCGGCGTGCAAGACCGCCACCGTGCCCCTTCCATCGAGGGCATCACGCAACGCCTGGGCCATGGCCCTGCCGATGGCCCCCTCATCGGGGCCTGAATGCACATACGGCCTGCTTGATTTCACCCGACGCATCATGGTCACGATGCGGACACCTTGGCCCGACAGTTTCTCGAGGGTTCCGCGTAACGCTTCAGCATCAGTCACCTGCACGCACAGAGCGACCATTCCATCCTTGTGCAGCCGTTCAATCAGATGCCTCTGAGCGTTGACCGAGCGGGCTCCAGGCGCCGTCGCACGCATGGGCATGGTCGTCGGACCAGGTTCATCGTACACCCGTAGGGCCGTCTGGCGAAGGACGGGCCACAGGGGATCGTCCTGCCCCACGCCGACCACCCCCATAAAGCCAGCCGGCTGGCCGGTCGCTGAGTCGGGCTTCTGGCGGCAGCCAATCGCCGGAAACATCAGCGCTGCCAGGCTCCAAGCCACGAAGCTGAGGGCCACCAGGGAGGCTGAGGGCGACCGAGGAGGGAGCCCGAAGGAGGCACGAAGGCACGGAGGCACGAAGGCACGAAGGCACGGACCCACGGACCCACGGACCCACGGACCTACTGCGGAGGCACAAAGGCACGAAGGCACGAAGGGAATCCTCAATCGCCAATCGTCAATACGAGTGGGTGCGTGACACAATCGGCGGCTTCAGCCCACCACTCTGATACAGCCTGAAAGGCTGACCTACAGTAGCCGTGGGCAAGTTCCGCCGAGGCGGGACGCCGCCCACGGTAACCCCAACACCCGTTCC
>JAZGDL010000511.1:0-2277 GCA_036477795.1 Phycisphaerae bacterium
GAACAAAGTGTATCAACGGGCGGTCGGGCGCGGGCTGAAAGTTGCGCGCAAACTGTGAGTCCGTCTGGCTTGCGATGGGCGGGAGGTGCCGGATGATCGAGTTCAAGTGCTCGGAATGCGGAAAGAAGCTGAAAGTTGCGGGCGATGCCGCAGGAAAACGCGGCAAGTGCCCACAGTGTGGGGCAATGCTTCGTGTCCCAGCGCGTGACAGGCCAGCGGCCTTGAGCCAAGCGGTCGTGCAGGTCGAGCCGTCCCCCGCTTCTCCCGCGGCACAGCCTGTCGGCGGACTAGGCCCAAAACAAGCGTACCATAATGCGTTGTTGAGCAGCGGCCGGGCGTGCGGGCGACGGGCGCAGCCACTTCCGACCGACCTGTCGGCGGGTCGGGTTGCAGTTCTTCAGTTGTCTTTTCGGCATCCGCGGCCCTCACTTTCTTCTGGCTTGTGGCCCACGCGAACCGGGACGTCCGTATCCCGGCGTCAAAGAGTGGCACTCAACACCGCAGCGGGTGCCGCCATGTTGACATGGTGCACAAGGCATCCACGCCGCGTAGAAACACCTGCTGCCATGGGTTCCACGCCAGCAAACGGTAGACCAAACGGCCACCGGTTCGAACCACCTGACACGGCACGCGAACAAACGCATTCACAAAACGCTTGAACCCCATGCCCAGCACCGTCGCCTTCTCCTTCCGGTGCTTCTGTTTCCATCGGCCCCGCTCCGGCAAGAGCAACGCGAACCAGGCCTTTAAGGTCCATGCCAGTGAGGCCATCACCATGTAGGCCCAGTTGCTCACCAGATTGTCCACCGGCATCTGCAACGCACGGGCACCGCTCTTGAGTTGCTTGATCAGGTTCTCCTGATTGCAGCGGTCGTTGGCCGACCGGACGATGCCCGATGGTGTCATCGTGCGGATGTTCGTGATGTAGAAGAGGTAACGCACGTCATCGAACAACGCCAACTCGCCACGTTCGATCGACAGGTTCTTGCGCACCACGACGATCCTGTAGCTGCGCCGACACCGGCCGGGCGCGTAGTCAAACTCGCCCACCTCCTCCGATTGCAACCGTATGTTCTCGAACTCGCGCGACCGCACGATCGCTTCCTTGACGTTCACCGGCCGCTCGCGAGGCTGGGTCTTGACCGTGTACTTGGGATCGCGCCGAAGCGGCTTCCAGGCCGTCTTCTCCAGGCTTTCCGCCATTTCCACCAGGTTCGGCATCGCGTCGATGCCGAAGATGAACCGCACACCTGCGCCGTGCCAGCCGTCCAGATACTTGGTCTGGGTAAAGTCCGTATCGCCGCGCAGCAGGACACGCTTGAACCCGGCCCGCTTGCACAGTGCGATGGACTGATCAAAACGCGCCGCCGCCCCCTCGTAAGACGGGCGGTTGCCGGAACGGTTCACCAGGTACAGCGGCTCGGCCGTTTTGGCCAGGGAGATCAGCAGCGGCTGGTAACCCCACTGCCCCTGGTGGTTGATGTCCATGCCTTGCTTGCACTCGCCTGTGGTCTCGGCCATCGTGCCGTCGCCATCGATGACCGCTTCTTCCAGAAACGACGTCGGTTGTTGTTGCCACACCTTCACGCGCACGTCGTTGATGGTGTTCATCAGGATTTCCACGTGGGTCTCTTCGAACCGCCGACAGAAGTCGCCGGCCGTGGTGGGGTCGGGGATACGCTGCGCCCCGAGGGCGTCCAGGTACACCTCGTCGTTGCGCCACAGCTCGATGTCTTCCAGACAGGTTCCGCCGGACAGGAGGTTGTACGCGATGTTGAGAACATGATCCGACTCGTGGTACGGCAGATGGACCTTCAGCAGGTGCAGCCGGCGATCGATGGCCCCGACCAACCCCGTGCGCCGGGCCAGCATGTGCATGGCGCCGATCCCGCCGGGACCCAGCCCACGTGCCCGGTCCGCGAGTTCGTAATGAATCTTGTTAGCCGCGAACATCGGCCGGGGCTGATCGTCCCACCGGCGGTCCCGCAACCGCCACTGAATTCTGCGCCTGAGATTGATCAGTTTCCGCTTGCGTTCCGCCTTGCTCTGTGCTCTATTCGTGCTCACTCGAAATGCCTCCTTGCGCAAGGGACTCGTGTTTATGCAAACCCCTTGATATCCGCAAAACGTGGGCATTTCGAGTACTTTTTTGAAATCAAACGAACCAATCACGCTTGATCAAGGCCTAGGTACTTCAGCACACGATCGACATCGCGTCATAACTCTAACCTATCTTATCAAGTATCTGCAGAGTATGCCAGGGTTGAGTGGGAAACA
>JAZGDL010000512.1:0-15407 GCA_036477795.1 Phycisphaerae bacterium
GAGGATCCACGTTTTGAGCTGGTGGCGGCGATCACCTGCCGCGACGACCCTCGCCTGGGCCAGCCCCTCAACACCGGCTCGCTAACGATCATTGCAACCGACACTTGCCGGACGTCCTACGATGTTATGGTGGATTTCTCGATGCCAGCCGGCACCATGCAATGGCTGGAGCACTGTCTGGCGTGCGGCTCAGCCATGGTGATCGGGGCGACGGGCCACACCGCCCAGCAGTTGCAGCGCATCACCGCGGCATCGCGCAAGATCGCGATTCTTCGCGACTCCAACTTCAGCGTCGGTATAAGCGTGCTCAAATCGCTGGTCGGCGACGTCGCCAAACGTCTGGGGGAGACCTATGACATTGAAATCATCGAGCACCATCACAATCAGAAGATCGACGCTCCCAGCGGCACGGCGGTGTCACTCACTAACACTCTCGCGGAGGCGACCGGCCGGGATGCGGAGAAGGACGTGGTTCACGGTCGGCGTGGCCGAACCGGCATTCGGCCACGCCGGCAGATCGGTGTTCACGCGGTGCGCATGGGCGACTTGGTCGGGCATCATGAGGTGCACTTCAGCGGCCCCGGCGAGACGCTGAGCTTGACCCACACCGCCCATTCGCGCGACACCTTCGCCCACGGCGCCTTGGAAGCCGCCGCATGGATCGTTGACCAGCCCCCCGGTCTCTACCACATGGGCGACGTGCTGGCCGGCTAACATTACAGGGGCTGTCGATTTAGTCTGTAGCGCCACCCCTTGTGGGTGGCGCACCCCCGTTTGGCGCCACCCACAAGGGGTGGCGCTACATCAGATCAGCTACGCCGCATGGTACACGTCCGAACGGGCTTCTTCGTCCGGAAGAAACTCCACGCCGACACGAAACGCGCCGACCGACCGCCGGCAAAAGCGAACAACACCAACTACGGAACCGCCCCACGCCGCGGCCTTGATGCGAACGATGGTGTTTGGGGAGAACTGTCGACGACACTCAAAGCTCAAGCCGCTGACGCTGATGTCGCGCGTACTGGCGTGCATCGGGGGGCCGCCATGCCCAGGCTGGTCAAATGTCACCATAACGGCCGTGCTCCACGTATAACGGGCGTGAGGCCGCTTGCCGGCGCACACGTCTTTTCTTCCCGTCCGTTTGGCGTCGCTTAGCCAGCGCTGGATGGTCAACTGGCCTTGCTTGGAACAACATTCCTGGGCAACTGCTGTCATGGTGCCAACTCCCGCCGGTGCCGTCAGGTCCGCTCAGGAAAACGCCCGGCATTACGTCTCTACAGGTAACGTCCAATACAAATCCGCAGCAGTCAAACAAATCCGGTGATTTTGGGCGGAAATAGTGATCCCGGCCACACGGAGCACCGCCGGTCAAAGGGAAAGAGCGGGGCGGGCTTTGAGCCCGCCCCGCTCCGAAGGTTCAACTCCACACTGCAGCGACTACGGCCCGCACAGACCTGCGGCGCAGGTCGTTTCACACGCATGGCAGTCGGGCACTACGGCGCAGCACGTCGGCCCGCCCCAGAAGCCGGTACAACCGGCGGCTGCTGTCGCCTGGAACGCCTGGAAGATGTCCGTAAAGAACGTGGACTGTTGATCCGGCAGGGCGTTATCGTGCGGGTCAACCTCGTAACCCGGATCCGGGCCCAGCCATAATGGGAACCCACTGGCCGCGGTGTTGCTGAAGATCTTGAACAGGTCGGCGAAGAAGGTCACCTGACCGTCCCCACTGCAGTCGCTGTACACCCACGTGCGGAAGATCGTCTTCACGGGTGTGGAGAAAGTCGCGGCCGGTGGACAGCCGCCGCACACCGCCTCCACCCGGAAGTGAGTGTTGGGGGCGATTACGTCGCCGGTGGCGGCCGGGATGTGACCGGTCACCACCAGCTTGTTCCCGGTACCGAGCCAGGTCGCCGGCGTATGGAACTCCGCGGGATTGCAGGCGGCCTCCGCTATACCGACGTTGACCAGCCCCTGGGGCCCGTCGTCATAATCGACCAGGTGGAGCCGCACCCAGCCCTGCGCGCCGGTGCACTGATTGGTCACCCGCAAAGCCACCGGCGTCACCGGATCGGCGGGATTCGGAGTGATCTGGATGTAGCGCGAGGAGATCCCGCTGATCACATCCGGCTGCAGGCAGGGCGGGGGTTGCTTGAAACCCTCGATGCGAAAGGCCAAGTCATGCCCACGCTTCACCCAGGTAATGATGCCGATGAACGGATCAAACTCCTGCGCCGAATGCCCGCTCTTGACTTGCGAACCCATCCAGAACGTTCGGTACCCTTGGTTGACCTGCCACTCCGGCGCGATCGCCAGCCAGTACTTGACGTTCTGCTCGAGTTTAATCCCAAACTGCGAGACGTCCATGTCGATTACGTAGGTGTCGGGTATGAGAGTACCTAGTGGCTTCTCATATGGCCTCCATTCGAACTTCGCCTGCGGCACCGCGATCTCATACTTGAAGTTCCCGAAATGCGTCCCGTCGGAGAGCGGCCTCCCATCCGGTCCCTTGCCCTGACCTTGGGGTAGTCCGGTGTCATTGTAGATCGTCACCCGGATGGACTTGTAATCCTTGGGGGTGTTCTGGTACGCACCGGGATTGAACAGATCGTGACGCACGTACCAGGTGATCTTGGTGATCTCGCACGGCCGTGAGTCGCCCTCGCCCTTCAACGTGAAGTCGTCAGCCGACTCGGCAAACAAACCTTTATCCCAGGCGTACTGGCTTGCCGATTTCGTGCCGCCGGCAGTCGCAAGCCCATTGTCGTAGATGCAGGTGCCGGCCACATTGCAGATCACACCAGCGCAGGTGTTCTTCTCCTGCCAGTTACCCCCTTGCAGGTCACACTCACCTTCGGTCTTGCCGTCTATACAGCTACCGTCCGGGAGGCAGCACGCACCGGTCTGAGGCTGCTTGACACCCTCGATGCGGAAGGCCAGGTCGTGGTCACGCTTTACCCAGACCAGGCCCCCGACGTCCTCGAAGAAATGTTGAGACGGATGCCCTTTCTTATTCTGCGAAACCATCCAGTGGGTGAAGTACCCTGCATTAAACTGCCACTCCGGCGCGATCGCCAACCAGTACTTGACGTTTTGCTCGAGCTTGAGGCCGAACTGCGAGACATCCATGTTGATGACGAACAGCCCGAAGGGGGGGGCAGGGAAGTCGGGATTGCCGTCACCGTCGACATCTTTCTCAAATGGAGCCCACTCGAACTTCGTCTGCGGCACTTCAATCTCATACTTCACTGAGCCAATATGGGTCCCGTCATTCAGCGGCATCCCGTCCGGTCCCTTGCCCTGACCTTGGGGTAGTCCGGTGTCATTGTAGATCGTCACTCGGATGGACTTGTAATCCTTGGGGGTGTTCTGGTACACACCGGGATTGAACATACCGTGAAGGACATACCACCTGATGTTGGTGAGCTCGCACGCGCGGGTGGGGTCGCCCTTCAACATGAAGTCGTCAGCCGCCTCGGCAAAAAATGGAACATCCCAGGCATACTGGCTCACCGGGGCTTTAAGTAGGGGATGCGCCGGGCCGTTGTCATAAATGCACGTGCCGGCCACATTGCAGATCACATCAGCGCAGATGTTCTTCTCCTGCCAGTTACCCCCTTGCAGGTCGCAGTCACCTTCGATCTTGTCGTCTATACAAGTGCCGTCCGGGAGGCAGCAGGCGCCGGTGTGTTCGAAGCACTCGACGTTGGCACAATCCACGTCCTTGGTCCAGGACGGCTGGCAGAACTCCGGTTCCACGCACAGGCTCTGGGGGACACCGTCCGTGCAGACGCCGGTACACCCATCGCAGCAGGCCCCGGTGTGCTCCGGGCAATTGATGGTCCCGCCGTCTTCTACACAAAGCTGGTCCTTGAACCACTGGATCTGCGGGTCGGAGGTGGCGCATTGCGATTCGGGGACGCCGCTGGTGCACACGCCGCCCGGCTGCGACTTGTCACAGCAGGCACCGGTGTGCTCCAGGCAATCGATGGTGCCACCGGGGTCCTCAATGCAAAGTTGGTCCTTGAACCACTGGATCTGCGGGTTGGTCAGGTGGGGGCACAGCGATTCGGGGACGCCGCTGGTGCACACGCCGCCCGGCTGCGACTTGTCACAGCAGGCACCGGGCGTCGGAGGCTGGGTTGTCAACAGCTCAAAGGCCATGTTGGGGAACGAGCACTTGGGCAGGACGTTCACCCACGGCCCGTAGAGCCACTCATCACCCGGCGGCGGGACCATCTTGACAAAGCTCTCAAGGGCCGGCTTCTTGCCCTCCTCGTTGATCGTCGTGTGCCAGCCCCAGAAGTGGTTTGCTGCACTCCTGTCGGTTTTCTTCTCGATGCATTCGCCGGTGTTGATGTCCTGCGTGTACTGGACCCCGACCACGGCCTGAATGTCGATGTGGTACTGCAGGTTCTTCTTCTCGTAGAAGGCGTCCTTCATGGCTGGCATCTCTCCGGTCCGGCTGTCGATGTTGGCGTGCACCAGGCAGCAGCTCTGCAGGTCTACGAGGTACTCGAGCACCTTGTGGTTCTGGCAATCGGGGATTTGCGCCGCCTCGATGATCAACACTTTCGAGTCGCAGTAGTAGAGGGCCAGCGGCACGTCCTGTGGATCATTCTCTTGCAAAGGCTCATGGAAGCTGATGAACCACCCGTCAGGCAACGGAGTTTTGCTGTTAATCGCCGCGTCGATCTGGATTCTGCGCTGAGCCGGAACAGGCACGCAACGGCCGACGATGCTCTGACCGTTGCCCTGAAGCATGTTGAAAATGTCCGTTACGCCGGCGCCCGCAGTCGCTTGCTTCATGATCGCGAAGGCCCCGGCAACGTGGGGCGTGGCCATGGAGGTACCCCAGAGGTTCGTATAACCGTTGTCGGCATTCCCCCACGAGGAAAGAACCTCAACGCCCGGGGCGTAAAGATCCAACATGCCGACCGTATCGTAGTTGCTGAATGAGGCCTCCACGTCAGCATCGTCCGTGGCGCCGACGGCGATCGCCGACGAGATGCAACCCGGTCGGCTTATCCCGTTGCAATTACCGTCATTCCCCGAAGCGATGACCGTGGCGATTCCCGCCCCGCGCAAGTTATCTATGGATGCTTTTCTCCCCGCCGTGGAGGCGTCACACGCCGCCTGGTCGTTAAACTTGCCCCCGCCCAGGCTCATGTTGACCGAGGCGATGTTCTTGTTGAACCGCAGCGAAAAGACATGGTCCAGACCTTTGATCTGATCGGAGGCAAAGGAAAGCACGCAGCTCGCGACGTTGTTACAGGGGCCGCAGGTTTCGCCCGGCGGGCAGTCGGTATCTACCACGCACGCCCCGCCGCTGGCGCTGCAGGTGTTGAAGAACTGCGAAAAGACCTGGACGGCGATGAGATCGGCCCCCTTGGCCACTCCGGCCAAAGGCACACCAGGACCGCCGGGGCCGTTCCCCACCGCGATTCCGGCCACGTGCGTGCCGTGATAAGAGAACGGAGCGGCGGCATGATGCTGCGCGGCATTGCCCCCGATCTGGGTGTCGCTGCCGTTGGGACAATCCCCAGCCCCCGCAACCCCACTCGTCCCTTTGGCGAAACAGGCCTGTTGAATCGTCTTGCCGGCGAAAAACTCGTGGGTCGCACGAATTCCGGTATCCAGGACGGCCACGGTCCACCCCGTGCCGTCGGCACCCTTGGCCCATGAGGCTGACGCTCCGACAATATTGACGGTATTGATCAGCGACGGATCGTCGAGCGAGTCCTCGTTGATCCCCACGATGACCGCCGAGGCCTCAAGAGCGTTCAGCGCCCCTAGCTGCACGGTCAGGGCCACGAAGGGAATGGAGGCGTAGGTGCGGTTCACGGTGTAGTTGAGCCCGGCCAATTTCCTCAACTCCGCCTGCACGACGGGGTCGATGGCGGTCTTAAGCTGCCCATCGGCCTGAGCACCGACTGCCGCATCCCTGGCTCCCCTCGAAGCGGCGAGCAAGGCGTCGATATTCGGGACGGACAGTTCGGCAATCACCCGCACCGAACCCTGATCCCGGGCAATCGCCCGAAGGTCGGCGAATTGAGCGGCACGGATTGGAGCTGCAATCCCTATCGGACCCGCCGAACCGTCGTCAATCGCTGCGTCGCCCGTCGCGCTAAGAGAAACGCCCGGACAGTTGCGCACGCAGATCCAGCCAAAGCACGTGTCAAAAACGCATTTCCTATCAGGGAACCCGATCGCCGCACATTCGGTGTCTCCACCGCCGGGGCACGGTATCGGGGGCATCACGCTCGTCGTATCCGCACAGACGCCGGGCCCGGTCATGTCCGGGCCTCCCGTAGGCGTGTACACCGCGCAGTAGCAATCGTCACCCGGAGTAACGGTGCAATCGACCGATGCGGCCGAGCACGACGGGGAGTCGCCCGGCTGGTCGCACGCCTTCGGATCGGTCGGCGCTTCACCGCAGTTGAATCCGCAGCAGCCGGTGATCCCCGGTTCCCCGAAGCACTTGGCGCCGCCCGTGCACGTAGCGTCCGACGTGCACGGCTGCGCGCAGGGCGCGACTATCGTGGCGGGATCAAGGCAGTTGAGGGTTCCATCGACCCGTGCGGCGCACACACACTCCAAAGCCGCGTCGCCGCAGACCGCGCCCTCCGGATCACAAAGCTTTGGATCGGGCGGCGTCTTGAAGATGTTGCTGCCCCACCAGCGGACCGCGGTGATGGGCCGGCCGTCGGACACGAAGTCGTCCGCAACGACCTGGTTGGGATCCATGTCCGGCCAGTCTAAGTCGGAAGGATAGTCCTCACCCGAAGCAGACCCCTGGCAAACGGCGCTGGTGTCACACGTATCGCCCGGCGTCGGGCAGGTGTCGCTCGTGACGCACTGTTGCCCGCTTCCAACGCACACCCAGCAGTCGGAGTCCACCACGCACGCGACGGCAGGATTGTTACTGCACACCCCCGGTAGCGACTTGGGCGGCTGACTGAACTTGACGAGCTGCTCGCACTCGTCGGGGAGGCCGTTGCCGTTGAGATCCACGTTAAAGACGCAGGGATCGCACCAGATTCTGACCTCGAAGCCATCGCTCCAGCCGTCGCCGTCGGTGTCGGGGTTGTTGGGATCGGTCCCGGTGCGGCACGGATTGCGATTGGGATCGGTACAATCGTTGGTTTCAAACACGTTGGCGATGCCGTCGCCGTCATCATCCCGGCAATCCGTCCCGTCACCCATGTACACGCCGTTGCAGTCGGCAGCCTTTTGAGCGATGGTGCAGAAACCCTTCGACGGGTTGCAGCAGGCACCGGACCCCGTCACCCATAGGTCGTCTCCTTTGGAAATCGGCCCGTTGGCAAAAGCGTTCGTGCCGGCCAACACAAAAAACAATGCGGCCAGCGTCGCCGCTGCCGCATGTCCGGTGCATCGTGAATGCGCCGTCAGCGTACCATGCCATGTGGCATGGTTCCCTACAAGACCAATCTTTCGCAACATGGGATTGACCCTCCAGCTAAAATGTCTGTTCGCCCTAAGAGCCCGCGACTATGCGTCGTCGGTCGGCTCGTCCTCTTTCACGCCAAGAGAGACATGTCTATTCGGATGGGCCCGCCTTGACCTGTTGTCAGGCGGATCGGATACCGCTCCGAACGCCGTCAGTCTAACCGGTTCACCCGACATAGTCAAGCGTCAAACCGGCAAATCTAGGTACACAACCGCAGCTTTATCATTCCAACCGCTAAATCCTTTGCTCCAAGGGGGTTCCGACCGGAGGAGTGCCCATTTTAACAGCTTCCCGGTGGGATGCTGAGAGCGTCTGCATCCACTTGGGTGGGAAAAAAAGCACAACCGCCGGCAGCAGCAGGATCGTGGCCGCCAGACAGGTCACTATGCTCGACGCCAACAACCCGCCAAGTCGCACGTTGGCAGGCACTTGCGACAACAACATCACCCCAAACCCCAGTCCGACGGCCAAGGCGTCGATTCCAATCGCCGGGCCCGTGGAGGCGACCGCCTCGATCAACGCCGCCGCGGTCTTCAATCGGGGGACCGACGGGTGGCCCACCTTCTCTGAAGGTGGGGGATAGATGATGCGGGAAGGTGCGACGCTGGGGTGTGGATCATCGCGTCCCCCACCTCGAAACGAGGTGGGCCACCCACTCCGTGGCACCCATTGACGCACGCGCTCCAACAGGTGGATGGCATAGTCCACGCCGATCCCCAGAGTGATGCCCGCGAACATGGAAGTGGCTACCCCCACCGGGACGTTGAACCAGCCCATCAAGGCGAAGTTCACCAGCACTGCCAACGCGCTGGGCAGCACGCAGAACAAGCCCCATAGCAGCGAACGGTTAAGAGCGGAGGTCACCAGCCAGATGCCGATCAGTGAGATCAGCAGCGACCGCACCTGGGTGGTGACGATGCCGTCGATGAGCGCCTGGCTAACGGCGACGTCTCCGGAGAAGTTCAGCGTGATACCGTGCGGCTGAAGGTGCTCCCGCTCGTAGGCCCGGATGCGTTTCATCAACGCCGCCGTCTCCACGTAATTGGCGTTCTTGAGAAAGATGGATATCAGGCCGGAAGCGAACTGAGGATCGACCACCTGTCGCAATCGCTCCAGCCCGCGGATGCGCTCAAAGTTGTGCCATACCCGGGAAAGCCGGCTCCCATCGTCCGGTATCGATCGCGACCCATCACGCCGCCCCGACTGCATGAAGTTGGCGGTGGCGACGTACGCCGCCGGCCCCAAGGCGCCGCCGACCATGCCGCCGCTCTGGCGGCGCAGAAACGTCTCGAAGCGACGGACGCGCTCGAGGAATCGCGGCTGCTTGAACCATCGCGGCGTTATCTCGTAGCAGGCCGGATTACCGGACCACCTGCGCATGGCGATCTTCAGCGAACCGGAGCGCTGCGCCGTCGATATGGTCCAGCCGTCGTCTTCCAGCACCACGCTCTGGATGGTCGAGGTCCAGTCAGGAAGCCGTCTCACGGAATTGACGATTGCGGATTGACGATTGACGATTGGGGATTGACGATTGTCCGTCCGTTCGTGCCTTTCTTCCCCTCCGTGCCTTCGTGCCTTCGTGCCTCTGTGCCTTTCTTCCCCTTCGTCCCTCCGTCGCTTCGTCCCTCCCGTATCCCCACAGGGGTGCACGCGAATGTAGCTGTCCAGCAACATGCGGGGGTTGTCAACCAGTCCCGCAGGGACCTTCAACTGGTGATGATCCACGTCGCGCGCCACCACAGGGCCCTCGCGCACGAAGTGGCCGCCGTCCAGGTGAATGTGCAGTGTGTGCACGCCGAGAAAGCGGTCGTTGAACATCCGGGTTGCTCGGTGGAATTCGCTGGTGGGGGCGAATCCGTCGATCCAACTGTCCTGAACAACGAGTCGTCGCAACCCGTAGGGCGTAGCCACGACCACCAGCAAAGCCAGCAATAGCACCGTAACGGGGCGGGCCAGCACCGCACGGGTCAACCGCTCCAGCCGCGGCGCCTCGACCTCGGGTGCCACGGATCCCGGCGCGCCGGCGACGGGTCGTTCCCCACCGAGCCCAGAGCGCCAGCGACGGGTCGTTCCCCACCGATCCAAGAGCACCAGCAACGCCGGGATAACGGTAAGCGACCACACCATACAGATGATGATCCCCAAGGCAGTGAAAACCCCAAACATCCGCACCGGCTCGATCGGCGACAGCGCGAAGGACAGAAAAGCCAAGGCGGTGGTGATCGAGGTCTTGGTCACCGGAGCCCACATCTGCTCCATGGTGCGGCGTACCGGCTCGAAACCCAAGGATTCGAATCCGTGGGCTTCAGCCCGCGCGGTGCGACGTTCCCGGCGGTAGCGATGGAAGATGTGCACCTCGTCGGCGATGCCGACGACGGTAAGGATCACCGGCATGACAGCCATGGTGAGATAGAAGGGAACGCGCAGCCACCCCATAACGCCGAACACCAGCACCAGGCAGGCCCCCACTTCCATCAACGGCAGCATCACCGCCGCCACACCGCGAAAGGCTATCCAGAACACGACGGCGATGATGGCCAGAGCCAGCGGCACCATTCCCACTCGCTGAACCAGCGCCCTCCCGGCGCCGGCCCATCCGCCGGAACCGCTGGTGCGAGAATCCCTTCTCGCACTCGCCCCGGCGTGCTCCAGCGAGTGGCCCAGCACCGCGCCGGGCACGCCCAGGTCCTCCAGTATGTGGGTGCCCAGCAGGGCTTCAGCCACCGGAGCGCCGATCACGTGGATGCGATCGTCAGCCGCGTCGTGCTTTGCGACGATTTCCGTGATGGTGCGATACAGCCCGATCCGATCGGCGTCATCCGGTATGCCGACGAAAACGGCTGTGGCTCCCTCGTCGAAGGACACCAGAGTCCCGGTGTAAAGCTGGATGGCCCGCACGTCGTCGCGTATGCGATCGAGGTCCTTGTCGGTCTCGGGAAAGGGCTCCAGCAGGGTGCGAAAATGAAGCGTTCCGGTCCTGACCCGATCGGTCTTCTCCGTGGAAAGACTCACCACGTTCCACGTCTTGACCCCGTCAATCTCCCGAAAAGCCACCGTCAGATCACGCACCAGACCGAGCGTGTGCAGATTGTAAACTCCACGGGCGTGATCCGAGTCGATCAGAACCACAACGGGGTCTTCAACCCCGAACCGATCACGAATCTCGCGGTCAATGGTGATTTCAGGGGCGTCGGCCGGCACCAGGGCATGACCGTC
The DNA here is from genome assembly GCA_036477795.1 of Phycisphaerae bacterium. Classification (GTDB taxonomy): domain Bacteria; phylum Planctomycetota; class Phycisphaerae; order UBA1845; family UBA1845; genus JAZGDL01. The sequence goes on from JAZGDL010000512.1 coordinate 10,685, forward strand.
GGTGCGGATCTCCAGGCGCAGCCCGCCCGGGGCAATCGCCAGCGTCACCGCCGCGGCGATGATGCACACCCGCGTGGGATGCAAAATCGAATAACGACACAGCCCGAGCACCGGCGTCCCTTCCGCGTCAACTGGTCAACGAACAGGTGTTTCGCACGCCTCGATGCTACGACACCGCAAACCGGGAGACAACCGGCCCAGGGTGGCATGGATCCGCTCCAGCGGTTTCGATGTTGTGATCCGCTCCACACCTCTGGGTGCGTGTTTGGCGTATGGCGCGGCAAAGATTGACGAGTCAGATGCCTGATCCGAGCCCCAAGCGCCAGCGCGGGGCAACTATGCGCACCGGTCATGCTTTCTGAGCCAGGACGGAGAGGCTGTCGCCTTTGAGTGTGAAACGGCTGGCGATGCTGTAGGGGAGCTTGCCGATTTCGTCGAACATTCGCGGGAGACTCAGGCTACTCTCACTCTTCATGCGGTTTCGCACGCCGTGAGTCTTGAGCCTCAGAACCTTGAGGCCGGCCTTCTCGCAGAAGGCCCGCAGCGTGTCAGGGCTGTAGATGCTGTAATGGGCGCTGGGATTAAGCATCTTCCATTGGTCGCCCATCATGCCCCTGGTGTAGGATTCGTAGTTGACGGTGTCAAGATAGAGCACGCCCCCGGACCTGAGGACGCGGCCCACCTCCGCGAAGACAAGAGTGGGAGAGGATAGATGCTCGAAGACGTCGTTGCCGTAGACTACATCGAAGCGGTCGGCGGCCAGGTCAGCCTGCTCCAGCGTGCCGGTGATGATCTCGAGATTGTGGTGTTCGCGCCCGTAGCGGGCGCAGACGTCCACGGGCTCGACCCCCACCGGCTTCCATCCCTGCTTTCTCGCCTGCAGCAGCAGGCCGCCGACGTTGCACCCGATTTCCAGGAAGCAGTTGGTTTTTCGATACCGCGCAAACTTGCGGACGATTCGCCGGTAGTGGCGCTGTTTGTCGGCGGCGTAGTTTTTGGTGACATAGCGCTGAAGCGATTCGGTGAAGAAGGCTTCGTTGTCCGCCGCGGTGTCGGCGGCGATGGGATCGGCATAGACGAACCCGCAGTGCCGGCACTTGGAATAGCTGCCGTCGGTATGCTCATAGACCGGCTCACCGTCATCAGCCCCGCAAAAATCGCAGCGGACGTGTCTCCTGGTAGCTTCTGTGGTAGTGGCCTGCATCGCACATCACCGCGGTGGAACCAGCCGTGCTATATACGCCAATGCCCGGCTAAATCAAGCAAAAACTGTGCAACTCTTGTAGCCGGCGGGTCCGTCGGCTATGATCGTGGGGGTATTTACCAACGGACCCTGCACCCATGTCACGATCCTCGATTAGCTTGAGCTCGTCCGGCGGAGCCGAAACCGCCCAGCTTGAGTTCGACACGTTACTCAGCGTCTGCCGCAAACTCTCCGAGCTTCCCCTGGATGAGCTTCTCAACGAACTGCTGCAACAGGCTAGGGCGTTGGTGCGCGCCGAGGCGGGGACGGTTTACCGGGTGGTTCAAGGAAACCGGTTGGGGTTCTCCTGTTCGCAGAACGACGCCCGGCCGGAACTGGGTGTGACCCCCAGCTCCAGTGATGCCAGCCGCACAGCCCTCAAGGGCAAGACCATCGCCATCGACAACAGTTCGCTGGCCGGCTACGCCGCCAACAATCGCGAGTCCCTCAAGATTGACGACGTTTACAATCTGCCTGACGACGTTGGTTTTCATTTTGACGGCAAGTATGACAGCGCCACCGGCTACCGCACCAGATCAATGCTGGTGATCCCGCTGCTCGATCAGACGGAGCAGCCGGTCGGCGTGCTACAACTGATCAACCACGTCGGTTCAGGCAAAGTGATCGATGCCTTTCTGGCGCGCGACGAGCAGATTGCCATGGCCCTGGCGTCGATGGCGGCGATTGGGGTTCGCAATGCCATCCTGTTCGACGAGCTGCGCACCAAGAACGATGAGCTACGCATGGCCCAGCTTGAAACGGTGGTGCGGTTGGCCACCGCGGCGGAGGTGCGCGACGACGACACCGGCCAGCATATCAAGCGGGTAAGCATGTACTGTGAAATAATCGCCCGTACCCTCGGGTTTTCCGAGGAGAAGGCTTACAATATCATGTGCGCCAGCCCCATGCATGACATCGGCAAGCTCGGTATTCCGGACTCCATTCTGACCAAGCCCGGCAAACTCACCGATGAAGAGCGTCGGGTCATGCAGACCCATACCACCGAAGGGGCCAAAATCCTTCAGAACTCGCCATATCCGCTGATGCGGACGGCTGAGATCATTGCCCAGTCGCATCATGAACGTTGGGACGGCAAGGGATACCCGGATGGAGAATCAGGCCAGGACATCCCCATCGAGGGGCGGATCACCTCCGTCGCCGATGTCTACGACGCACTGACCTCGAGACGCTGCTACAAACCGCCGTTCGACACCAATAAAGCCTTCCAGATCATCTCCGAGGAACGCGGCAAGCAGTTCGATCCCCAGGTCGTCGACGCCTTTGTGTCGGCCCGCGAGGAGATCGAGGTGATTCAGGAGACCTTCGGCGATAGCGCCGACGGCGATTGACGAATACCGAATACCGAATAGCGAATAGCGAATGGCCAATGATGAGTCGATCCCCTTTCTGAATTCGCTATTCGCCATTCGCCATTAGCTATTCCCTCGCCCGATAAAACCCCCGCACCCGCGACTTCGATTCTGACATAATGCGTCGGTCCACGTTCGTCGAATGACATAACAGGGTCTTTGGCATGACAGCGCTGTCACGTCAGCCACAAGCCTGCGGGTGCCCCACCTTCTCTGAAGGTGGGGGATAGATGATACGGGAAGGTGCGACGTTCGGGTGTAGATCATCGCATCCCCCACCTCGAAACGAGGTGGGCCACCCGTCAGCCGGTCAAATGACAGGCTGGAAAGCCTGTCCCACATATGAATTGCCGCAACGGGTTGAGAAACGCACGATGACGCCGGTCACCATTCCCGTTCCGACTTGGGAGGGCGAGGCTCTTCCGAGCCCCAAGCGCCAGCGCGGGGTCTGCCAAGAGCAAGCCCCACATCGACGAAGCACGGTGGAGATTCGCGGTGTCACAAAGTCGTTCGGTCGTACGGTGGCCGTGCGCGACCTTTCGCTCACCGTACCGGAGCGCACCGTCTGCGGGTTCATCGGCCCCAACGGGTCCGGAAAAACGACGACACTGCGGCTGATCATGCGCATTTATCGCCCCGACGAAGGGGCCGGCGTAATCCGCGTCCTCGGCCACGAAGGACTGCGGACTCCATCCGACCGTGTCGGGTATCTGCCGGAGGAGCGCGGCCTCTACAAACGCATGAAGGTGATCGACATTCTGCGCTTCTACGCCGAACTCAAGGGCTGCAGCGACATCAAGGGTGTGGTCTACGAATGGCTGGAGCGCATGAACCTCACCGACGCCGCCAACAAGCGCGTCGAGGCCTTATCCAAGGGGATGGCCCAGAAGGTCCAGTTCATCACCGCCGTGATCAATCGGCCGCAGTTGCTCATCCTCGACGAACCGTTCTCCGGGCTCGATCCGGTGAACGCCGACGTCCTGCGAAAGACCATACTGCAACTCAAGCGTGAAGGCTGCACCATCATCTATTCGACGCACGACATGCCCATGGCCGAGAAGATGTGCGACTACATCGTGATGATGTACAAAGGCGACAAGGTCCTCGACGGCACACTGGGTTCCATTCAGGAGACCTACGGGGCTGATACCATCCGCGTCCGTCTGGAAGACGACGACGTCTCACTCACTGACCTGCCCGACGTTGAGCGGATCAGCGATTACGGCCGGCTTCAGGAACTGCGCATGAACCGCAGGTACGATTCGCGGCGCGTGCTCGAGCAGATCATGCGCCGCGGCAAAGTACTGCACTTCGAGGTGTCCAGCCCGTCGCTTCACGATATCTTCGTGCGCATCGCCGCTCCTTTCGATGCGGAGAGAAGGAATGCGTAAGACACTCGTCGTCGCGGTCCGGGAATACCAGGCCGCCGTCCGCACCAAGACGTTCGCCATCAGTCTGGTGATCATGCCCATTATGGGATCAGCCGGTCTGGTCGCCGCCGTGATGCTGCGCGATCAGGTCAACATTCAGGACAAGCATTTCGCCATCATCGACGGGACCGGTGTGTTGTACGACGAGCTGGCATCAGCCGTTGACCAGTACAACCGCACGCAGGTTTTCGCCGAACCGAACCGCGACCCTGAGGGCGACCGAGGAGGGAGCTCGAAGGGAGCGGCCCATGATGTAGCGCCACCCCTTGTGGGTGGCGCACCCGCCTTCGGCGCCACCCACAAGGGGTGGCGCTACGGTCGGGGTTCTGAAATACCGCAAGACGGTGCACCCTCCGAAACGCAGACCAAACCGCGATTCGTGTTGGAGCGAATCGAGGTGGATCGCGGGGGAATCGACGAAGTCCGCGCCCAGCTCTCCGAGCGGGTGCGGCGTGGGGCATTAAGCGCCTTTGTCGAAATCGGCCCCCATGCTCTCGATCCGCGTCCTGGGGCCACCGACCGGACCGCCCGCGTCATCCACTACTCCAACAACCCCATGTATCGGGACTTTGTCAACTGGTTGCACCGGCAGATCAACGGTTCCATCCGGGCCTGGCGCGTCGCCGAAGCCAGCCTGCCGGGCGAAACGGTCGACTGGGCCACCGCGCCCGTGCCCATCA
>JAZGDL010000513.1:0-2046 GCA_036477795.1 Phycisphaerae bacterium
TGAGCCGGATTGGTGAAGAAGAACAGATAAGCCGGAACTTCCCGAGGGAAGAACAGTGTTTGTGTGTTGGGACAGCCGCTGACGTACCGCCGCAAGCCGCAGGCGCCCACGCACGCACGCCGTAACATCCCCAGCAAAATGCCGTTGGCGGCGACAATGATGGAAGCCACGCAGACGTAGCCGACCAGGCCCTCCAGGATGTAGAGGGAACTTCCGGCCTGGTGTCCACTCGCTCCCCCGAGCAGCCCGCCGCTTAGACCCAGCGGAATCAGAGCCACTTCGACACCGGCCCAGGCGAAGCCGAGAATCAACGGATTGAACCCGTGTCGGCGGGTAACCCGGGCGCCCACGAACGCATACGCGGCCGGTAGCAGGATCAAAAGCAGCAGCCAGAGGAAGCTCACCGGGATGAGCGGTCCGGCACCGGACACCAGAAACAGAAAAAGAGCGGCTCCCCACAACGCCCCGCAGGAAAACGCCTTACGCGGAGGCAGGACCCGGATCGCGGTCAGCAGAGGCAACAGCGTAAACCAACAGAACCACGGATGATTCCGCGACCCGATCTCCATGGCCAACAGACCGGCGCTGAAGATAAGTGACAGGACCAAGACACCCGCCTTGACCATGCCCCAGCGCGGATCTGCAGAGGTTGCCCCGCGTCTCGCCGAAACGTGTCCGCAACCCTCGATCGCAGTTGCGCTCAACGAGCGCCGCCGGGCCGACGTTGATCCGGGGTCTGATATTGTAGAAGGTGAAATCACTTTCCCATCCACACTTCCATTCGCCGGCCACGGGGCGAGCCACCTGCGCCCTACAGCGCGGTTGCAACCTACCGCCCCGAGCAGACCATGAATCGTAGGTCGAGAATACCTGATCCGTATACCGAAGTCAAGCGTTCAGAGCAAAAATAGCAAAATGTATCGCTATTTTCGGGCGAATCAAGTTCGACTGAATATTGTCAATAATGGCTAACAAAACCCGCCGTGGGTTTTGTCTTGTGCGGAGTTCCCGACCGACCTGCCTGACCGTCCCGAATTCAAAGTCGCGGCGATTAACGACCCGGGAGATCGGATCAGCGGCGATTACTACGATGTTATCGAGAGGCCGGACGGCCGCATAGGGTGCCGGATGGCGGATGTGACCGGCGAGGGAATGGCGGCGGCGCTGTTGACGGCGAATCTCCAGGCAGCCGTCCGTGTCACAATCGAAGGGGAGGACGATCCCGGAGCCTTGCTGGCGCACTGCAACAGGCTCATCTTGCGTAATACCGATACTTCCCAAGTTCATAACCTGTTTGCTCGCCCTCATCGACCCGGCGTCGGGCGAAACCCTTCTTGCAAGTGCCGGACATTGCCTGCCTTTTATTCTTCGCGCCTCACCCGCCGCCCCGGAAGAGCTTGAGGCCGACTGCGGATATCCATTGGGCGTTGTGGAAGATGCCAAGTACGCAACGACAACAGCGACACTTGGCCGCGACCCTTTCGTGTTTGTCTGCTACACCGATGGCGTCATCGAGGCGATGGACAGCGACCAGGAGATCTTCGGCGTTGAACGGCTGCTGCAAGTACTTAGCGACGTCGGTGCAGTCAACCCGCAGCCGCTTGTGAAGGCCGTTCGCAGGAAGGTCGCAAGGTTCTCTGCTGCGACCAAGCAAAGTGACGACATTACCGTGCTCGCAGCACTCATCGCTCCCGGCTCCCTAGAGTGGGGCACGGGTTGACGCTGCGCGGAAGCGGGGCCGGAATCGTTGTCCCGGAGGCGTCAGAGGCAGTATGGGCACGATGGAGCAGACTCACAGGCACGAATCGCGGCAAGAGAGGTCGTTTCGCTTGAATCGAGCGGTTCGTTTGGATACGATTGCGGCGTGAAATCTGATAACTGGGAAATACCGGATAAAGCCGGTTGAATAGCGACGAACCCCATTGTATCATAGCTACCCGGTTAGGGTCGGGTGCGACTCTCAAGGACATCTCGGACTGGCATGAATGGAGTACGCGGCGCTTCATGAAACTCGCCGTCGTCGCAGGAATCGGCGTGCCAAAGTCT
>JAZGDL010000514.1:0-3259 GCA_036477795.1 Phycisphaerae bacterium
TACGACCCTTTCAGGGTCGGGTGGTTCGGTGGCGGCGTCATCCGGGGGCGGCGCTACGCTTGCCCCCGGCTATTATAGAGCAGGCCTTCAGCCTGCCACCACACCCGCCGATTCTGTCACGGACCCATGATCGTCGGGCGGTTCACCTGAGCGTGTATCATCTCACCTGAGCGTGTATCATCGCGTCCCCCATGTCCAAAGGACATGGGCCACCCGTCGGCTAACGGCAGGGACCGGCCCAATCATCATCAGCCACGCGCCGCGCCGGCCGGGCCGACTCGGGGTGTCACGCAGGCATGTCTCCACAAGCGCTACTCCCGCGCCGCGAGAATGCGGGCGAGCGAGTCGGCCAGACTATCCAAGGCAGACGCATCGGGGAGTGTCACCGTCAGCTTCAGCCGGCCATGCTCGTCCTTCTCCAGGCACGTGGCCAAGCTCTCTTTCATCGCCTTGGCCAACTGGGCGGACTTGTCCGTCTGCTCCTGCCGCGGAAGGAGCTCACCCATGAACGCAAGTGCCGCCCCCAGAAGTTGGCCTCCGGCGCTGGCGACTTTTTCCTGTCGGGCGAGCTGCTGGGCCTCCTCGGCCTGCCTGGTCTTCTCACTCTCATCGACCGGCGCGTCGGGCTTGGCGCCCAGCAGAAGTTCCAACCGGCGCTTGAGCTCCTCCATACCACTGGCCAGGTCGACGGTGTCAACCTCGGACTCGGGATCAAGGGCCGCCAGGGCCAACTCGTGCTTCGCTGACAGCGTTGACAGCAAGTTCTCTTCGATGGTTTCCTCGGTGACCAGGATGAACACTTGAACGGGGCTTCGCTGGCCCATGCGGTGGACGCGGCTGATCCGTTGCTCCAGGACCGCGGGGTTCCAGGGAAGATCCACGTTAATGACGGTATTGGCCGCCTGCAGGTTCAGGCCTGTCGAACCGGCGTTGGTGGTGATGAAGGCCTGGCAGTCGGAGTCGTTCTGGAAGGTGTGGACCAGTTGCTGCCGCTTTTTTTGGGGCACCGAACCGTCGAGACGAACATACTGAATGCCCCGTTTCTCGAGCAATGGCTCAATCAGATTCAACATGGTGGTCCATTCCGAAAACAGAATGGCCTTGCGGTCCTCTTCCTGAAAGAGCGTATCGAGCAGGTCGGCCAGGGCTTGGAGTTTGCTGGAATAGCCGGGCTCCTGCTTGTCCACTAAGTACGTGCTGTCGGCCGCCATCCGGCACATCAGCAGCGCCTTCTGCAATCGCAGCAGATCCATCTCGCTGATGTATTTCTTGTTGACGATCTGGCCGATAACCTGCTGGTGTGTGCCGTGCAGGACGGCTTGTTCATCGGTCGGGGCAATGCGGAGAACCTCTGTCGTACGCGGCGGAAGGTCCGGCATGACCGAGGCGCGCGTTCGCCTAAGCAGGACGGGCCGTAACGTTCTGCGCAGCTCATCGAGGCTTTTGTAGCCCAGCACCTTGCCTTTCTCATCAACGACTCGGTGGCGGTTGAAAAAGCGAAACGCGGACCCCAAACGGCGGTCGTCGATGAACTCGGTTACCGAAAAAAGGTCGTCGAGCCGGTTCTCCAGCGGTGTCCCGGAAAGAACCAGCGCGAATGGCGACTTCAGGCCCTTGATGATGCGGCTGGTCTTGGCCTCCCAGTTCTTGATGCGCTGGCCTTCGTCGAGAATGATCAGATCCCATCTGACCTTCTCGATGGTTAGGATGTCGCGCAACACTTGCTCGTAGTTGCAGACCGTGAAGAAGCAGCCGTTTTCATATTGTCGCACGCGTTCGGCGGCGCTTCCCATGACGAGCTGGCAGTCGCGTTCGGAAAAGCGGTGCACCTCGCTTCGCCATTGCGATTTCAAGGTTGCGGGACAGATGACCAGGACCTTGGCAATGTCCGCCTCGAGGGCCAGCAACTCGGCGACGCCGATGCCCTGAATGGTTTTCCCCAGACCCATGTCGTCGGCCAGAACCGCTCGCCCGGCGCCTACCGCAAAAGCAATACCGTCCATCTGGTACGGCAGCAACTCCACCTTGAGAAGCTGCCGGCGCAGGTGGTGTTCCTTGGGGCTCCGGCGAATCTCGGCCACTTTCGACTCGATGCGTTCCGCAAAGAGACACCGGTTGATGTGCTCCTCCACGTCGGGATAGATCGTCACGTCGTGGCCCAACACGGCAAGCTTGCGGATCCGCTTGAGCAGATCGTGGACGTCGTGAATGGCCTGGTTCCTGAGCGGCCGAACGACAGTCGCCACTGACGGATCGACTTCTTGCGGAAGCAAGAGCCGCAGCTCCACCTCCTTCCCGTACAGCAGATGAACGGCAATGCCTTCTTGCCGGTAAGGGCGTTTGCAGACGGCGGCCGAGAAGCGCCTCTTGGCCTTGTGCTGCACGTGCAGGACGTGCTTGCAGATACCCAGCGTGTTCTTCCGAAAGTCCGGGCACGCACAATAGGACTGCCCGGGCTCCCATCCGCGCAGGGCCACGCGATACGTTTTGCCCGAAGCGGAATTCGTTACCAGGTAGTCGGTCCAAAGCCGTTTGGTATTCAGCGACCGGACCGTCATTCGCTCGGTACGGGCCCGCTTCTGCCGCTCTTCAAATGCTTGACGAACCAGTTCCTCTTCACCGAGGCTTTCAACGCGTGTCCGCTCGGGCGGCGGCGCCGCCAGACCTAATGCCATCTTCTCTTCGAGAATGAGTGACAGGGCGGCGCCCACGTGTTCGCAGGCCGCGTCGCACCGCGTGCAGTTCCAGCGCAGGCGTTGCTTCGCTTCCGCCATGAGCGTGATGTTCACTGTGGCACCGTTCAGGCGCAGTCGAAACAGATCGCCTTTGAGATACACGTCCTCGTTGATATTGATCTCGTATTTGCCACCTTGACGGATGAGGCTCTTTCCCTCGGCACCGAGGAGTTTGCAAGCCCGCCCATAGGTGAGGCGTGAAAGCCGATCCTCAAGCGTGAGTTCGCGTTGCTTCCCGCTGTAGTTTTCCATGGTGGATTTAACAGTCATGTTCCGCTCCCAATCAAACAGCACTTCTTGTACTTCTCGCCGCTTCCGCAAGGGCGGTTTGAAGGTTCGATAAGCATAGCCAAATGTCTTCCCCCGGGCAACTCTCTTTGCATGTGTCACTTTGCGTGGGTAGAGTCGAGACGTGGCGCGGTGGGTTAGGAGCGGCCTATCTGTTTCCGACCCTTTCGGTTGCCGGTGCCTCACGAGCCGTTCCATACCCCGTTTCCACGTCCCGCTCATCGAACCGGACGTGC
>JAZGDL010000515.1:0-10625 GCA_036477795.1 Phycisphaerae bacterium
AGGACGACATGGCGGACTCGGTGGAAGACATAGCCGCTCTGCTCACCATCAAGAACCTCATCCTGCCGGCGGTGCTTGTCGAAGCCACGTTCGAGTACCTCGACAAGGTCGTTGAAGTCTGTCAGAAGAGCCTGGCCATCGCTGACTACCTGCCCACCCTGGTGGAGAGTGACATGGGTGGGGCGGAGGCCCAACATGCCTTGAACCTGGTCAGCGCGGTCGAGAAGGGGGAGTGGGAGGCGGATCGCTTGCAGTACACGCTGTCGCAGATGCTCTTTGCCCTGGAAGATCAGATGAAGCCAACGGATCTTTTCCTGTGGTTCCGCATTTTCGGCGAGCTCGGTCAACTCGCTAATTTTGCGGAAAAAACCGGCGACAGACTCCGGCGCATGCTGTCGAACTGATTCTTCCTGCTGATTGTTAAGGCGCGAAGGTACACAGGCACGGAGGCACGAAGGCGCGAAGCGGCGGACGAGAACAATCCGCCATCGGCTTAGCTTCTTCCCATCACGGCAGACACCATGCTTGAGCTCGGCGCCATTGATGGTCCGTTTCAATTCGCCTGCCTGGCCATCGCCATCGGCCTGCTGCTCTGGGACACCGTGGAGGTCGGCCGGAACGACGCCGCCAACCTGGTCAACGCCGTCTTCGGGGCACGGGTCATGCAGCGTCGCAAGGCGATCGTGGTGGCGGGCGTGGCCGTCGTCTGCGGCGCGGTCTTGAGCTCGGACGTCATCGACACCGCCCGCAAGGGCATCTTTGATCCCAACGGCCTTGCCGCCATGGACAACGCCCTCGAGGCAGCCCTGGCCATTTACATCGCGGTGTACATCGTCGACACCGTGCTGCTGTACAGCTACTCGGCGTTCGGAATGCCCATCAGCACCACGGCATGTCTTGTGTTCGAGTTGCTCGGGGCTGCCGTGGCCATCAACGTCTCAAGCGTGAACTGGGACAAGGCCGGCATGGTGGTCAGCGCCATCGTGTTTTCGATCGTGTTCTCCGGAATCGCGGCGTTTCTCATTCAACGAGCGGTTCGCGGGGCCATTCGCGACCGCACCGCCCAGTTGTCCACGCTCCTGCTCCACGGAGGATGGGTCGGCGGTGGACTGGCTGCGGGGCTGTGCTACTTCCTCATGCTCAAGGGCATGAAAAACGTAGGGTGGGTCAGGCAGCTCAACCACTGGCTGGATCAGTTCAACGAAAAGGTGGAAGCGGACGTCGGCAATCTAATCATTGCCTTGATTCTGTGGGGCGGGTTCGCGATCCTGATTCATGTTCTGCTGATCATCTTTCGCAAGCGGGCAGCCAAGCTTCTATTTCCGGTGCTGGCGGTGCTGGGCATGATCGCGATGGGTTTCGCGTTCGGGCAGAACGACCTGGCCAACTGTGCGTCGCCCGGCCTGGCGGCCCTTACCTTGCTGGATAAGCAAAACGTTGAAATTGCGACCGAGGTGCCCATCGCGTGGTGGATGCTGCTGATTTGTGGATTGCTGTTGTTCGCCGGCATGACCACCAAGAACGCCGAACGCGTCACCAAGGCCGCGGTCTCGACGGGCAGCGCGGGCGACCACGTCGCCCTTTGGGCGCCGCGCTGGTGTGTCACGCTGGCCGGCAGAATGCTGAGATTCCGTGGTGATGCCCCGGCTCTCGCGCCGCGCCGGCGGTTTACCCCCGCCGGTAAAACCCTGCACTACGACACGCTTCGGGCCTGTGTGATCATGTCCGTCTCGGCAAGCGTGATTGCAACGGCCAGCAGCCTGGGACTTCCCGTGTCGACCACCTATGTGACCTTCGCAGCCGTCGTCACCACGGGGATGGCCGATCGCATTTTCCAGCGCGGTGATGCGGAGCTCAAGCTCGGTCGGGCCATCTGGGTGGTAAGCAGTTGGTTCATCTCGGCGGCCATAGCCGCCGTCGCCGCCGGTCTGGTGGCTACGGCAATTTACCGGTTGGAGGTGGTCGGCATTGCCGTATGCATCGCCGCCAATCTGACGGTTCGGACTCTGTTGAAAAGGCGCGCCGACAAACACGCCCGGCTCGTCGAAGAGGAAGCCTACGAACGCAGCCACCCGGATCGCTTCGCACTCGAAGACGAAACCATGTAAATCCAAAGCCCACGGATTCGAATCCGTGGGATGGCAACGCGTGGGATGGCAACCCGTGGGTTCGTCGCAACAGCGTTGCATTCGTTATCGGAACGGTCGCATGCGCCACCGAACCCAAACGGTAACCACCGTTCAAGTTGCGCACACTTACTGGACGGTGCCATAAGGTTGCACTGTGTCCTCATGTTTCAAAAAACCTCCTCTTGGTGTTGATCTATATCATCGTTTTGCTTGACCCATGGGATGTCATGGTGATACTTGAGTAGGGCGAGATTCATCACTCTTTGCCGGAGGAACGAAGGTGGCAGAATGTCGTGGCAGGATTTACGTCGTTGACGACGATCCCGTTATTCTCGATTCCATGACGCAGTTGTTGAGGGCGGAAAGGTATCAGGTTGACCACGGGGCATCTTTCAACGTCGCGGTTCAGGCGCTGGCTGGCCAGCAGTATGATCTGGTCATCTCCGATATTAACATGCCGGACGCCGACGGGTTCGAGTTGCTCCGCGTGTTGAAAGCACGGTATCCGAGTGTGATGGTGATCATGATCACCGGCTACGGGACCATCGAAAGCGCGGTGGAAGCGATCCGCATGGGGGCCTACGACTATCTCACCAAGCCCATTGTCGATGACCAGCTCCGCCTCGTGGTCCAACGGGCCATGGAGCAGTGCTCGCTCGTGCGTGGGTGCCGATGGGACAGGCTTTCCAGCCTGTCATCTGACCGGCTGGAAAGCCGGTCCCACAGCCGGCTGGAGGAGCGCTTCGGCCTTGATAACGTGATCGGCCACGACTACAAGATGTTGCGCGTATTCGATCTGGTCGAAGCGGTGTCGGATTCCGCTGTCAACGTGCTAATCGAAGGCGAATCGGGGACCGGCAAGTCGCAGATCGCCCGTGTGATTCATCATCGCAGCCGGCGCCGCGACGGACCGTTCGTTGAAGTGAGCTGCGGGGCCATACCCGAGGCTCTTCTGGAAAGCGAGCTGTTCGGGCACGTTCGGGGATCGTTTACCGGTGCGGTCTCGGACAAGCCGGGCAAATTCAAGGTCGCCGACGGCGGCACGCTGTTTCTGGACGAGATCGCCGCTGCCTCGCCGGCACTACAGATAAAGCTTCTGCGCGTGCTGCAGGAGCGCGAGTTCGAGCCCATCGGTAGTAACAAGACAGAGAAGGTCGACGTCCGCATGATCATGGCCACCAATGTGGAACTTGAGAACGAGGTGGCCGCCGGGCGGTTCCGGCAGGATTTGTTTTACCGCATCAACGTGGTCAACATCGTACTGCCGACACTGTCGGAGCGTATCGGTGACATCCCGCTGCTGGCGGAGAAATTCCTGCGACGTTGCTGCGAACGGGCCAACAAGCAGGTCCTGGGGCTCACCGGCGAAGCCATGAAGTATTTGCAGCGGCATCGATGGCCGGGCAATGTGCGCGAACTTGAAAACGTCGTCGAGCGCGCCGTTGTGCTGGTGAAAGGTCGGCATATCGACGTCGACGACCTGCCCCCCAAACTGGTGGAAGCGTGTGAAGTCTCGCCAAAGACCATGCACAGCCCTCCGACGTCGCTGAAAGCGGCGCTGGAGGAGCCGGAGCGGCGGGTGATCGAGGCCGCCCTGCGTTGCAACGACTGGTGCCGCCAGGCTACCGCTGCCCAGCTCGAGATCAATCGCACCACGCTTTACAAGAAGATGAAGCGTTACAGGCTGGTCGCCGACCCGGCTGCACGCACCGTCCGAACCTGAGAGGCCGTAACAGATCCTGTGGGACCGGCTTTCCAGCCGGTCAAATGACACAGAAGATAGGGCCAGCCGTGCGGACCATTAGGTGCGAGAAAGGATTCTCGCACCAGCGATCTGAAATGTAGGGTCCGCCGTGCGGACCACCATCATGCTCGGTTATCCCGATTGGCTCTCGAGTTCCTGCTGATATCGGCTCATGAGCGCCTGCCTGGTAATCAGGGCGTCCACGTGGGTGGCGTCTTCGGCGTTGACCAGGGGAAGCGACTGGACGCTGCTGCGGGCGAACGCGTCCAGCACATTGTCAAGCGTTGTGAAAGGGCTGACCGTGGGCACGCCTTCTCGGAGCAGCTCGGAAACCACCAGCAGGGGCACGGCGTCCGGTTGCAGGAGGGCGGTGCGTATGTCCTCTGCCACCACCAACCCCTGATATACGCCCTGTTCGTCAACCACCACGAAATCTCCGGTTTCGTTCTCCACAGCCAGTTCAATCAGCTTCTGCAATGGATCCTCCGGGTGCACGTATACAGCCCGGGCGCCGCGCACCTGATCGGCGGTGATACGTTTGAGGATGGTCAGGTCGGCCAGCGTGCCCATTCGCACACCGCGGCGGCGGAGCTTGAGCGTGTAGATGCTGTCGCGACACAGTTTCTGGGCGCAAAAGGTGGCCACGATAGCGGCGAACATGATGGGAAGGATCACCTTGGGCTCTCGCGTGATTTCATAGAGTATGACGATGGCGGTGAGCGGCGCGTGAGTGGTGCCGGCCACGACGGCGGCCATGCCCACCAGTGCGTAGGCGCTGACGCTGGTGTCGTTGACTATGCCGAGATGGTTGAGCAGCAGCCCGTACGCCCCTCCGACGGTGGCCCCCATAAAGAGCGACGGGGCGAAAATGCCGCCGGAACCGCCGCTGCCCAGTGTTAGACAGGTGGCGACGATCTTCATCAGGCACAACAAGAGCAGCAAAGGCATCCCCAACTGGAAGACGGCGCTGCCGTCGATGGCCTGTTCGATGAGGGGATAACCGTTTCCGAAAAACGGCGGCATCTGCTGGCTGAATGTGTGAGACAGGCTTACGAAGGTGACGCCCAGGACGCCGAGCCCCAGTGCTCCGATCGCCGGCTTGAGGTATTCCGGGCAGGCGACCTTGTCGGCCAGGTCCTCGGTGGCGTACAGCGCCCGAATGAAGCCGGTGGCTACCAGGGCACAGACAAGCCCCAATACCAGGTAAAATGGCAGCTCCAGCCCGTTGAAAACATACTGCGCGTCATGTTGGACCTTGAAGATGGCCACGTCCCCCTCGCCCACCATCCCGTGCATGACTGAACAACTGATGACGCTGGCGAAAACCACCGGGCTGAAGGTACGCAGGGAGAAGTCCTTAAGGAATATCTCCAGGGCGAACAGCACCCCGGCGATGGGGGCGTTGAAGATGGCGGATATTCCCGCGGCGGCCCCGCAGGCGACCAGCACACTCATGCTCTGCCGATGAAGTCGGAGCATTTGCCCGAAACCGCTGCCTACTGCGGCGCCGATCTGAACGATGGGGCCCTCCGTGCCCGCTGAGCCCCCCGAGCCGATGGTCAGGGCACTGGCCACCGACTTAGCCAACGCCACCCGCCGCCTGACGACGGCCCCGTGACGAAGAATGGCGTCCATGACCTCGGGAACACCGTGCCCCTTCGCTTCACGGGCAAATCGGGTCGTTATAAAACCGGTGAGCAGGGCCCCCACCACCGGCAGAAGAACGAGCATCAGCGATCGACCGTTGAAAAGGCTGCCTTCGGCGCGGTACGCCGAATGGGTGGCCCACTCGATCAGTTCGTAGAACAGATAGGCCCCCAGCCCGGTAGCTGCTCCGATCAGAATGGAAAGCAGGATCAGGAGATACTCTTCCCCGAATCCGGCTTTGGCGAGTAAGTCGACAAACCTGACGCGCAGATGTCGCCCGCGTCTGAAAGATTGCTTTAGAGCTTGGAACACGTGCTGCCGCTTTTTGTCCTTCGATCGAATCTTGTAGCGTCAGATCGAAAGGGTAGCAACCGGGAGGCCGCCGGTTGGAACGTGTTTAGCGCTACAGCGCAAAGCAGGCGGAATGTATAGGGTCCGCCGTGCGGACCACCCCACGCAGACCACCCCGTGGCCGCCCACCAATCTCGTGTTCGTGGTCCGCACGGCGGACCCTACGCGTCTGGACCGACCCAACGCTGGACCGAGAATCCCTTCTCGGTCCCCGCTCTTGGGGGGCCACAGGAAGGGATTCACGCGGCGGGTGCGAGAAAGGATTCTCGCACCAGCACTACAGCGTAAAGCAGGCGGATCCTACACGACTGCCCGCTAACTTCACGCCCGGTTGGGTGGTCTTGACAGTTGTCCGTGCGGCCCAGCCTACCGGTCGGCCGCTTGGTATGCTCGGGCGGATCCGGGCCACACAGCGTGGCGGACCGGCAAGACCGCCCGGAGACAAGTGATCGTGTGTGCAATTATGCAACGGTAGCTTTATTGTTCTGCGATGTGTAACCATTGTCGAGCATCCGGCGTATTAAGAGGCGACGGTGCAGCGGGCGTTGCTCGTTGGTGCGGCACCGGCCTTGGGAGGCGCACCGGTTTCCGTGGTATCAGGCTTGGAGGAGCGTTATAATCACGATCCTCTTCTTTAATTGACCTGTGCGTGAATGCGTGACACGCTATATCGGCTGCCCGGCTGAAATAGCGGCTCAGGCAACTCGAAGAGATTTATGGCCTTTTTCGGCATCGCTGGTTCTAGGGCGCGTCCATGAGACGGACATGGTGTTGGCTGGGCTGCAAACCCGCCGTGGTGGCGAATGGGGTCGGCCTGCACCGGGAAAGGCCGGTTCCTGAGTACTGAGTGCGTTCTATGACGGAATCCAATCCGACGAATTCGGATCAGCGCACACGCACCGGCGGTGGAGATGCCGGATCAACGTCGATCATCGGCCGGGTTTTCGGCGGTGACTTCGAGATCCGCCGCAAAATCGGGCAGGGTGGCATGGGGACGGTGTATGAGGCGTGGCAGATCTCGCTGAACCGTTTGGTGGCCATCAAGGTGCTCGCGAATTCACACGGTTTGACGCCCAGCGCGGTGGTCCGCTTTCAGCGAGAAGCCCAGGCGGCTGCCAAGCTGCGTCATCCTAATATCGTGCAGATATTCGCCCAAGGAGAGCATGAGGGGCTTTACTACTACGCGATGGAGTTGGTTAAGGGCAGAGGCCTGAACGAAATCATCGGGGCCAGGCGCCAAGGTGGCACGTCGGCGTCGCTGGAGATGACTGAGACCAAGCTGATCGTGGGCGGTGACAGCGGCCCGGGGCGAAGCGACTCCTCTGGTACCGACGCGACTGTCCGCGTCCCGGTTGGCGTCGAGGTTTCGGCTTTGCGTAAAGGGACCGCGCGGGCGGCCAGCGCCTCAACGGCCGAAGAGTTTGAGCGCATGGCTGAGCTTCTGGCCACGGCGGCCGATGCTCTTGACTATGCCCACAACAACGGCGTGATTCACCGCGACATCAAGCCCCACAACTTCATGCATGGCGACGACGGGCGGTTGTACGTCATGGACTTCGGCCTGGCCCGGGTGCTGGAGCAACCGGGGATGACCATGACGGGCGAGTTCATCGGCTCGCCCTTGTACATGTCTCCGGAGCAGATCGCCGGCATCGGGAAGGATGTGGATCACCGCACGGACATCTACTCGCTAGGTGCGACGATGTACGAATGGATGACCTGTCAGCCGCCGTTTCCCGGGGAGACGCGTGAACAGGTCATCACCAGGATCGTTACGCAGGAGCCGGTCGCCCCGCGGGCACTGAACCGGGCTATTCCGATAGATCTGGAGACCATTTGTCTCAAGGCATTGGAGAAGTCTCCACGCCGTCGTTACGCGTCGGCGCAGAAGATGGCTGAGGACTTGCGTCGCTTCAGCCGCAAGGAGTTGATAAAGGCCAAGCGCGAGGGTGTTTTCGCGCGGGCCGGCAAGCTCATCGAGCGCAATCGCGCCGCAGCTCTGGTGGCGGGGATCGCGATCGCGGTTCTGTCGATCATGTGGGCGTCCCAGACCCACCGCGAACGGGGGCGCCGGCGAGAGTTGATCGAGGCGGCCAAGCAAGACACACGCCAATTGACTCAGCGGATCGAGAACCTTGAAGCGGAGCGCAGCCGGCTGGCGGAGAGACTGAGCCAAAACCTGGGGCTGGAGTCCGCGGTCAGCGGTATGGCGCTTGATCTGGTGAGCAGCGTAGCCAGCGGGGCAATGTCGGCGTTCACGGGGCCCGTCCCGCACCGAGTCCCTACGCCGGCAGTGCCTGCCAACACTGATGAGGCGCTCGCATTTGCCGAGCAGAACGTGCGTTTGCTCGGGCTTGTTGCGGATGAAATAAAAGAGGATCTGCGCCGCGCGGCTGCAGCTCGTCCTTTCGCCGGCAAGCCCGAGGACCCCGACGATGCCTTCATTGATGAGTATTACCGGGAGGCGTTCGACGCCCAGAACCTGGAAACGGCGCTTGGACTGGTGAATCTGACACTGCAAAAGAGATTCGATCATTTCGATGCTTTGCTCTTGCGATGTATTCTTCATATCAAAGCTTCGCACTTCGCCCAGGCACGAGACGATGTCAATCTGTTCGTTCGCGTGCGGGAGGAAGCGGCTGCGGGGCATGTGATACGCGGCCTGTTGAGCCTGCTCACCGGTGACTACGCGGTGAGCATCGAGGACCTGGACCGTGCCGTGAGACTGGATGCTCGCTGGCCGAGTGTCTGGGCGGCGCGTGGTGCGGGGTGGTCCCGGCAGGGACAGTATGAGTTGGCCTTCGCAGATTTTGATCAGGCCTTGGAACTTGCCCCTGAGCACAGGGCAGCGACTGAAGAACGGCAAGCGGCATACGTCAGCATTCGACGGTCGATTCGGGATCTGACCAAAGTCGTGGAGGATGACCCGGACAACTACGATGCGCTGGTCAGACTGGGCGATTTGCACTTTCTCCTCGGCGAGTTCACCCAGGCCATGGACGACTACCGGCAAGCCAACCGTGTCGTTCAGAGCCCTTCGCCGTATCTGTTGGGCCAGCAGATCCGAACACAGCAGAAACTGAACGAGCTTGCCCCGAGCTCTTCCAATGGCAAACGGCGCTCTTCAGGGCCTCGCCTTCCGGCGGGGGAACCCACGGATTCGAATCCGTGGGCTTGGCGGCAACGGGTGGCACACACATTGGCCTTGGTGTGCGGGCGGTGAGCAAGCGGCGCACGACGTCGGCGTTGGCGCTACGGCCTGGTGTGCTCATTCCGTGTTCGGATCTGCGGTTTGAGTTTTCGCGCAGCCCGAAGCCGGGCGGGCAAAACGTCAACAAAGTCAACACGCGGGTAACGCTTCGATTCGACATCGGCGGATGTGCGTCGCTGACCGAGGCCCAACGTGCCCGTATTCGTGAGCGCCTTTCCACCCGGGTTACCACGGCCGATGTGCTATTCGTTACCGCGTCACGCCATCGCACGCAGGCGGCCAATCGGCGAGCCGCCACGGAGCGATTCGTCGAGCTGGTTGCTGAGGCACTTAAACCCCGTAAGCCACGAACAACGACGCGCGTTCCGGCCGCGGCACGGGCACGACGTCTGGAGGAGAAGAAGCGCCGCAGCCAGTTGAAGCGCATGCGCTGCAAACCCATGGAATAGCGAATTGCGAATAGCGAATGTCGAATCCGCTGTTCGCGATTCGATATTCGCCGGCACTCCTACCGGGAAAGGCGGCCCGAAGTATCAGAATAGAGGATCTTGCCGCAGGAGCCGCAGAGCACGATGTCGTCTCGCTGTTGGCAGCCGATGACCTGCTGAAGCGTCAAGGACATGTTGCAACCGCCGCAGGCATGCCTTTGGCGCTTGGCGTCCAGCACCAGCACTTCAGCCATGGCCTCCCCGTCATGCCGCTCCGCGACGCGGCGAAAAGTGTCCAGTATGCCCGGGGAGACGCCGTTGGAAACATCCTCGCGCCGGCTCTCAAGATCTTTAATCTCTGACGCGGACCGGTCCAGAAATCGCTGCAAGCCGGTCTCGGCGGACGAAATCCGTTCTGCAATGCGGCTAAGTTCGGCCCGGTTCTCATCGGCCTCGGTTCGGATGGCCTCCACATCGGCCATCAGGGCCAGTTGGCGGTTCTCGAGTTTGATGTTGTCGGCTTTTTCAGTGTTGATCGTTGTGAGGATAGCAGCGTATTCCTTGTTGGTCTTGGCCCGGTTCAAGGTCTCACGGTGCTTGGCTAGAGCCGACTCCCTGGTCTTGACGTCCAGATCGATGCTGTCGATCTCCACCTGGCTTCTTAGGGCCGTCTCCTTCTTTTCCTGAATGATCGATTCCTGTTTTTGCCGGGCCCGCCGCAGACTCTGTACTTGTCGTCGCTTGGAGTCAGCATCGCCATGGATGGTCGCCAGCCTTCGCTCGATATCCTGGAGAGCATGAAGCGCTTCCAGCGTGGACCCCATTGGCTATCCTCTCGTATTGACGATTGATGATTGACGATTGACGATTGACGATTCCTTTCGTGCCTTGGTACCTCGATGGTTCGTCGGTTGCTTCTCCGGCGAACACCGCCGATGCTATTATTGACGCCAATGGTCCAAGTTGCAAGAGGGCTTTCGACTCGTATTGGGTCCGTGACAGAATCGGCGGGTGTGGTGGCAGGCTGAAGGCCTGCTCTATAATAGCCGGGGGCAAGCGTAGCGCCGCCCCCGGATGACGCCGCCACCGAACCACCCGACCCTGAAAGGGTCGTA
>JAZGDL010000516.1:0-22118 GCA_036477795.1 Phycisphaerae bacterium
AGCGCATGCGGAAACTTCGTGCCGACATCAGTCCGAATGACTCGGCAAATCGATTCCGCGAACTGGGCATCGACGTCTTCATCGGTGACGCCCGTTTCACCGGACCTGACACGGTCGAAGTCGATGGCAAGGCGCTGCGTTTTTCGAGGGCGTGTATCGCCACGGGCGCCAGGGCCGAGCCGTTGCCGATTCCCGGCCTGGCGGAGGCCGGGTACTTGACGAATGAAACCATCTTCTCGCTTACGGAATTGCCCCGCCGCCTGGCGGTTATCGGCGCGGGCCCTATCGGCTGCGAGATGGCCCAGTCTTTCGCGAGGTTTGGAACCGAAGTCACTCTCGTGGAGGCTATGCATCAACTCCTTGGCCGCGAGGATCAAGATGCCGCAGAGCGCATCGAGCGGGCCCTGGTGCGCGATGGAGTTCGGATAAACTGCTGTGCGAAGATCACCGGCGCGCGCAAGGAGGGCGATGAAACGATCCTGACGCTCGAAGGGGAGACGGGTGGCGAGCTTGTCACCGATGCCGTACTTGTATCGGTGGGACGGGCGCCGAATGTCGAAGGGCTGGGTCTGGAAGCGGCCGGCGTTGAGTTCGACGAGAGACAAGGCGTAAAGGTCGATGACCGTCTACGGACAACGAACCCGAGAATCTTCGCGGCCGGCGACATCTGCTCGCCCTACAAGTTCACGCACGCCGCGGATTTCATGGCCCGCATCGTGATCCAAAACGCGCTGTTCTTCGGCCGGAGCAAGGCCAGCGCCCTGACAATCCCGTGGTGCACTTTCACCGACCCGGAGATCGCTCATGTGGGTCTATACGAGCAACAGGCGCGAGATAAAGGAATCGCGGTTGAAACATTTACCGTGGAAATGTCCGACGTCGATCGCGCCGTGCTCGACGGCGAGGCCGACGGCTTCCTGAAAGTGCATGTGAAGAAGGGGTCCGACAAAATTCTCGGAGCGACGCTCGTCGCCCGTCATGCTGGCGAGATGATCTCCGAAATCACCCTCGCAATGGTATCGGGCGCGGGACTCGGCACGCTGGCCAAGACGATTCACCCTTATCCTACACAGGCGGAAGTGATCCGAAAGGCCGGCGATGCCTACAACCGGACAAGGTTGACTCCCCGCGTGAAGGGCCTGTTTGAGACTCTAATGCGCTGGAGGCGATAACCGACTACCGTTTTGCGCTAGTGTAGTGTCTCACGCAGATGGCATATTATCCGAGACCCGACCGTAAGGGAGGGCAAACGCTACGCCCCGACGGAACCGCTCCCTTACGGTCGCGGCTCGGTTCGCGAAGAATGCGCCAACTCCGAGACACTACACTAGCGAATGCAACTTGACCGCATTCGCCATTGGCCTATCCCACCTGCTCCGTGACTTCCAATGCGTTTTGCGGGGCGATTCGCCGGGCAACCCTCGACTGGCAGCATGGCCGACGGGTCGAAGCTTGACGGGCAAAAGTGGTCGCTGAACTCGCTTTGGGTCCCGGCGTTTGTAGGACTACATTGGAAAATCTCAAAAACGGCTCGATTGGGGGCTTGATTCCGCCGATTGTTTGGTGTATGTTAGGTATTGCTCCATCATGTCCGGGGATGGGGTGGATGCCCCGAAAGGGCGTTTAGGAGCAAAAAGCCGTGGCGACCAACAGCGCTCAACTTGCGCGCAGAAGCGGGGACCGGGGAAGCAGGGGTCGGACAAAAAACGGAAATCGAAACGCACCAGGTAGGCCGGACGGGCAGTTGCTGCTGGACTGGGGACCGGAGCCGGGGGTTGGGGTGGTTTCAGCTTCTGGTGGACGCCGCCATGATGACCCGCGGGAAGGGCATGCTGACAGTGAGATAGGAATACTGTGGGCGGAAGGCGCGAGAAATCCCGACGTAGGTCGGGATTGCACCAGCAACCCCTGCGGACGAAAGGTGCGAGAAGGGATTCTCGCACCAGCGACCTTGGAAAGGGTGGAGGACCCGGAGGCGTCTGCCAAACGACAAAGTCACTTCGCCGGTTTTTCTGAGGTTCGTTGCCCATCAAAGGTAGCAGACCCGTCGCTGGCGCTCCGGGCTCGGAAGGTCGCAGGTAGGAAGCGGGATGTGCCAGAGACGGTTGAGCGGCTTGGCAAATTGTTGGAGCGGTATCAGCGGCGGCGACGTGGAGTTGCGGGGAAACGGCGGGCAAGTATTCCGACGGGAATCAGTGAGCTGGATGAGGCCCTGCCGCACGGCGGGTTGCCGGCGGGCTCGGTGATCGAAGTCCTTTCCGGCGGATCGGGGTCGGGAGCAAGGACGCTGGCACTTCGTATAGCGATTCGGGCTGCGTGTGTTGATGCGCAATCCGCAATTCGCAATCCACAATCCGCAATCCGCAATGTGGTCGTGGTGGATCGCGATGGGGATTTTTATCCACCGGCGGCGGTGGCGTTGGGGCTGGCGGTTGACCGTCTTTTGGTGGTGCGGGTTCGCGGGCCGGCGGAGGCTTTCTGGGCTACGGATCAGGCTCTACGCTGCCGTGCGGTAGGGGCGGTGGTGGCCACCCGGCTTGAACTGGATTCGGCCCGTTCGCGGCGGCTGCAACTGGCGGCGGAGGGATCCGGCGGTGTGGCGCTGGTTCTTGGGCTCGGATCGGGGCGGCGTCATACGTTTGCGGCGGTTCAGCTTCTGGTGGAGCCGGTATCGCCGGTGGAGGTGATGCGTGAGTTCAGTCCCTCACCCTTGGAAAGGGTGGGGGACCCGCATCCGGCGGGGTCTGCCAAACGACAAAGTCACTTCTCTGCTTTTTACCAGGATCGTTGTGCGTCTAGGGCGGGCCGGACTTCGCACATCAGTGCGCAAGGAGGAGCCGGGGCTGTCGTGGAGTTTTCGCGCGGGCGGCGGTGCCTGATCAGGGTTTTGAAGGTTCCAGAAGGGAGGCCCGTGGAGCCGGTCGTCATGGGGTTGTCTGATGAAACGTTCGATGTGTCTCTATCTGCCGTATCTGCCGATCGAGCGGCTGGGAATTGCCGACGGCTCAGCGCCTGACCGAGCATCGATCGCGGTTACACAAAGCCATGCGGGGACCATCCGGGTGGTGCTGTGCAATCGTACAGCGGAGGCTGGAGGTGTGTGTCACAGCATGACACTTGCCGAGGCCAAGGCCATACTGCCGTCGCTGCGTCTTGAACCCCACGACGCCCGCGCCAACCTGGGCACGTTGATGGAGCTGGCTGGGTGGGCTCAGGCGTTTTCGCCGATGGTTCAGCCGGAAGCGCCGGACACCTTGTTGCTGGACGTCACCGGATGTGAACGATTGTTTCGTGGAGAGCCCAATCTGCTGAGTCAGGCGTTGGCGGGCTTGCGGGGCAAGGGTTTTTCGGCGCGTGGGGCGATTGCGGACACGCCGGGAACGGCGTGGGCGATCGCCCATGCCCACCACCAAGCCGCCCTGGTGACGCATACCGGCCGGGACGTGGAAGCGATTGCGCGGCTGCCGGTGTCTTCGCTGCGCATCGACCGGCAGACGGTGCAAGCGCTTCACGTTGTGGGGGTCGAGACCATCAATGCGTTGATGTCACTGCCGCGGGCCTCGATGAGGGCGCGGTTCGGTGACAGGTTGTTGCACCGGCTGGATCAGGTGTTGGACAACGTGCCGGAGCCGTTGGCGCCGTTTCAGGCGCCGCCGGTATTGCGTTCGCATCTGCGGTTGGGGGCGGCTACCGATCGTTGGGACATCATTCAGCGGGCGACTGAACATGTGTTGGCTCAATTCTGCGAGCAATTGGCGCGGCGGATGCTTGGCGTGACGCGGTTGTGCGTGACGCTCTATTGTCCGGGGGCGTCGCCGACGACGTTGTCGGTCACGGTGTCAGTTCCGACGCGATCACTCAAGCGATTGCAAAACCTTTTGAGCACGCGGCTGGAACAGGTGCGGCTGCCGGCTGCAACCGATTGCATCATAGTATGGGCCAGGCAGTTGGAGCCGTTGGATGACTGGCAGGATGAGCTGTTTGACACCCGAGGGTCCCATGACCGCGAGCTGGCCGAGCTGGTGGATCGGTTGTCGGTGCGTTTGGGGTCGGAATCGGTGGGCCGTGTAGCGTTGGTGAGCGACCATCAGCCGGAGCGGGCTTTCGAGTATGTGCCGTGGGGGGGGACTGGGGAAGGGACGAAGGGGAAGAGAGGGACGAAGGGACGAAGGGACGGAGGGACGAAGGGGAAGAAAGGGACGAAGGGACAAAGGGACGGAGGCACGAAGGGGAGGAAAGGCACGGAGGCACGAAGGCACGAAGGGACGGAAGAGAACAATCCGCAATCGTCAATCGTCAATCCGCAATCGGCAGGGACGAAGGGGATTGGTGCGCGGCCTTTGCGGGTCTGGTGTCGTCCGATGGAGGTGCCGGTGGTGGCGGCGACATCGGATGGGCGTCCAGTGATGTTCCGGTTCAAATCCGTAGAACATACGGTGGTCGCCTGCACGGGTCCCGAGCGACTGGAGACCGGTTGGTGGCGAGGCCCTCATGTGCAGCGAGATTACTTTCGAGTGGTGAGCCGATCGGGTGAGGCGTTTTGGCTGTTCCGCAGCCGGGACAGTGGTAAGTGGTACGTGCATGGGACTTTTGATTGAGGCGCGGCGGGACGGAGATAGTGTGAGAGAGATCGTAGCCCCACGGGGTGCAACCCGTGGGCTTTTTGATCGACGGGAACATCCTGTTGATCGACGGGAACATCCTGCCTATGCGGAGCTGCACTGCAAGAGCAATTTTTCTTTTTTGCGGGGGGCTTCGCATCCGGATGAACTGGTCGATCGGGCTGTGGCGTTGGGGTATCACGCGCTGGCGCTGACCGACCGCAATACGCTGGCGGGTGTGGTGCGGATGCACTGTGCCGCGAAGCTGAGCGGGCTGAAGGTGTTGATCGGGGCGGAGATGGTGCCTTCCGACGCGCCGCCGATCGCGCTCTACGCCACCGATCGCGCTGCTTACGGGCGGTTGTCACGTTTGATTACGCAGGGGCGGCTGCGAAGTCCCAAGGGTTCCTGCGATGTGCGCTTTGAGGATATCGCCGAACATGCGCAAGGATTGATCGGTGTTGTGGAGTTCGAGGCGTCTGCCAAACGACAAAGTCACTTCTTTGGTTCTTCCGAGGATCGTTGCACGTCGAGCGTAGTGGGCCCGTCGCTCGCGCTTCGGATAGCAGACCCGTCGCTCGCGCTCCGGGCTCGGAAAAGTGGTTTCCCATGGTTGGATGAACGAACCCGTGCGGTGCAGCGGTACCGGGAGGTTTTCGGGGATCGGTTGTATGTGGCTGCGGCGGTCCATGCCGGAGAAAACGACGAGAAGCATTTGGTGGGAGTGGCTGACCTTTGTCGCCGGACGGGCGTGGCTATGGTGGCTACCAATGACGTGCACTACCACGAGCCGCGGCGGCGGTTCTTGCAGGACGTGCTCACCTGCATTCGCGAGCATTGTGCGATCAGCGAGGCGGGCACACGGCTGTTTCCCAACGGAGAGCGCTATCTCAAATCACCCCGACAGATGGCGCGACTGTTTCACGTCTATCCGCAGGCGGTGGCGCGCACGGTGGAGATCGCCGATCGATGCACCTTCAACTTGGATGAATTGCGTTACGAATACCCCGAGGAACTTTGCCCGAACGATCAAACGCCCATTCAGTATCTGGCGGAGCTGACCTGGCAGGGGGCCCGGCAGCGTTTCGGCGACAGCGTGCCTCAGAAAGTGCGGAGGCTCATTGAACACGAGTTGAAACTGATCGAGGAGTTGTCTTATGAGCCGTACTTTCTGACGGTATGGGACCTGGTTCGCTTCGCGCGGGGGCGGGGCATTTTGTGCCAGGGGCGCGGCAGTGCAGCCAACTCCGCCGTTTGCTACTGCCTGGGGATCACCAACGTCGACCCGGACCGTATTGACCTGCTGTTTGAGCGGTTCGTCAGCAAGGAGCGCAATGAGCCGCCCGACATCGACGTCGACTTTGAGCATGAGCGCCGCGAAGAGGTGTTCCAATACATTTACGAAAAGTATGGCAGGGAGCATGCTGGGATTGTGGCGGAAGTGATAACGTACCGTTCGCGATCAGCCGTGCGGGACGTGGGCAAAGTGCTGGGGCTGTCGCTGGACCGCGTGGACCTGATCGCCAAGAAGCTTGAATGGTGGGGCAAAAGCCCGCTGCCCGAAGACCGCCTGGTCGAGGCCGGGCTCGATCCCAACGATCGCACTATCCGCCTGTTGGCGGGGTTGGTCAAGCAGATTGTCGGCTTCCCGCGTCATTTATCGCAGCACGTGGGTGGTTTTGTCATCACGCGACATCCTTTGTGTGAACTGGTTCCGATCGAAAACGGGGCCATGCCCGGCCGCACGTTCATCGAATGGGACAAAGACGATATCGACGCGCTGGGAATCTTGAAAGTGGACTGTCTGGCACTGGGGATGATGACGGCGATCCGGAAGTCTTTTGGAATGTTAAATAGGCACGAAGGCACGGAGGCACGAAGGCACGAAGGGGGAAATAGGCACGAAGCTGAGGGCGACCAAGGAGGGAGTCCGAAGGAGGCACGGAGGCACGGAGGGGAAGAGGGGCGTGGAGGGGGAAAATGCGTTACGATTTTGAGGCACAACTCAGGAGATGAAGATGGAGATCAAGACGTTTCGCGATCTGGTTGCTTGGCAGAAGGGGATGAAGCTGGCAGAGGTGATTTATCGAGCCACAGCCAACTTGCCGGATTCAGAACGCTTCGGACTGATGATGCAGATGCGTCGTGCAGCAGTGTCCATTCCGAGCAACATCGCCGAAGGTTATGCGCGGCAGAGCCGAATGGATTACATACGATTTCTGCGAATAGCCCGCAGTTCACTCGCAGAATTGCAAACCCAAATAATGCTATCAGAGAAACTCGGGCTTCTTCAGATCTCCGAGACACTAAAAGAACTGCAAGGCGAAACGGATCGTGTTCTGCAGGGCCTCATTCGCAGCTTGGAACTCCACAAGAAATAGCAACGTCTAACGAACCCCCTTCGTGCCCACGTGCCTCCGTGCCTTCGTGCCTCTCACTTCATAACATTCCCCCAGAAGATTCCGCCGTCTACGACATGATCTGTAGAGCCGACACAGTCGGTGTCTTTCAGATCGAAAGCCGCGCACAGATGAGCATGTTGCCGCGACTTAAGCCGCGCAAGTTTTATGACCTGGTGATCGAAGTGGCCATCGTGCGGCCGGGACCGATTCAGGGGGGTATGGTGCATCCCTATCTGCGGCGGCGGAACGGAGAAGAACGCGTCCCTTATCCGAATGCCGCGATAGCTGAAGTGCTGCGCAAGACGCTCGGCGTACCTCTGTTTCAGGAGCAGGCTATGAGACTGGCGGTGGTGGCAGCCGGGTTCACGCCGGGCGAAGCGGACCAACTGCGGCGAGCTATGGGGGCGTGGCGGCGAAGCGGGAAGATCGAATCGTTTCGCGCCAGACTCATCCAAGGCATGCAGGCTAACGGGCTGTCCGAACCGTTCGCCCAGCGCTGTTTCGAGCAGATTTGCGGGTTTGGCGAGTACGGGTTCCCGGAGAGCCACGCCGCATCGTTCGCGCTCTTGGTGTATGTATCAGCCTGGTTGAAACGCTATCACCCCGCCGCATTTGCGGCTGCGTTACTCAACAGTCAGCCGATGGGTTTTTATGCGCCGGCTCAATTGGTGCGTGATGCCCGGGAGCATGGCGTGGAGGTTCGGCCGGTGGATGTGAACTTCAGTGGGTATGATTGTAGTCTTGAAGAGAGGGACGGAGGGACGGAGGGACGAAGGGACGAAGGTCAATCCGCAATCCGCAATCCGCAATCCGCAATCGACAGAGATGTGGGGTCCGAGCCGCGGGCTTTAGCCCGCGCGGCTGATCCTCGCACGTGGGGCGCTCATGGGCCCGCGTTACGCTTGGGGATGCGATTGGTCAAGGGGATTTCCAAAGACAATGTGGCTGGGATCGAAACGGCGCGCCGCGCTGGGGCGTTTACCAGCGTGGCGGATCTGGTGCGGCGATCCGGTGTGCGGCGTGGGGTGTTGGCCCGGCTGGCAGCGGCGAACGGGTTTCGATCGATGGGGCTGAACCGCCGCGAGGGTGTTTGGCAAGCGCTGGCTGTCGAAGACCAGGAGTTACCGCTGTTCGAAGGGATCACGGTGGATGAAGAAAGGCCGACGCTGCCTCGGATCACTCTGGAAGAGCAGGTCATGACAGACTATGACACCGTTGGGTTGTCACTTGAAGCCCACCCCATCTCACTGATACGCAGTGAACTGCAGCGCATCAAGGTTGTGCCGGCCGGGAGATTGAAGCGGATGGGCCAGGGAACTCCCGTACGGGTGGCGGGGTTGGTGCTGGTGCGGCAACGCCCTTCCACCGCATCGGGAACGGTGTTCTATACGCTGGAGGATGAAACGGGGGTAGCCAATCTCATCGTCAGACCCGGCATCTATGAACGTTGCCGCGGCGTAGCCCGCAGTGCGGTGGCTTTGATCGCTGACGGGCGTGTCCAGCGACAGGGCGAGGTTGTCCACGTTCAGGTTTCACACTTGCAGGGGATCGGCCGGGAAAAAGTACAACTGCGTACACAATCGCGCGACTTCCACTAGAAGCCGGAAACGCAGTTTGGGATAGTGGCGCGTCAACTTTCAACTTTCAACCTTAATTGATGAGGAAGCGGAAACTGCGCTTTCGGCGTCTGCCAAACGACAGAGTCACTTGGGACGCCGGTGTCGCGCCCGAACCTCGAAGCGACCTTCGCAGTGGCTTGCCGTTTGGCAGACGCTGGCGTAATGTGCGGTCATGGTCATTCCCAGTTAGCGTCTGCCAAACGACAAAGTCACTGCCGGCGTCAACCCGTCAATAGAACTGTGACGGAGCACCAACCGAAAACACGCTGCACGTAACTTCCAAACCTTCCGCGGAAGCGGCCGGCTTATCATCGCATAGCCTGATCCGTCTTGACGGCGTTGTATTCTTCGATGACTGCCGTCGTCATTCGTCCATTCAATACCATAAGACCGTACTCAACGTAGAAGGCCCCCGCGTTGACGCACAGCATCACCGCGGCGGACACGAGATGCCACAGGTGCCAGGCCCGGTCGCGGTCCGCCAATGCCCCGAACGCAACCACGACCACGATCGTGGCAAAAGACAACACAAGGCAACGGGTAATCCGCAATTTGTAGCGCCGGACGCGCTGCAACGGTTCACGGTCGAGATGCCCGATCATGACCGCCTGCCCGATCATCTTGCCGGTTACCGTAAAGTAGGTGAACACCACCACGTGAATGAGCAAGGTGATGATGACACCGAAAAGCGACAGGCTGAAGTGCTCTGCATAGAGGTGGCGGTCGTCCACCATCAGCCCCAGCACGGCTGTGCCCGAGAGCACCATCAGGGCGGATATGGCTAAGGAGGGAAAGATTCGAACCATGGTACGGGAAGGTGCGAGAAAGGATTCTCGCACCAGCAGCATATTATCCGAGGCCCGACCGTAAGGGAGGGCAAACCTTACACCCCGACGGAACCGTTCCCTCACGGTCGCGGCTCGGTTCACGAAGAATGCGCCAACTCCGAGACACGACACTATTCCCCGTCATCGCCGGCCGGTGCGAACGTCGCCGCCGATTCGGAGACTGGAGTCGACGGCTCCATTTCGCGGGTCAGCTCCGAGATTCGGCGCATGGCGAAACTGACGTTGGATCTGTTGAACGTTTCGTGCTCGATCACGGCGTGGTACAGCTCCAGGGCGCGATCGCGCTGATGAAGCCGCAGATCATAAACAGCCGCCGCCTGGAAGCGGGCCGGGTGTGGGGTCTGAGGATTCCAAGTGAACGAACGCTCATACCAACGGACGGCCAGCGGTTCCTCGCCCTTGAAGTACTCCTTGTGAATCTCGCCGCAATAGAAGGCCGCGTCGTCGATCTTGTCGCTGCTGGGATAGGTTTCGACAAGTTCGCGGAAGACGGCCAGGGCTTCGGTCATCTTCTGTTTTCGATAGAATACCGGCGTGGTGTGCCCACCCTCATCCAGAAGTGCCAGCCCGCGCTGGTACAGCGCGTCAGCCTCGGGAATCGAATCTCGCGGCACCAGGCGATCGGAGGGGATCTCACCGGACAGCACATAACGGAACGGCTTGATCCGCTTCACATCAGCCAACTCCTTCGCCGCCCAGATGCGCTTAGCCTCATACCCGTGGTCGCGATAGTACTGGTGGAGGGCGGTCAGGGTACGGTGGTACATCGCTCGATGCGTCAGGACCTCTTCCACCAGAT
Organism: Phycisphaerae bacterium; assembly: GCA_036477795.1. Classification (GTDB taxonomy): domain Bacteria; phylum Planctomycetota; class Phycisphaerae; order UBA1845; family UBA1845; genus JAZGDL01. The sequence goes on from JAZGDL010000516.1 coordinate 10,270, forward strand.
CGACCTCGCGGGCGCCGGCGATCCGAATATCGCGCAAGACGATCCCGTCCGGCCGATCGATCCGCGTCGTCGGACCCTCCACCTGCTGTTCAGGCTCCCAAACCGGGTCGGTGTTGCACCCCACCAAGGCAAACAGCGCCGAAACCATACAAACCGCCGTTCTGGCAAACATTGTCGCCCTCCTTTGGTGCAAGATTGATGATCGATCCTGGCATTCCAACGGTGCGATTAGAACTCGCCGCAGCACAACCGTCAAGACCGTCCGGACGGCACAGACCGGATCTGCGGGAGCCCTGGGAGGGCAACCTCCCAGGGCCACCCAGCCTTGAGGGGGACGATTGACGCTGGACAGTTGACATTGCCTCACTGGGCAGGTAACCTTACTTGTAGTGCTGGTAATGGGGGAGGTCGTCGCGGGGTCGGACAAAAAACCAATTGAAGGTTTGCTGAATCTGGTTTCATGGCTATGCCTGGAGGTGCGCGCCGTCCACGGCTCGAAGAAGAGGTAACAAGCAACATGTTCTTTATTGAACGGATGAACCGGACCGGTGTGGGGCGGATGGCGCACCTTCTGCTGTCTTCCGCGGTCGTGCTATCCCTTGGGTGCCCTTTTCTTCCTCAGGCGCCGCCGGGATCGTTTACGCTCACGGTCAACGTTGAGGGCCAGGGCACGGTGGAGCCGTCGTCGGGCAGCTTTGTCGCCGGTACGGAAGTGACGTTGACGGCCAGTCCGGCGTCAGGTTGGCAGTTTGACCGTTGGGAGGGCGACGCATCGGGCAATGCAAACCCGCTGGCCATCACCATCAATGCCAACATGACGATCACGGCGGTGTTCACCTCGGAGGAGGCGCCCGGTCAGCCGACGCCCACGGTGACGCTGAACGTCGATGTGGAAGGCGAAGGTCGCGTGGAGTTGGACCCGCCTGGCGGCGAATACGCTGTGGGTACTGATGTCACCCTGACGGCGGTCGCGGAGGCGGGATGGCGTTTCGATCGTTGGGAGGATGGTGCGACGGGCAGTGACAACCCGTTGACGCTGTCCGTGAATGACGACACCGACGTTGGAGCGATCTTCGTCGAAGAAGATGAACCGGGCCAGGTGCAGTTGACCGTGGAGGTTGAAGGCAACGGTCGTGTGGAGCTGGATCCTCCCGGCGGCAACTACGACGTCGGAACGGACGTGACGGCCAGGGCCATCCCGGATTCCGGATGGCAGTTTGACGAGTGGCGCGGTGATGTGACTGACACGAACAATCCGCTCACCTTGACCCTGACGGAGGACACCGAGGTGACGGCGGTCTTCAGTGTTGTTTCGGGCGGCGGCGGTGGTGGTGGGGGTGAACCTCCCTCGGCGCCGCTGACGCTTGAGATCACCTCGCCGGAGAATCTGACGCTGACCAATCAGACAACCATCGAGGTCACCGGGACGGTTTCCGACTCGGACGCGACGGTCACGGTCAATGGCGTGGCGGCGGCGATCGTATCGGGCACATTCACGGCCTCCAACGTTCCGCTGAATGAAGGAACAAATGTGGTGGCGGCTACCGCTCGCCGGGGGGCGGACGTGGAGACGGCCAACGTTACGGTGATCCGCGACACGACGGCACCCAACGTGGCGATTGAATTCCCCACCAACGGCCTGGTGCTCAGCGACACGACGATCACAGTGGTTGGTTCGGTCAATGACATCGTTGTGGGTACGGTCAACCAGGAAAACTGCTCGGTGACGGTGCAGGGTCCGTTCGGAACGGTCGGAGCTGACATTACCAACCGCACGTTCATTGTTCAGAATCTGCAGCTCGTTCCCGGTCCGAACACGATTACAGCTACCGCGACCGACTCTGCCGGCAATACGGGAACACCGGTGAGCGTGACGGTGACCCAGCAGGCGGTTGCAGGGCAACAGATTCTGCTGTTCGGAGGCAACAACCAAAGCGGAGTCGCGGGCCAAACGCTTGACAATCCGGTCATGGTCCAGACGGTCGATCCGGACGGCAATCCGCTCGCCGGTCGATTCGTCACCTTCCGCGTGGTGCGTAACAACGGAACGCTCACGCCTGCGGGCGGCCCCAGTCGGTCGGGGGGCAATGGTGACCAGGGCAGCGACACGGTGACGGTTCAAACGGACGTCGACGGCTTCGCGTCGATCAACTGGACTTTGGGCAACCGGGCGGGTGTGGGCAACAACCGCCTGGAGGTGTCGGCGATCGGTTTTGCGGCACCGACGTTGATCTGCGCGTCGGCAACGAGCGGTGATTGCGCCATGCTGGCACCCGTCGCCGGTGAGACGCAGGTCGGACCGGTTGGCGAGCCGTTGACGCGGGCGTTTGAAATTGTTGCCTTCGATGCCGGCGGCAATCGTTGTGCCAACGCGCCCATCACATTCACGGTCGACATGGGAGGCGGCAACTTTGACGGCCCAAACAGCATCACGGTCGAAACCAATGCCGACGGCATGGCGGCGGTCACGCTGACACTGGGGCCGGACGCGGGAATCAACAACAATGTGGTCAGCGCCACCTTTCCGGGGTTGACGGAGCTGCCGGTGGTTTTCACGGCCTCGGCGGTCAATGCGGGATCGGCGAGCCAGACCACCTTCACCGGCATGGTGCTGGATACCGAGAACCGACCGGTTCCAGGGGCGACGGTGACCATTGAAGATAGCGACCCGGCGATTCAAACCACGACCGACGATGAGGGTTTGTTCACCCTGACGCAAGTGCCTTCCGGCAGGCAGCACTTGTTCGTCAACGGAGCCACGTCCACCCGGCCGGGGGTTTGGCCTTTCCTTGAATTCGCCGTGGATGTCGTGAGCGGCGTCCAGAACACGTTGGGGATGCCCATTTTCCTACCGGAGCTGGATGGCGACGCGTTTCTCACGGTTGGCGGCTCGGACGTGGACCTGAGTATGTCAGGCGTGGAAGGGTTTTCGGTGAAGATTTTCGCGAACTCGGTGACGTTTCCGGATGGGTCGACCACCGGTTCGATGGGCGTGACGCAGGTGAGTAGCGATCAGGTTCCCATGCCTCCACAGGGTGGAGCCGCCCCGCCGTGGGTGGGCACGCTGCAGCCGCCGGGGGTACGGTTTGATCCGCCGGCACAGGTGACGGCACCGAACTCGCTGGGCCTGCCGCCGGGACAGATCGTGGACATGTTCAGCTTCGATCACGACCTGAACCAGTTTGTGGGCATCGGCACGGGGACGGTGCAAGCGGACGGGGCCACCATCGTGAGCGATCCGGGCAGCGGCATTCGCAAGTCCGGATGGTTCTTCGATTGTCCTCCTCCGCCGCCGCCGAACTGCACGTGTGCGTGCGACGACAACGACGACTGCACGGCCGACACCTGCTCCGGTCCGCCGAACTGCGTCTGTAGTCACACGCTCTTGCCCGGTCCCGGGCCTTCGGCCGGCCCTACTGCTTGCTGCAGCGGACGTGCGTTTAACACGGCGACTCAGGGGTGCTGCATACGGTCGTTCTTCTTCAAGGATCAGGTATACACCCTGGCGACCCAGGGATGCTGCGATGGAACGGTTTATAACCTCACGACGCAAGGGTGCTGCCCAATCAGCCCCATCCACCTCGACAAGGTATACAACAAAGCCACCCTCTGCTGCGAACCGGGTGGCTTTATCGTTCAAAAGTACCCGATCACCTTTTTTGGGACCACCTGCCTCAGGCGCGTCGCCTACCCGGCGTGGGTGTTCGTATTCGACGGCTGCAGTCTTCCGATCAGCCCCGGGTTCAACAAGGACAACCCGGCGGGGGCCGTGGACACCTGGTTTTCCAACTTTACGCGCCCCGGATTGCCCTTGAACTTGGCGTGTGACAATCACGACCGATGCTACCAGACATGTAACCCGGCAGCCGGTGCTCGACTAGCCTGCGACACGGCGATGCTGATCGATATGTCGGCGACATGCACCGCGTCGACGGCGGGAGCAGCGGTCGTCACGGATTGTTTGAACTGGGCGGGTCGTTATTTTTCCGGCCTGCGCGGGTTCGGCGGGCTGGCGTTCGATTCGCGTCAGAGACAAGTGTGTCAATGTTGTCCGTAATTGCTCACCACAGAGTTTGGGCATTGCTGCCGGCCGGAGTTCTGCTTTCCGGCGGCTGCGCCGCCGACGAAAGCGGTCGCTCGACCCAAGTGTCGCCGACTCGTGACGGGGCACCCGTGGCGCTGTCGTCCGAACCGGCGCCGGAGAGTGCGAAAGGCGTGGTGGCCCGTGGCCTTCGTGTGGTCTGGGAGCGAGAGTGCGGCGCAGGGGAGTATTGGTACACGTTGTCGTCTGTGGCGGTCGGGGTCGAAGGCGAAATCGTCATGGCGGCCATCGCCCTCGATTCCCAGGCGAGCCCGCCGGAAAACCACGTGCTCCTCTGGCGGATCGACAAGACCGGGACGGTCATTGACACGCTGAAAATTGCCAAGCCGGCGGTAGACGGTCGCGGCCAAGCGTTGGACGTGTCGTTGTCTGAAGGGGTTCAGGTCCAGGTTCTGCCGAACGGCGAGATGGTGCTGGCCATCGGTTTCGTTGAGGGACGCCCCTGGCTGGTCCGCCTCGATCGCCATGGCCGTCAGCTCATGTCGAAGGAACTGCTGGGGCCTGACCGCCGGGTCACCATCAAGAAGATGGTTCCCAGATCAAACGGGCACTTCGTCTTGCTGGGTCACGAGCGGCTGGACACATTTGCGATGGAAGTGGATGCCTTGGGCAACGTGGTTTGGGAGAACATTCGCGACCGAGGCGAGATGGATTTCGCGGTGGACGGTGTGTCGACCGACGATGGCGGATTCGTCGTTATAGAGAATTCGGGGCAATACAACATGCTCGGGGTGGGCCCATCGTCGGTTTGGGTATCCAAATATGACGCGCGTTGGGCATTGCAGCGAGAACTACGGCTGGAGGGGCGACACGGAAGGGTGACCAACACTCCGGGCGGTCGCATCGCGCTGGTTTATAACCGGAGCACCTCCGTCGATCAAGACATTTACGTGGAAACATTCGATCGGTCGTTGGAACGCGTGTCGCAAACGCGCGTCCTTCAATCGCAGCAAGGCCTGTCACCATTTTCCGTCGGGTCATGTCCGGGAAGCGGGTGCATCGTTGGCGGCGGCAAGCACGACAAGCTGTTTCTCTGCCGCATGGACGACAACGGGAACGTGGTCTGGCGGTTCTGGGGCGAGCAGATGCCCCAATCAATCGATTATGAGTTGTTGCTCGAAGGTGACAACATCTTTGTCGCGTCGTCTGTTTTTGCGAAGGGCGAGGGCGGGTATCACAAAGTTGTGAAACTGGTCAAGTTTTCGGAGGAGTAGGTGTCCGGGCGGCTGACATGGCCGCCGGGGCGATTTTGATAATCGAGATGGGTCGCAGGACCACGAGCTGATGTAATGAACCCTGAAACACGCGTGAAAACCATGATTCGACGAAATCCGCGTCCGTGGAGTCAAGACATGAAGGGCACAGTCCGATATTGGACAACCGTTGTGCTGTGGTCAGCAATGCTCCTGCAATGCACGGCAGTGCTGGGGCAGGGGCTGGACGTCACCGCACCCGACACGTTCGTCACGCTCGGCGATTCAACGCAATTGACGGTGACGCACGAAGAGGGCGGCGCGATTGACGATCTGACCTTGGCCGACACCGGCACCATCTATCTATCGAGCAATGAGACCGTGGCGGAGGTCGACGCCGACGGCCTGGTGACGACTCTCACCGCCGGTGCGGTCACCATCGACGTCATCAACGGCGACGTCAGCGACGAGGCACGGGGGTTTCTGACGGGCCAGATCGATCTGGTCGTGGGCCCGCCCGGCGACCGCGACGGCGACGGTCTGCCCGACGACTACGAAGATGCGAACGGGCTCGACTCCGCGGATCCGACGGACGCGGGGATCGATTCGGACGGTGACGGGCTGACCAACCTTGACGAGTTCGGTCGCGGAACCGATCCCAACAACCCCAACACCGACGGCGACGCTCAGTCCGACGGTGAGGAGGTCAACGGCGGGTCCGACCCGCTGGTTCCGGACGTCTTCGGTGGTCTCGACGAAACCTGCACGGCCAGCGTCCTGAACCGGACAGTTCGGGTCAATCCGGACGGAACATTTTCGTTGCAAAACGTGCCGACCAACCAGGGGTTGGTCAGAGTGCGCGTGGTGTGTGACCGAAATGGACTGTTGATCGGTGGGTTCTCCGATTTCTTCCTGGCGGAACCGAACTTTGCCGTCGATCTCGGGTCGATCGTGCTGGGCCCGATTCCGCCGAGCGTGGAATCGCTCGCGGTATCGGCGGAACCGCCGACGCTGAACAAAACCGGTATGACCAGTCAACTGACCGTCATGGCCATGATGTCGGACGGCACCCAGCGCGATGTTACCGGCAGCGGTAACGGCACGAATTACGTCACCAGCAACCCGGCAGTGGCGACTGTTGACGATAGCGGTCTGGTGACCGCGACGGGAGGGGCGGTCGCGATCATCAGCGTGACCAACGACGGTGTGTTCGCGGCTGTGCGCGTGACGATGGCCGTCGGCGACGACTCCGATCTGGACGGCCTGCCGGACGACTATGAACGCGCCAACGGGCTGAACCCGGATGACCCCACCGACGCCGCCCAGGATCCGGACGGCGACAATCTGACAAACCTTGAAGAATTCAATGCCGGCACCGATCCCAACGTCGCCGACACCGATGGCGACGGGCTTCGAGATGACGCGGAGCTGACCCTTGGCACGAGCCCATTCATCGGAGACACCGACGGCGACCTTATTCTGGATGGCGAAGAGGTGGTCAGCGGCCAAGATGGGTTCGTCACCAATCCGCTGCTTGCGGACACGGATGGGGACGGCCTTCCGGACGGTTTGGAGATTCGATTGGGGCTCAACCCCACCACACAGCAGACCACGCCGGGCACACTCGACGGCGATGTAGACAGCGACGACGACCTGCTCAGCAACCTCGATGAGCTCGACCTCTTCACCGACCCGGGCAACCCTGACACCGACGGCGACGGGCTCACCGATGGGCAGGAGGTGGCCGCGGGCACAAACCCGCTGGTGCCCGATACCGATCTGCCCATCGTGGCGATTACTTCGCCCGAGGACGGGTCCACGTTCATCGAAGGCGAAGTGATTCGCGTGATGGTGGTGGCCATCGGGGTGGGCGGGCGGCCAACGGTAGAATTGATGGCCAGCTCCGGCGAGACGTTCATCGACAACGACGCACCCTTCGAATTCGATTTCACGATTCCCGGCCAGCTGCCACAAGTAACGCTGACCGCCACCGCGACCGACGAGTTGAATACGCGCACATCGGCACCGGTGACGATCAATATCATTCCCGACCCGGGCACGACCGTTGTCGGTACGGTCCGCGATTTGAACGAGAGTCCCGTTGCAGGTGCGACGCTGACCACCAACGGCAACGTCGTGGGCCTGAGCGAGGCGGACGGTACGTTCTCCTTGGCGAATGTGCCCACCATTCTAGGCGACATCATCGTTCAGGCGACCGTTGAAGTTGAAGGCGTGATGTTGAACGGACGATCGGCGCCGGTGCCTCCGGTTGCCGAGGGCGTGACCGATGTCGGCGTGATCGTCGTTCAGGAACGGATCGGCATTCTCCTGATCGAGGATCAAGGTGGTTTCGCCACACCTGCCTCGAATCTCGTCCAGAATCCGTCGGCATCGGGAGGTGACGAGGGTGACCCGGGGATCGGCGCCGAGGACGTGTTGTTGGCGGACGGCCACCAGGTCACGGTAATCGTCGAAGAATTCGACAACGGGTATGCCAATCTGCTCGACCTGGAGTTTCTGAACAACTTCGATCTGGTCATCTGGGGCGCTCGCGGCGCCGGGTTCGGAACTGTCACGCCCCAGCCGGTGGCGGACAATCTCGAAGCCTACATTCAGGGCGGAGGTAATCTGCTGGTGACCGGCTACGACACCATCGGCAGCCCGACGGATTCAATACTGGCGACGCTGGTCCGGGCGGTGAATCCGGGGGACCTGGTCAGCCGCGACCCGAATTGGGCGACAACGGACGTGGACAACTTCATCCTGAACGGACCCTTCGGTGATTTTCGCAACCTGACCTTTTCGCACATCGGTTACGACGACGACTTTCTAGTCCCAGATACGGCCCGCGGGGCGATCATACTGGCCAACACGCCCGGAGTAACCGCGAGAGTTATTTTCACGGACCTGCCCGCGCCGGGCGGAACGGTCGGCTACTGGAATGGTGGCGTCTCTGGTACGACGACCAACGCCCAGCCGGACTTTAGCAGTGGATTCGCAGCGTGCATGGACGACCCCAACACCTGCCCGGTTCCGATGCTCATCTTCCGCAACTGGGCGGCGGGGGCACTGTTTGGGTTCTCCGGCGGCAGCCCCGGGCGGTCGAGCGCCGACGTTGCCTCGTTGACGAGCGGACTTGGATCGAATCGCCCCGGCGCTCAGTCGGATGAGTCGCAGATCGATCCGCGTCTGAAAGAGGAGATCATCCGCATACAGCAGATTCTCTTCGGCGAAAATCCAGGCTAGTCGTCGATCCGAACTGCTCGGCCATGGGAGTGGGAAGAACGATGATGGGACCGCTGACGGCGAATCGTTCGTGCCGTTGGCGACCGATACGACCGCGACATCGGTGTCCTTGCGCGCCGCCGAGATTCCGGGAGGCGATGTGGGGACGGCTCGACTTCGGCGCGTTCCAACACGCCTTCGCCGGTGGCGTGTGATGCGAAGCGGGTTTCAGTAGGAACCGCCGTGGCCGGGCATAGGTCAACGACTCATGCAGCCGCTTCGTCCCGCGGCTGAACCCTTATTGGCTCTCCAAGGATACGCTGCCTGCAGTCCCATTGGAGTTGAAAAACGGCGATTGCGGCCGCAACTCGTTGATGTGTCTCGTTGTAGGATTTGCATGCAAAACCTTCCACGAGACACATCCGCAGTTTGCCGGCGTCGACGGTCGATGGCAGGCTGATTTCCAGCTCAACGTCGCGGGTTTCGAGGTCCACGACGAGCCGGCTGATCAGAGCCTGCAATAGCTGCCGCAGGGTTGCCGGCGGGGCGTCAACCAACATGTTGGCGAGGTCATGGATGGCGGCCACAGTCTGGTCAACGATTTCGCTGATGGCTTTGTCATCTGTCGGCTTGACCGACTCGCATCGGCTGATCCGCTCGTTGACCGACCGCAGCCGAGCCTGCAGCGCGCCGATCTCGTCATCGAGCAGGTCTTTCATTTCAGGATCGAAGCGATCGATGATGAGCTTCAATTTGCCGCGGATCGTGTCACGCTCCTGTGCGAGCTTGCCGAGCTGGGCGTTGTCCCGACTCGTGGCCTCAAGCTCGGCGCGCACACGCGACTCAATCCGGTCTCGCAAATCGGGAAGACCGAGCAAGGTCTGCTTGACGGTTTCGAGGATTGCCTGTTCCAGCGGGTCGGCCGGTACCATCCGTCGCATCACCGAGTCCGCATCGGGGGCGGAATACGCTCGATTGACTCGGTAGTAACGCCGCTTCGATCCCCGCTTGCCGGTCGTGATCCCGGTCATCGGTTCGTCGCCCTGCTTTGAGTGAAGGATGCCCTTCAAGAAAAAGCTGCTGTCAAAATGCCGGTCCCGATTCGGTTTAGGAACATGCTCGCCGGCCTGACCGTCAAGGTAGGTCTTCTGACGGGCGGCGGCGATCTCACGAACCTCAGGTTCGATCAGCTCCGCAAGTCGGGGATGATCCTGGTACCGCCAATCCGATTCTGGACGTGTCTGGAGAGCAGGGCGTTTGCGGTTGCACAGCTCGCTCGGATCGACCTCGACCGGGAGCGGGCAATCGTCGGAGCGTTTGTGATAGACGGCGGAGGTGAATCGGTTGGCGATGCCGCGTCCGAGGTAGATCGGATTGCGGAGGATTGCTCCGATCGTAAACGTGGTCCACTTCTTGCCATTTGGCGACGGGATACCGGCATCGTTGAGCTCCTTGGCGATCCGATATCGACCCAGGCCGTCCACATAGTGTCGCCGATACATTCGACGAAGGGTCTCAACGCATCGGTCGTCACCCGGGATGAGAACGATCCGCTCCTGTTTCTGTTTGATGTAGTGGTTGGGCACGCCGGATTCTTCGTTGGCCCCGAAGTCCCGAATGATTTCATAAGTCTCCGGCCGCAACTGAAGCTGTCGACCGTCCGGCAAGTTTCGGATGATGTGGAGCGGCGTTTCGTCCGGAGCGACGTACAGCCGATCGATCCCGTAGGGCGGCCTGCGACAATAAGGAGACCGGCCGCCCAGAATGGACGACATCGATCCGCGCGCTGAACCGAAGGAGATGGACCGAGCAGCCGCCTGGTCGACGCCGGCGTTGAAACTGGTCTCAAGCTCGCCTACCCAGCCATCGGCATTGCGTCCGGTGGCGTACAAGACCTTGATCCCTGCCGAGTTGAGGATCCATTCAAGGTGATGAACGTGTTTGATGCCGGCACGGGTGAGGCGGCTGCTATCCTGGACCACGAGGACGTCAAAGTCGTCAGCCCTTTCTTTCCGCTCAATCAGTTGCGGTATGTCGTCACGGGCTCCCGGCAGCGATCCCGATACGCCTCCAAGCACGACCTCGTCCACGTACACGAGCCCATGCTCGCGCGCAAACGCTTCGAGCACTCGACGCTGATCGTCGATGCTTGTGTCCGCCTGCCCCCGTGTACTGCAACGCAGCAGACCGATGTAGCGTTTACCCTGTAGAGCCCGTTGGTCCATCTCGCTTTGTCTTCTCTTTCTCCATGACCCGGCGGACGACGTCCGCCAGAAACAGGTCCGTCGCCACGTCCAACCGTTTCGAGTCGGCTTCACTGAGCTTCCCGAGAACCAACTTCATCGTTGGCGGCGTCCGCTGGCTGGCGTTGCGATCGCCCTTTTCTGAGCGTGAACGTCCCGATCCAGCGGAAACCGGTTGACGTGGCTCATTCCCATTCGCCGTTTTCACTGGTGACTCCTTTTTTCGATTTCTGTTTTTTTTCGCCGTCGTGGTCGCCCGCAGTCGAGGTTTCGTACGCGGCGTTTGCAACCGTCGAAACCGGGGCCTATATATATAGGACTGACCGCAAGCGACGATGTGGCTCCGACGTCGCGACCGCGTCGGTCGCTACCCAAATGTTCCAACGGCGCGGGTGCTACATGATGCGAAGCGCTGCGAAGTTGTCCGAAGCTCTGGGCGCGTAAGCCTATGAAGACGAATGGTTTACGAGGAAAACCGCCGTTGGCGCTCTTGTACGCAGGATGCACGGTTAGTCTCCCCCCCTCTCCGTTAGATTTCGAGCATCAGTTGTAAGGCCCTGATCGGTAAGGACTTCCGATCGGGGCCTTCGTGCATTTGAGGCCTGCTGTCCCAATTCGTCAATGGCCCTGCTTGGCGAGGTTGCGCCACGCGCGGCGGGCGGCGTTCTCGAACTTGCCGGAACCGATCGCGCTGTAGTGCGTACGGTCTTTATGCACCAGGGGTGGGTCGACGGATTGCCAGAACCGAAGACAGACGCGAAGAAGGTAATCCGCGGGAGCGCCCTTCAATCGTTTGCCCGCCACGGCCAACAACTCCTCGAATTGCGCCGGTCGCCCTAAGCTGCCGAGCGCGGCGGCGACCGCTTCGTAAACCTGTCTGGGGCAGCAGAACGGCTGTCGACCTCCCTCTCGGTATTCGACAAGGAAGATGCCTCGCCGGCGCTCGGGCGCGTGACACAATCGGCGGCTTCAGCGCCCCACGCTGATACAGCCTGAAAGGCTGACCTACAGTAGCCGTGGGCAAGTTCCGCCGAGGCGGGACGCCGCCCACGGTAACCCCAACACCCGTTCCATTCGACCCTGTAG
>JAZGDL010000517.1:0-5116 GCA_036477795.1 Phycisphaerae bacterium
TCCATCGCCCCGCGCTCGCGAAGCGTTTCCACCACCGCCGCTACCGTCGATTCTTTCTGTCCGATAGCCACGTAGACGCAGATCACGTCGCCGCCCTTCTGGTTGACGATGGTATCCAGAGCTATGGCGGTCTTGCCCGTCTTGCGATCCCCGATGATCAGCTCACGCTGCCCCCGCCCGATGGGAATCATGCTGTCGATGGCCTTGATTCCGGTCTGAAGCGGTTGGGTGACCGGCTGGCGACCGGCGATGCCCGGAGCAATGATTTCCAGAGGCCGCGTGTGCGGCGTCTCAATCACCCCCCGCCCGTCCAGCGGCCGGCCCATGGGGTCCACCACCCGACCGACGAGCTTCTCACCGACCGGCACGCTCAGAAGACGGCCCGTCCGGCGAACGTCGTCACCCTCCTTGATCCCCAGGTAGTCGCCCAGAATCGCCACGCCCACGGAGTTTTCTTCCAGGTTCAGCACCTGCCCCAGCTCACCGTTGGCGAACTCCACCAGTTCCGAAGAGAACGCGTTGCTCAGCCCGTAGATGCGGGCGATCCCGTCACCCACGGAGATCACGCGACCCACCTCCGACACATCCACGCCGGTCCGATACTGCTGGATCTCCTCCTGAATAACGCTGGAGATTTCGTCTACCTTAAATTTCATCAGCTTGCCTTTAACATTCCTAGCCTGCTCTCAAGCTTGTGAGCACACCTTCGCAACGAGCCGCTGGATTCATCCCGCGCGGCCGCCCGCCAAGAGTCACCGCGAGATCATCTCTACACCTCCTGAAAGTACTCTCGTCCGCTGTGGATTTCATGCGACGCCCGGGCCAGGAATGTCTCGCGATATCCTTGCAGGTGCCGGGCTACACTGTAGTCGATCTTCTCGTCGCCCACATGCACCACAAGTCCGCCGATGATGGAGGCATCGACCTTCTCGGTCAGAATCGGCTCCTTACCGGTATACTTCCGCAGGACGCCCAACAGTGCCCGGCGTGTGCCGGCGGTCAGAGGCGTTGCGGTGGTGGCGGTCACTTCGACCTGGTTCTGTGCGGCTTCGTATGCCAGCCGATACTGAATGTAAACCTGCTCCAGCAGCGGCAACCGCTCCTTGGCGTTGAGCACCAGAAGAAAATCCAGAAGCAGGTCGCTGGTCTTGCCGCGCATGGCCTTTTCCAGGGTGGCCCGTCGGGCTTCGGCGTCCACCGTCCGGCTGGTGAGAAACGATTCAAAATCCGGCGTCGCGTTGACGTAGACCGTAAGACCGCCGAACTCCTCGAGCATGGGCGCAGCCGCCCCGGCGTCGCCGGCCAGCTTCAGCAGCGCCTTGGCGTAGACCGCCGCGATCGCGATTCCGATGTCATCAACCGGTTGCATGGTTTACCACAACGACCAAACTCCCTTCGTAAAGCACTAACATCTTTTCCGAAACCCACGGATTGCAATCCGTGGTCTTTCTAGCGACGACGGTCAATCAAGTCCGCCCAGGTTCCAACTCACCAATCGACTCGATCGCTTCGGTCACCAGGCCCTCGTGCGCAGCAGCGTCGAGTTCCTTGTGAACGATGCGCCCCGCAACGTTGGTCGCTAGCGCAGCGGTCAGGCTGTAAAGCTCCGATACCGCCGTATCGCGGGCCAGCTCGATTTCGCGTTTGGCCCGGCTGACCATGGCGTCCGCCTCTTTCCGTGCTTCCTGCTGGATCCGATTCTTGACGACCTCGGCGTCGCGACGGCCCTCATCCACGATGGCCGACGCCTCCCCGCGGGCGGCATGGAGCCTGTCGTCATACTCCTTGAGCCGGGCCTCCGCCGCCTCCCGATCCGCCTTGGCCTGGGACAGCGAATCGTGAATGAACTGCTCCCGCTTCTGCAACGCGTTCAACAGCGGGCCCCAGGCGAATTTGCCCAGCACCGCGATGACCAGCCCGAAGGTCAAGAGCGACCAGAAGATGTTCCCCAGATCGCCGGTGAACAGGTTGGGGCCCGCTTCACCATGCTCCTCACCCGCAGCCAGCACCGGGCCAACCGCCCACGCACCAGTCGCCAGCCACACCAACGCCGTCACGCCTATCCGCTTGATCATGATTCTGCTACGAGATCGCGGCGATGAAACAGCCCAGCACCGCAAACAGCGTCGCCCCTTCGATCATCGCTGCGGTGATAATCATGGCCGTGCTGATGTTACCAGCCACTTCCGGCTGTCGGGCCATCGATTCCACGGCGCTGCCGCCGACCCTGCCTATCCCCGCGGCGCCGCCCATCACCACCAGACCGGCCCCAATACCGCCGCCGATGGCTTTGGCCCCGACACTGTCCAGCCACACGCCGCCGCCGCCGTCTTCCTCGGCCATCGCCGGCTCAGCAGCCATCAACACCATGCCGCCCACCATCAGCAGCAGGTACATAAGATTCTTGTTGAACTTCATCGATTCGTTCCTTCATTACTGTGTTGCCCAGCGGGGATCGGCAACGTGTTTGTCTCGCCATCGCAGTCACGCCTCGCGACCCGTTGGCCCCGCAGCTTCCGGGCATGGCGATCTATGATCGATCCACTACCACATGCGAATTCAAATCCACTACCAGACGTAGGCAAGACCACCACTAGTGCTCCGTCACAGTTCGACTGACCGGGCTAACGCCGGCAGTGACTTTGTCGTTTGGCAGACGCCCGAAGAGCAGTATCGGCTCCCTCATCCCATACACCAACCCACAATTCGCACGTCAGCGCCACTAATGCGCTCCCTCTTGGTGTCCGTTATGCTGAAACACGATGGCCTGCCCGATGAACAATGTCGTCAAGAACGTGAAGATAAAGGCCTGCAAGAACGCCACGAAAATCTCCAGCATATTGAACGCAATGCTCGCCAACACCACGATGATCCCGACGCCCGCGCCGCCCAGCCAGCCGTACCCCTGATAAGCCACCACGATGAAACCGGCCAGCACCGCCAACAAAACGTGGCCGGCTACCATGTTGGCGAACAACCGCACCGTCAAGGCGAAAATCTTGGCGCCCAGACCGATGATTTCGACGGGAACCAGAAGCGGTGCCAGCCACAACGGTCCAGGGCAGAAGTGCCCAATATAGTGCATCCCCCCCAGCCGCAACCCGTTTACGACGATCATGCCCAGGGTGACCACCGCCAGTGTACCGGTTACCCAGATGTTCCCGGTGGCCGAGCCGCCGAATCCGTGGTGGGCGTCAAACAGACCGCGCGTGATCCCCCGCGTCAGCGGCTCCAACGGCAACAACCCCAGCAGATTGACGGTGAGAACGTAGAAGAAGGCCGACCACACAAACGGAATGAAACGGTCCGTGTATTCGCCCAGAACCGGCTGAGCCACCTCCTTGCGAAGGTAGCTGCATATCGCTTCTATGAAATTACCGAACCCTCGCGGCGTCAGGTCCTTAACCGTGTCGCCACTGTCTCGCAGCTTCACAAAACGCGGCACCAGCAGGATCAGAAGCAGCGCCGCAATGATCTGCATGATCGTGTGGTTCGATATCCAGGTGAAACCCCAGAGCATCCCTTCACCCGATTTGAGGTAGGTCCATTGGTAGACGTGCTCCAGGGGGTCGGCGGCAGCCAGCAAACCCGTCATTGACTCACTCCCTGAAGCGACCGCAGGCTGGCCGCCGACAAGAGCGTGTCGACCAGCAACAGAACCAGGTAACTGACCGCCACCCACACCACCAAGACCACTCGATCAACCAACCCGCTGAAGGCCAACGAGGCAACCAGAATCAGGACCACCAGAAACCGCAAACACATCCCCGCCAGAATAGCGTTGGCCGCGTTGTCACGACCTTGGCCTAAAGCCAGGCAAACGGGAATCGCACCCAGGGCGCTGGCCGCCAGACTCACCGACACGCCCAACAGCATTCCCGTCACCGCCCCCGCGCCGGCGATGTGTACCGTCGGCAAGTAGCCGACCCCGATCAACCCCACGCAACAGGCAACGCTGACCGCCAACAACCTGAGGTAGTAATATCGAAAGGTCTGGTTCGACATGTTTAGTCAGGATGTCATTCTTGCGAACTATCGTCTCGGCGGGGGGTTTTGTTCTTGTCCTCAAGTGCCTTGAAAGCGGCCATCGATTCTCGCACGAGGTTGTAGGTGGCGCCCATCAGGCCCAGTGCCGCACCGATCAGAACGCCCCAGGGCCCGGTGTCCCACTTTGAGTCAATCCACCACCCGGCCAGCCCGAAGCCGGCAACCGCGGCTACGTAGTTCACGCCGATCCCGACGTGCCGGGTCCATGAGGGCGGTTTTGTAGGGGGCGGATGGCCCATTCAATCACTGCCGAACTCACCGCCTGGGCTTCCGACCGGTAACACCACGTCCGCCCGGGCCGGTAAGCGCCCGCTTCGCTTAAGCGCGGCGGTAGTCTAGCAGCCTCCGCGAACGAGAGTCAACCCCTTAAAAACCATGGATTATGCGCCGCCCGAGGCCGATCAAAACGGGGTCAGATTGACATGGCAGTGCCGTTAAACTAGTCTGTATATTGGCGGATAAGTCGAACCTGTGCGGGGATTCTAAGATGTCCCATCATCTGGCCGTGGTAGGGGCCACTGGAGTGGTCGGCAGGGAATTCCTGCAGCTTCTCGAGCAGCGGGCCTTCCCCATACAGCGCATCTCGCTTCTCGCCTCCCAACGCAGTGCCGGCAGTAGCATTCGAGTCAATAACCAGGAGGTTACCGTCCAAGTCCTTACAGCGCAGCAGCTCGTTGACGTGACCCTGGCGGTTTTCAGCGCCGGTGCCTCGGTCAGCCGTGAGTACGCCCCCGTCGTGGTGAAGGCCGGCGGCGTGGTCGTCGACAATTCATCAGCCTTTCGCATGGACCACGACGTCCCACTGGTCATCCCTGAGATCAATCGCCGAGACATCGCCGGCCACCACGGCATCATCGCCAACCCCAACTGCACCACGATCATGCTGCTGATGGCCATCGCCCCCATCCACCGCGCATTTCCCATCAAGCGGGTGGTGGTCAGCACGTACCAGGCCGCCAGCGGCGCGGGGCTCAAAGCCATGCAAGAGCTACGCGAGCAGTCCCGCGACTACCTCGACGGCAAAGAGATCCGTCCCCAAGCGTGTCCCCACCCCATCGCTTTCAACCTC
>JAZGDL010000518.1:0-5911 GCA_036477795.1 Phycisphaerae bacterium
GATGTACAGATTGAGCCCGCTGGGCATGTTGTAGAAAAGCAAACCGAAAAAGAGTGTCATGTAGGGCATCATCTTCTGCATCTGTGCGGCCTGGGCGGCTTTTTCGTCGGATTGCCCGGCGGGCGGCTTTGGTTTGGGCATGAGCTTTTGCTGGGCGAACATGGCGGCTGACACCAGGATGGGCAGGAGATTGAAGCTGGTGATGGGGCCGGTCAGGCTGGAAATCAGGGGGATGGTAAACTCCCCGGAGAACCGGATCAGGGCGTCCGGAGCGGACAGGTCCCGGATCCACAGGAAAAACGGCTGATGCCGCATATCAATGTTGAAGTTGAGCGAGGTGAACAGGGCGATCCATATGGGCATCTGCAAGAACATCGGCAGGCAGGATGACATGAAACCGGATGCCGGGTTGATGCCTTCCTGTTGATACATCTTCATCATTTCCTGACTTTGCCGTTGCTTGTCGTTGGGGAAGCGCTTTTTGATCTCCTCCATCTTGGGAGCGATCTTGCCCATCTGCTCCTGCATACGCATCATGTTGACCTGCCCCTTCTTGGTGATGGGGTGCAGGAGGGTTCTGACGATCAGCACCAGAACGATGATGGCGATGCCGTAGTTCAAGACCACGGCTTCCAGGCTGTTTAGCATCCACACCATCAGCAGGGTCAGCGATTTGGGAGTCATGAACGCGCAGGCCCCCATGGAGTAGCTGGCTAACACCTGTTCCTGGTATCCGAGGTCCTGGTAGTCCGGCACGCGCTGAAAGGCGTCGCGTGACTTGGGGCCTAGGTATGTGTCGATGGTATAGTTTCGGGTTTGACCTGGTTCCAGCACGATCGGCGTGGTGGTGATGCGAAAGGTGGACGTGCCATCCTGCTCAGAATCGACCGCCACCGGGATCTGTTTGATTTCCTGCACCCAGTCAACCCGGCTGTGCCCCGACAGAGGACGCGGCGAGGTGAAGGACACAAAATACTTGTTGGCAACGGCGACCCACATGAGGGGGAAGGGGTCCTCGCTGCGGTAGACCGGCACCTCTGCGCCGGCGTCTATTCTCAAGGTGGCGACGTAGACCGTCTCGTCGAGCAGGCCGGTATAAAGCGAGCGATCGTTGAACCGGATGTCCTCCTGTCGCAATCCCAGCGCATCACAATGGGTCAGAATAGCCGTCAACGATCTGTCTGTGAGGTTTTTCAGTTGGTAGTCGATCACCATGTCGTGGCGCATGGACGCGGCAGGTTGGGCGGGCAAAGTGAACGTCTTGCGAAGATGTAGGATCGGTGTTGGTCCGTTCTGAATGGTCGCGCCGAAGACCACCTCGCCTGCCGACTGGGCCTCCACGTTCCAGGCCACATCGTGCAGATCCACGTCGACGCCCCAGTCACGCAGATGCACTTTACTGGTCACATACGAGTGAATAAGCGCGCCGTCGGGGCCGACAAGTTCGGTAAGCAGAGGGTAGCGCAGGGCCTGGTCGCCGACTGTGAGGTTGAAATCGCTTAGCAGCACGCCGTCCAGCGAAGCTCCGATGGAATTGAGCACCGCCTCCATCCGGTAGGGGCTCTCTTTGCCGGCCAAGGCGTTACCCATGGTCAGCGTCATCGGCGTTCCGCCTACTACGTGAAATGTGTCGTCACCTGCGGTGTCGCCGGCCGGTCCGCGCTGAGGCGTACCGGTAGGCTGGAATCGATCGGCAGCACCTGGCCTGCCGGTAATAGTTGGGCCATTGCCACCGGCCGGAGTGTCTTGGACGGGCGTGGGCGGCCAGATCATGTTGGCGACGAGTTGCCAGCCGAAGAAGGCCAACGCCGCCCAGAGCAGGGCTCGCAGTAAGTCTTTGCTTTCCATTCAAATCGGCCGCCAACTGCTCGGGGCCGCTCCGGCCGGGAAGATCTGCGTTCGATCAACAGCGTGAAGGCAGGCGAACGCCCCACACCAACAACGCCGTTGGGTCAACGGCGTTGTCGGTGCGGGACAACCGCCTGCCCTACCGCCCATCGAGGAGTCGCGTACCCAGAAAATCATCCAGCTCCGCAACGGCGAGTATCTTCTTGACCGCTCTATCGATGTCGTATTCCAGACGCACGAACTCCACGTTCGCTCGATATTCACCGTTGGCCTTGTCGTTATTAACTGTTATCAGTACGTAGCTGGCCCGGGCGTCCCGGTCGCGCGGCTGCCCGACACTGCCGACGTTGATAATGGCCTTCTCATCCTCCGTAATGGTGTAGCGGTTGGCCTCGGGTAACTCAGCCGGCGGTTCGAAGTAGGGGTCGTCGAGGAAGACACCCGGCACGTGGGTGTGCCCGACCATGCAGGTCATGTGGTGAGGCTCCAGTCGCTCGAAATTAGCCAATATCTTTGAGGGATTGGTGTAGCAATCCTCGGCGAAGAGATACTCGTTCACCGGGCGGCGCGGGGAGGCATGCACCAGCAGCAGCCCGTGCACTTCGAACCTATAGGGAAGGCTGCCCAGCACTTGCCAGCGACGGTCGCGTGACGCCTTGTTAGACTCCTCCTCGAACGTGTAACGCGTCCAATAAGCGGCCCGCTCGGCGCTGATATTGAAGCTGCAGGGCTCGTAAAAAACCGCCTGGTCGTGGTTACCGCACAGGCAGGTCTTGCACGTTTCGGTCACCAGGTCGAGACACTCCTTGGGGCTGGCGCCGTAACCGACCACGTCGCCCAGACAGTAACGCTCGTCAACGCCCCGCCGGTCGAGGTCCGCGAGCACCGCCTGCAACGCTTCAAGGTTTCCGTGAATGTCTGAAATCACCGCGAACGTCGTAGCCACGGCACGTCCTCGTTTACTGAGGCCCAACGAACTCGCCGCCGACCCCGGCCTTCACGCCCTCGGCGGGGCAGAACGCACCGATGCTAGGCGTCCACGGCCAACACGTCAATCCGGCATTTCTCAAAGCCTCTGTGGCTACCATGGCGCCCGTGTGTAACATGGGCGATTCATGGCCGCACGCCCACAGACAACCTCTTACAACCTCGCCATCGAAACGTCAGGCCGGATCGGCAGCGTCGCTCTGGGGCGTGGATCGGAATTGCTGGAAACTCGCTCGTTCAGCGCTGATCTTCGGCATGGGGTGGAGATGATGCCCACCATCGACTCGCTATGCCGGGCTCAAGGCTTGATGCCCGGGCAGATCGGCGAATGCTACGTCTCCGCCGGCCCCGGAAGCTTCACCGGCGTCCGGATCGGCATCATCGCCGCGCGAACGCTGGCGCTGGCCGGCGGCGTCCGAATCGTTCGCGTGCCGACGCTGGACGTGATCGCCCAAAACGCCCTGGCCCTCGACAACCCCGACGTCAATCTCGGCGTCATCCTCGACGCCAAGCGTGGAAAAGTGTACGCCGCGGCGTACCTCAAACAGAACGACACCTATGTATGTACCATGTCTCCGGCTGAATGTGACGCCGCGGGTTTCTTCGAACAACTCCCCCGGCCGGCCGCGCTTACCGGCGAAGGGATTGACTACGCCCGTCAGGCTGTCGAGCAGAGTGGTCTCGCCGTTCTGCCCGAATACACTCGTCGCCCCCGCGCCGAAGTCGTCCATCAATTGGGTCACGCCCGCGCCCTGCAAGGTGATTTCGACAATCCGCGCGAACTAGTCCCCATTTACATCCGCCGGCCCGAGGCGGAGGAGGTCTGGAGACGGCGCCACCCGCCGGCCTGAGACCGTCCCCTTTATTAGAGCCTATCCCAGCAAACGAACTGACTCGGGGCAGCACTGACAAACTCGTTTGTCGGTGCTCTGCGATGGTAGAGTCAGCACCGGCAAACCAGCAGCACGGACCGCTTCACTACGGATCGGGGCATTCTGCGGTACAAATCGTGCCGGTCCACTGGTCATCACCGCCGGCGAGGGTGGCCTTGAAGGCGGAGAAGATGTCTGCAAAGAACGTAACCTGCTGGTCCGGCACGGAGGGCGAGTTGCCCTGGGTGTCGACCTCGTACCCCGGGTCCGGCCCCGTCCACAGGGCGAACCCCGCACCCGCAGTGTTACCGAACATCTTGAACAAGTCGGCAAAGAACGTCACCTGACCGTCGTTGCTGGTATCGGAGTACGTCCAGGTGCAGGCCGCCGTGGTCGCCGGTGGATCGGAGAAGTTCGGGCCGGCGCAGTCACCGCACACCGCCACCACGTCGAACTTGGTTTGAGGCGAAACCGGGCCCCCGGTCACCAGCAACCTGTTCCCCGTGCCCAGCCATTCGTCGGGCGTGTGGAATTCGGCGTTGTCGCAATTGGGCGTCGTCACCCCGACGTTGACCACAGCCTGGACGGCACACTGGCTACCGTCCGTTCCGAAACCACACGGATTTGTCACTTCCGGATCGCACCCTTGGCCTTGATTAGGAGTCCCGACGTCACAGAGCGACGACTCAATGTAGTCGACGTGCACCAGCGCGACCCAGCCGACCTCCAGAGTGCATCGATTCTCCAGACGCAAAGCTACCGCTGGTCCCGCATCGGTGATATCGGGCGTAATCTCGATATATCGCGAGGCGATCCCGCTGATCACCGCGGGCACCCGGCAGGAGCTGCAGATCCCGTCGAGACACTCGCCCAGACCTCCGTTGCACGGTGTGCCGTTCGTTGTGTTGGTCTGGTCGTCACAATTACCTTCGTCGCCGAGCACATCACAGGCGAAGGTGGCGCACTCCGTGTTGAGAGGCGCACAGTCCATAGGTGAACCGCCGGTGCAACTGCCGCCCGCGTCACAGGTCTCACCGACGTTGCAGGCCAGCCCGTCGTCGCACGGCTGTCCGGTCTGCACCGTCAGCGTATCGCAATTGTTTTCCAAACCGTTCTCATCGCATGAAAACACGTTGCACTGATCACCGACACCGGCACAATCGGGCTGCCCCCCGCTGATACAGGTGGCGGACTGGCACTGCTCATTGAGCTCGCACGGGCCCAGTTCGCACGCCGTGGTATCGGCCAAGTCCGTCCAGGACAGTGGGTTTTGGACCGGGTCGCACTCCTGGCAGTCGTTGGCCGGGTTGAGTGCACTCGCGGCGTAGCATGTACCGGCGATAACGCAACCGCCGTCACAGACGTGGATGGTGTCCAAACCCTGCTTGATGTCGCAACTCCCCTCGCCCGCCCAGAAAACCTGGGAGCAGGTGTTGGGCCCGCCCGTCGGGGGAATGCTGACTTCGCTCATCGCCCCCTCGACAAGCACCTTGAAGCGGAACGTGGCGACAACGATACTGCCCCCCACCGGAATCACCACGGGGCCGTCGCCGGAAGGCGGTGGAAGCTGCGAGAGCACCTCGAAGAACGCATCCCCGTCGTTGGTGGGCACACCGACCGGCGGGTCGTTGACACCGGCGTTGAGATTGTCAAGGTCGCCCGATTGAAAACGCGGCGCCGTGGTCCAGGGCACGATGCTGTCGATCGTTTGCAGAATCTCCAGCTCGCCAGGGTCCCAATTGATGACCAGTCCCATCGCGGACAATTCGATTTCGACGGCGGGGTTGTCAGGAAACGCCAGCAGATCGATCTCCAGAATCTGGTCGATCGAAGAGCTCAGTATGGGGTTCACGTTTGGGTCCCACACCAGATCCACTCGAAGGCTGGTGATCGCCTCTGCACACTCGCCCGAAAAGACGCACTCGTCGTTGACTTCATCACAGGTATCGGTCGTGCAGCTCACGCCGTCGTCACACACCACGTCAGTGCCTGCCAGACAACCGGTGAGACCATCGCTCGAGGGGTGTGTTGGATCGCAGGTCTCGGCCCCGTCGCAAAAGTCACCGTTATCACAAAGATTGTCGTCCGGGGTGAACACGCAGGTGTCGCCGGTCTCATCACACGTATCGACCGTGCATGTTTTGCCGTCGTCGCAGACGGTCGGCGAGCCCGGCCGGCAGCCGGTCGTGGGGTCGCTGCCCGGG
>JAZGDL010000519.1:0-2854 GCA_036477795.1 Phycisphaerae bacterium
CGGGGTAATCCCATGAAAGGCTGTCTCCTGCCGGACGGTATCATGTCCGGTGTGTTTTGGTAACCATTGTAACAAGGAGACAGCCAATGAAGATGGACAAGGTAACACAAATGGGCCTCGATGCCCACAGGAAGTTCAGCAAGGTCACCGGGCGGGCCGCCCAGGGACGAGTGGTGTGTCGGATGCGGATCGACCATCGAGGAGAAAAAGGGGTCAGGCTACTTTTTCTCGGTCCTCTCCGGTCGTTTCTCACTGCAACTCACGAAAAAGTAGCCTGACCCCTTTTTCTCCTCTCAATTTTGGACGATCTCCTGCCGACGCCGTCTGACGTTCTTTCACGACGACGGTCTGAAACGAATCGTAGCGTAGGGACTGCGTGTACTGCAGGACCGATTCGGCGTCTGCCTGATGGGGATACGTCATCATGCCTGAGCCATGTGCAGGGAATCGTCTAACCGTACCCTCTGTGGAAATGATAACCCCCCCACGATCATCGCCTCCCCCACCTCGAAACGAGGTGGGCCACCCGCCCGATAAGTCCGCTGCACAAACAGCTTGACATTCTTTCGCAATTTTGCGAATAATAGTGTTGGAGGCAGGGATGCCGCAAATTGAGGTCGTTTTTTATAAAGAGGATGACGGAAGCGTGCCGGTGCTTGATTGGTTTGATGGCCTTACGGCCAAAGCACAGGACAAGTGCCGCGTACGACTTGAGCGTCTAAAGGCGCTCGGGCACGAGCTTCATCGGCCGCATGCTGACTACCTGCAGGACGGGATCTACGAGCTTCGGGTGGGCTTGCAGGGCATCAACTACCGCATGCTCTACTTTTTACCACGGGAGGACAGCCGCAGTAGTCTCCCATGGGCTTGTCAAGAAAGGCAAGGTACCGCCGCCGGAGATAAAGAACGCCATCGAGCGCAAGGGCAAGTTTGAGACAGACCCGCGGCGCCACTCACACAAGGAAGCGTAACCATGGCCAAGGGAAGAAAACCCACAACCGACGCGGTGGAAATCCTTCACCGCCGATACTATGAGGGCAAACCAGACAGGCTGGCGTTGCTTGAGGAAGAACGGGCCAATCTCGATATCGCTCAGAAGATCTACGACCTCCGCGACAAGGCCGGGTTGACGCAGAAGGAACTGGCCAAACTGGTCGGCACGACAGCATCGGTGATCAGCCGCCTGGAAGACGCCGACTATGAGGGGCACTCGCTATCGATGCTCCGGCGCATCGCTGCCGCGCTCGATCAACGCGTCGTGATTCGCTTCGTCCCGGTCAAACGAAGACCGCAAACGGCGTAGCCCTACGCCACTGTTGATAGGCGTGACGATTGTATCTGGTCGTTGTTCAAGGTCGTTCTGGTGGAACGTTCGGCGACGCGGGCGCGTCCACGCGGGGCGACTTCTGGCCGTACTGATCGCCAATCTTGCGCAGGTACTTCCCGAGTTCGTCCACGTCGTTTCCAAACTGCTCGCTGAGTGCTTTACGTACGGCACGGACCTCGTCGATTAGAGGGTCACTCGCGTCTTTTGGTTGCTCTGTCTCGCTCATCGTCAATACGATAATTATAGCACACTGACGCGTCGGGTGCGTCCATGCTGGGCGGACCCGCGAGCTTTTTCCCTCAGGTGCGCGGGAGGGCGAGCCTCCTGGCGAGCCGTTCTTTCCGATGACCCTCGGCCGCGCCTGAGGCTCGGCGGGAGCCGGGCCCTCCCGTTGGCCAATCGGAGACGGTGACGGGGCTGAGCCAGGCAGACGGGTGGCCCACCTCGTTTCGAGGTGGGGGATGCGATGATCCACACCCCGACGTCGCACCTTCCCGTATCATCTATCCCCCACCTTCAGAGAAGGTGGGCCACCCGCCTCGGCCGCGCCTGAGGCTCGGCGGGAGCCGGGCCCTCCCGTTGGCCAATCGGAGACGGTCACGGGGCTGAGCCAGCCAGGTCGTGCCGGCGCTCGGGGCGGGCGGGGCGGTGGCCGATGCCGTAAAACGCCCATTGAAGGATTTCCCTGATGTTGGCGCCCTTGCCCTGCATCAAAATGCCGACGCTGAAGACCCGGGCGGCCAGGGCTACGCATAACAACGCCGTCGCCAGTACCAAGATCAGCCCCAACACCGGCTGCCAGAAGGGGACCGGCGCAGGCAATCCCTGCCGCAAGAGCATCAGCACCGGCGTGGCGGGCGGAAAGAATGACACCAGTGTGGAGAAGGTGCTGTTGGGCTCCATCATGACCGGGCGAATGACGAACAAAGGGATGCACGCGATGATGGAGGCTGGGGCCATCAGGTTCTGGGCGTCTTTCATATCGTTGCAGGCTGCGCCGATGGCGGCGAAAAGTGACCCGAACATGAGAATCGAACCGGCCTGGTACAAGACAAACCAGTAAATCAGGTGTCTTGGCAGCGTGTGGCCGTAACCGTAAGCGCTGGCAGCGAGGAATCCCAGGACAATGTAAATGGTCATGATGCTCAGCGACACGCCGACCATGCCCAGAATCTTGCCCATCATGAACTGAAACGGCGTGATCGATCCCAGGAGAACCTCTGCGCTGCGCTGCATCTTCTCTTCCAGGACGCTGTAGGTCAGCGGAATAGCCCCGATGAGAATTACCAGAAACATCAAAAAGGCCAATCCCATACCGGCGGCGATGTTGATGTAGTGATCGTTTGCCTTGCCGGCTACGAGCGCCCCGGCGGCAGTCCGGCTGAACAGCGGCCTTTCGCTGATGGGCACGGGCGCGGTGGCCCAGTCGACCGTTTCGCCCGGCAGGCTGGCTTCGGCGACGCGCCAGGCCCGGATGGAACCGTTGATCTGCCGGTGCAACCAGTTGACAAAGTCCCGATACATGGG
>JAZGDL010000052.1:0-3291 GCA_036477795.1 Phycisphaerae bacterium
GTGCGGTATGGGCGAGTGCTCTTCGTCGCGCCGCGGTAAAGGTAAAGTTTCATCGTGCGCCACGTCGCGCTCCAACGATCGGCCTGGAGCACGCAACGCTCACGCGCGATGCCCCGCGACGGTTTCGTCAAATTGGTCCTACCGTTGTGTAGCCTGGGCACCATGCGATCACAGCGTCGCTTGGCTGTCACGACGCGCGACGAACCACCGCCCGAGCGGAGACTCGGATCCTCACCGACTACAACTTGCCGGCGAAGGGCATCGGATACGGGGCATCGCCGAGCAAAAACCTCAACCGGGGCCATCGGACGGGGGCAAACGGGGTTGTGAGTTCAGAAGCGTTAGTCTAAGCTCAAAGCCGGGAATGGTTAGGGACTCGGGCGGCGTATGGGCTGGGCTTGGATCGGGATCGGGTGATCGACGTCCCATGGCGCGGTGCTATGACGCCCGTCATCGGCTGGAGAGGATGCTATGTCAGACGACCGAGTGGTTTCAATAGAAAAGCGCGAGAACGGGTTGATTGCAGCGATGCAGTGCAAGGAGATGGACTTTGAGGCCAGCGAAGCGCTCAAGGAGGCGGTGGCGAAGGCGATCGCCGAGGGGCCGGGCAAGCGGTGTGTGATCGATATGTCGGCGGTGGTGTTTCTGCCCAGTGTGGGGATAGGGATTCTGCTGCAGCTGCTCAACGAGTCCAAAGCCCGGGGTGGGGAGTTTGTGTTGGTGGGGGTCAACTCCGAAATTCGGGAGGTGTTGCGGATCACCGCCATCGAGAAACTATTCGATTTCCGCGATGACCTGGCGGTGGCATTTGACTGATTGAGATACCGATCCGGTAGGGCGAGCGATGGGGTTGTAGGCAAACGCGGAATTGGAGATGACGACGATGGGAGCTATGGAAGCCAAACAAAGTGCGATTCGGGCTGCGACGCGGTGGAGCGAGTCGCAGCAAGACCGAGTCGACGTGAAGCAGGCCGGTGGCAAGATCGAGGAGATTTTCGGCCAGGACGTGTTTAGCCAGCGGGTGATGCGCCAGCGGTTGCCGAAGGATGTCTACAAGCGGCTGATTCGGACGATGGAAGACGGGGAGCCGCTGGATTTGGACGTGGCTGACGTGGTGGCGGCGGACATGAAGGATTGGGCCACCGTAAACGGCGCGACGCACTATACGCATTGGTTCCAACCGCTGACGGGTTTGACTGCAGAGAAGCACGATTCGTTTGCCACGCCGGACGGTGTGGGTGGGGTGATCCTGGAGTTGAGCGGCTCGGACCTTTGTCAGAGTGAGCCGGACGCGTCGAGTTTTCCGTCGGGCGGATTGCGGGCCACGTTCGAGGCTCGGGGCTATACCGCCTGGGACGCGACCAGCCCAGCCTTTCTGATCCGCGGCGAGAACAACGTGACGCTGTGCATCCCCACGGCCTTTGTCTCCTGGACGGGGGCGGCGCTCGATCAAAAGACGCCGCTGCTTCGATCCATGGAAGCCCTGTCGACCCAGGCCATGCGTGTGTTGCGGCTGTTCGGCACGGACAAAGGTGTGAAACGCGTGTATACGACGGTGGGGGCCGAGCAGGAATACTTCCTGATCGACCGGCATCTGTATTACGCCCGGCCGGACTTGGTGTCGTGCGATCGAACGCTCTTTGGAGCCCAACCTCCCAAGGGTCAGCAGTTGGACGATCATTATTTCGGTTCGATTCCGCCAAGAGTGTTGGCATTTATGTCGGAGACCGAATACGAGCTGTACCGGATGGGGATTCCTGTCAAAACACGTCACAACGAAGTGGCCCCGGGGCAGTATGAGATTGCGCCGGTGTTTGAGAGTTCGAACGTGGCTTGCGATCACCAGATGTTGATCATGGAAACCATCAAGCGGGTGGCGCCGCGATACGGATTTCAGGCGATTCTGCACGAAAAGCCGTTTGCTCAGCTCAACGGTTCGGGCAAGCACAACAACTGGTCGATGACCACCGACACGGGCGTCAACTTGCTGGACCCGCAGGAAGATACGCACACCAACATGGAGTTCTTGGTTTATCTGTGCGCGGTGATCCGGGCGATCGATCTGCACGCCGATTTGCTTAGGGCCTCGATCGCCTCGGCCAGCAACGATCATCGGTTGGGAGCCAACGAGGCGCCGCCGGCTATCATCTCGATCTTCTTGGGAGACATGCTGACCGACATCGTGGAGCAGTTGGAAGAAGGGTCTACCCGCCGGACGCTCAAGGGGGGAGAGATGACGCTGGGAGCGACGACGTTGCCCCAGATTCCGCGGCATTCCGGCGACCGAAATCGGACGTCGCCGTTCGCATTTACGGGAAACAAGTTCGAGTTCAGGGCGGTGGGTTCGTCGGCGACGTCGGCCTGGCCCAACACAGTGATGAATACGATCGTGGCGGACTCTTTGGGTCACCTGGCCAGTGCGTTGGAAAAGGCTGCCGGCCCGAACCCGACGGCCGAGCGGTTGGAACCGGCCGTGCGCGAAGTGCTCCAAGCGACCATCAAGCAGCACAAGCGGGTGATCTTCAACGGGGACGGCTATCAGGACGCCTGGCATCAAGAGGCTGCCCAGCGCGGTCTGCCGAATCTAAAAGACTCGACCGAGGCGCTGCCCAAACTCAGCGAAGAGAAATCGGTCGCCTTGTTCGAGCGCTACAAGGTGCTAAGCCGGTTGGAAATCGAGAGCCGGGTGACTGCCTATCTGGAAAAGTACGCCATGCAGTTGCACATCGAGTCAGAGACCATGGTGTTAATGGGGCGGCAGATGATCCTGCCGGCAGCCATGCGGCATCAGGCTCGAATGGCTGAGACGGTGCAAGCCACGCTGGGAGCGGGCGTGGATTGTCCGGATCAGAAGTCGCAGTTGCAGGAATGGGTGGATCTGATCTATAAGTTCAATGCGACGCTAAATTCTTTGGCGGAGGTCGACAACCACATCGAGGCAGATGCACTGGCTCACGCCAAGTACATGCGTCAGAGCGTGATCCCGGTGATGGAGGCGCTACGCGAGGTCGCCGACGAGCTGGAGACCCGCGTGGCGACCGATTTGTGGCCTTTGCCTTCGTATCGGGATCTGTTGTTTATCAAATAGCGGCGGTTGCTAGTTTCCTGATTTTCAAATCTCCTGTGCCTAGTGAAAACTCTATCCGTCGGGATTCTTAACCCCGAACGTCCAGGAAACTGCGCACGCAGGGCGATCACGATTCGGTTTTGGCACGGACCGGGCGGCTTCCGCGGCTGAACCCGAGCTCTTTCTCCCCAATGCGCGAATCGATGGCCCAGTCGGTTTGGGGT
>JAZGDL010000520.1:0-4049 GCA_036477795.1 Phycisphaerae bacterium
GAAGCACTCGTAAGCGGTTGAGCCCGTATTTTGTTGATGGAATAAGAAACCCCCCGGCCAGTGAAGACCGGGGGTGTAATGGTTAGAACACAAGTCGACTGGCGCCGTTTACGGGCAGGGGCCCCAGTTGGCCAGCAGCTCGAGAAGGTCCGGCACACCAACGTCGCCGTCGTTGTTGAAGTCAGGCGGACCGCCGGGCGCGGTTCCCCATGCCGCCAGCAAGGTGAGCAGATCCGGAACACCAACGTCGCCGTCGCCGCTGAGGTCCCACGGGCAAGTCGAGGGCATGCCGATAAACACGTCGTCAACGTACCAAGCGTCGTTGCTCGCGTTCACGGTTGTGCGGAAGCGCACACGGAACTCGTCGTGCATCGCATCGCCCGGTAGATCATGCGTGAAGAAGTCGTACTCGGTCTGGTTGGCACCATCGGATTTGATGACGTTGAGACTCTTCCAGGTCTTGTTCTGCGCCCAGTACTCGACGACGAGCGACTCGCCCACCTCGACATCGATGTGCTCGGTGAAGTAGGACAGGATCGATCCGGTCTGCCCGACCATGTCGATGAAGTTCGTCCGTATCTCGTCCTTCTGGTAGGTAGTGGAGCTGCCGTCGAGCCGAAGCGATCGCGGCGCGCTGGGCTCGTTCACTCCGGTCGTGGTCACGAACGCCCCGAAGCGGTAGGTCCAGTTGTCGGTGTTGACAACACTGTTGGGGAAGTCGTCAAAGAACGGCGGCACGAGCGTCGGGGGCTGCTCAAACAGGCACGAACGGGAGTTGCGGTAATTGACGATCGCATTGATGGAGATTGGCCCGAACTTCAGATTCTGCCCAAACACGCCGCCGCAGCCACCGAGGCCGCTGCACATGATGTGGCAGGTGCCGCCGGAGCAGTGCAGCGCATTCCAGCTGTGCCCAATCTCATGGGCCGACAGCCCCGCACGAAGATCAGAGTTGGAACTGAACCTGGATTGCACGAGGCTGTAGCCGAAACCGCTGCTGGCGTTTTCGCAGATCGTCGCGACCCAGGCGACACCGATGACTGGCCCGTTGAGGTTCTTCCCTGTGAACAATTGCGCAACGTCGCGCCTGATGAACACTTCCGGTGTCGTGCGCCATGTGTTGCGGAACTGGTTGAGGAGCGCACCTGGGTCAGTCGAGGAATAGGGGTCCGGCTCGGTCGTACGGATCACCATCACCGTGATCTCGTAGACGATGCCGGTATCACGGTCGTAGACGCGCTCCACTTTGTTCATGACTCCCTCGATATCCGCCACCGTCGCCGGTACCGAGCTGCCGTTGAGCAAAAAGAATTCCCGGTCGGCGTCGAAAGCGATGTCCGTCGTTTGCAGCCCGGTGCCGGCGGTGGGGTCGCCGCCAGATCCCAGACCACCCAGGTTGCCCAGCGGCTGAGGGATGTCGTCGGTGCCGCAGACTCCCTCCACCGGCGCGAGATCGTCGCCCCGGTAGATGACGTGGCTGGTGTGGGGCGCCCCGCCAACCGTCAGCTTCGACAGCGGCTGGATGTACCACACTTGCCCGGACTCCTGAGCGACCACCGCCCACAGTTGCCCATCCATGAGGGTGGCCGACACTCGGCTAAGCGGCTCTCCCTGGACTGTCCCGCGGTAGGTTCGCGGCGGCGGCGGCTCCACTTCCCGCAGCTGCCCATCCTCTCCCTGAACGAGAACGCGAAAGTCGTCGGCCCGCATGGTGTACGGATCGAGGATCAGCGTTTGCATCTGGTCCCCCAGCCGAACCTCGGCCGTGAAGGGCTCTTGCTCCGTTACGGGCAGGTCCAGCGTTTGAAGGTCGTACCGCAGCAGTTCCGGTATCACCGGCCCAGTCGGGCCGCGAACCCCGTTGAGAACCTGAGCGGTCAGGTCGCCGGTCCACAGCATCACGGCGCTGCAGGCCAGCACATAGGGGAGTGCCTTTGGAGTGTTCATCGTTTGGTTCACCTTTTTACTCGCGATCGAAAGAGTTGGATCATACCCAGGAGACGGAGGATGCGCCGCCCACGAGGCGTGCCAGCACACGTCCAAGCACACACTGCCGCGTCATGATGACTCGGCGCGGACAAACAGAAGCCGACCGCTGATCGATCCTCCGGTCGTTACCGACGATGCCGTCCTCCGCACTACACCGGGCGTCGCGGGGGCGTGGGCCACGACAGCTCATCTCCAGGGGTGTGTGTTTCTATTGTGACCGCAGTAGCGCCCCTGTCAACGCCCAACCCCAGAAGAAACAACGTGAATTGAGCCCGCCGGTGGCCCTTGTGGTCAAGCTGGGGCCCCGGCATGTCTCGGGCGCGGGACCCGTCTCGCGGGCGAACCACGAGGCGGCCGAGACGGCGCACAAAATCGCCGCCGCCGGAGACCGGCAGCGGCGATGGTTCTTCTCTGCAAGACCTGGCTTCCGTGGTCGCCTTTGCGAACGACGGAAGGTTCACAACATCCTTAGCCGCGGCGTCGGCGTCGGGCGCCGGCCAAACCGGCCAGACCCAACAGGGCCAGTGCCCCGGGCGCCGGAACGGTCGTCCATTGGACACCAGAAGCTTGCCCGCCACCAGGGCCAGGGCCAAGGTTACCCCACTGAACGTTCCAAATGCCGCTGGCGTGCTCGCCCTGCAGCACAGCAATTTGAAGGACTAAGACCCGCCCACCGACCTGTGCTGCCTGCGGGGCTTCCGGAATCGTGAAGTATGCAAAGTCCTCACTTAGTTCACCGCTGTCGCTCATGATTCCGCTGGCATTGAGTCTCCCTTCACCCTCCGGGTCGAAATCCGCCGCCTGGTCGCCCTCGAAACCGGCTTTGAGACCGATGGTGAGGAAGGTATCGTTATCAAAACCCGGCCTATCAAGGTCGTATACAAAACCAGCTGGCTGCGGGGTGTTCCCGGGGGGTGCCGTCACGTTGTTCCAGAATCCACCGCCCAAGCCATCGAATGGCTTGAAGAGGTCACTGCTGTGGATCATAGAGGTGTCAGGGACGACAAAAGTTGCGGTGTACACGTCGTCTGGATCGTTGAAAAGCGCGTACAGGTTCCAAATGTCAACGATGCCCACGTCTTCCCCGAAATTCGACAGAGCCGTGTCAAAGCTCCTTTTGAACTCCGTTTGAAAACGAGTGAAGTCCGCCGAAGCCGAAACCGCAAGCGATCCAAATACGCCTGCTGTGATTAGAAGAACATTCTTTCTCATTGTTAGAACCTCTTTCTCTTCTCTTATGCACAATGACTACTACGAGATTCAGGCTTCAGCAGGCGTCATTGCAGCTTCTGCCTTCTCTCACGCTCTGGCTCAAAGATACAGCCGTCGAAATTGTAGTCAAGACACAAGTCTCTGTGTTTTGGACATTTTTAAGATGGGCAAGATACGCCGGGTGACCAAGCGTGGGCGGCCGCCGGCGTTCAGCCCCACCCCCCGCTCGCCAAGCCCGACCGCCGGTCACGGCATTATTGCTCCTGGACCGCCACCGCGGCCCGGTTCAGTCCCGTTTCAACCCCCTTTCACCATACCCCCAGGGCCTTTTTGGTGCCGATCACCTGACGAAATCCGAACTTCCGTCAGCCCTCGCCGGCCCAGCCGCCGCCGTGGGCTGGTTGCCCTTCGAAGCCGGCTGACGAATCGGCTCCCCCTGGAGGATCAGCGGCCCCGACCCGGTGATCCGCACTGGAATAATCCGCCCAATCAGTACCTCGGCCTCCAGATTTTCAGGCACGTCGAAGACGGTGATCAAATCCCCGGTCGTCCGCCCGGAGACCTGGACGCGCGGCCGCTCCCAGCCCAGACGCACAGGCTGAGCGAAGCCGCCGGACCGTCTGGTCCGGCGCTGGCCGATCTTCTCGACGAAGACGTCTACTGTTCGCCCGACGTATTCACCATGGACCTGGGCGCTGATCTGTGCCTGTAGCTCCAGAAACTCGTGGTTGCGCCGTCGTTTGACCTCCGCCGGCACATCGTCCGGGAGCCGGCTCATGGCCGCCGTGCCTGGGCGCGGGGAGTACTTGAAAATGAAGTGGTTCTTGAACCGCACCCGCCGCAGCAAG
>JAZGDL010000521.1:0-3043 GCA_036477795.1 Phycisphaerae bacterium
TGCACATCGTCGGCGAGAAGGGAGCCGTACCGATCCGTGACAGTGACGTGGCTGCGCCTCTACAGGCCTGTGTTGTTCAACCGGTGAAAAGCTGCAGCAGCAGCGCAAGATCATGCAGGTCGACGTCGCCGTCCGCGTCAAGGTCAAATCGATCCAAGCACAGATGAAGACATGCGGGACTCGTGGGCAAGGGTGGGGAATCAGGACCGCCAACGCAGTCGGTGAATACTGTGAAATCCCACAGGTCGACATCGTTGTCACCCTCAAAGTCTGCGGGCAGCGAAGGCTCGCATTCGTCAGGGGTTTCGTTGCGATTACAATCCGCGCTGTCACCGTTGATTATGTCCTTTAAGTCCGGTACGCCGTTTTCGTTGCAATCGGTGTGCAATCTTAGATCCATCGCGATGGGAAGGTGATCGGCGGTGCTGCCGGAAGTGGTGTCGTTGAGCAACAATCCCAGCGCCGAGCGTGCCTCAGAAGACATGGTAAGGGTGTTGAGGATGAAACTGTTGACTACGATGGCTACGCTGTCGGTGTAAATGAACCGATCGAGCCGAGACGTAGGATTGGCTGTGTTGCTGCTCCAGGTGTCGGTGTCGCCAGTGAACGGATCCGCGGGGTGGAGGTCGTTCATGTCGGAGTCATCCCAATCGCCTTTGACCGGGGGGCCGTAGGTGCCCTGGTTCTGAATGTCTCCCTCAATCAGCGTGATTTCGGGTTGATTGCTGGGGCCGACGAGATTGAAGTCGCCAACGACGACCATCGGCGTTTCATCGACCAGGACAACGTGGTCGCCGCGGGGACGCTGTTCGCCCCGTGCATCACCCAGCCAGTTCGCTATGGCGTCGGCGCTGATCTGGCGTCGAGCATCTTCGCTGGTGCCCCCGCAGCACTTGAGGTGAACTCCGAGTATGTACACATCGTTGACGTATTGCTCGTCCGGGAGATCGACCAGTGCGATGGTGACACCCCGAAGCTCCGATATCGGAACGGTATCAACGCGGGTCAAGGACAGCGGGAACCGCGAGGCCACGACGTTGCGGTTGAAGCCGTCGGTTCGCCCCATATGCACGTGCCATGACGCGCCGTCAATCGGCAGCACGTCGTCAAGGCGCACCTTGATCTGGTCCGATCCAACGGACGGGGGAATCTCCTGGAAAACGATGATGTCCGGGGACAGGACCGTCAAAACGCGTTCAAAGGCGGCATCTCTTGATGGTGATGCGATAAATCGTTTCTGGGTGTTGTAGCTGACGACGCGCACATCGTACGTGTCTTGCTTGGAGTAGTCCCCGTTCAGCGGGTCGTAAGCGGTCACCGTACGCGGCAAAGCCGCACCGTGAAGCCCCACAATCACGAGAACTACCAGAAGGTGACCTCGGACCCACCTGGTCCATTTGAAGGAACTGCTGTGAGCATCGTTTTCCATTGAAGCGTACCATTTGGCATTGACGCGGCGGACAAAATCCCTTGCACTAATTATACCCAAAAACTGCTGGGCCGCAACAACGGCTTCTACCTTGCTATAACCCACATTTTCGGAGTCCCCCAGAGGAGAGCGGGCTGTCCCGGAGGGGCATTTGAGAATAGCCCAGAGATTCATCGCCGGGAAAGGTAGTGGGTGCGAATCCCGCCGAATTCGATTCCGAAGATTGCAAGACCGGTTTCTAGAAAGACACGACGAAGGCGGTCCTGGCGCTGAAGATCCCTGAAGAAGAACACTGATGCCCAGGCGGACAGCCACGGCCTGCAAGCCGCTGCGAGGCGGTTTAGCTCAAGCTCAGCCCTCTCGACGGCATCCTGGAGCCCGCACGCAAGGAGTCCACTATGTCAAAGTCTGCTTCGATTTGCTATGTGGTCGCGCTGGTCTTGGCCTCATCCGCGACGGGTGCGGCCCGGCAGTATGACTTCGCAAAAGGAGGTTATGAAGAACGGCCTCACTGTCATCTCACTGGAGGATCACTCATGTCCCGTTGTGGCGGTGCAGGTCTGGTACAACGTGGGCTCAACAAGGCAATTCGCGTGGCGAAGGGTCTGACCTACGGAGCCCACGGCGGTCTTCATGCCAGCCACTTTGCCGCCAGATTCGTGGTCAGCACCTTTACCGAGACACCGACCACGGCGGAGGCGCTTCAGGTGATCCTGGACGAGAGTGACCGAATCCGCGCTACGCCGCCGGAAACGGAAGAAGTGGAGGCAACCAAGTCTTACCGGATAGGCAGTTTCACGGGCAAGCGCGAGACACCCCGAGCGACCGTTAACGACTTATGGCTGATAGAGTATGACGATCTCCCCGAGGATTACTTGAGCAGGTATGTCCTTGCAGTGAAGAAGATGAGCCCCGACGTCGTTGCCCGTGACGCCCGTCGGCTCTTTCAGCGCGACAAACTCGTGATCGTGGTCGTCGGAGAAGCATCAATGATCAAAGCAGGGTTGGAGAAGATTGCGCCCACGACCGTGGTCACTCCAGTTGACGTCCACACGCAGGAGTCTCAGCAGCCGGAGCTGAGCCTTCCGCCGCCAACTTTGCCCCTGACTCACCAGGAGCACCCCATGGGATCGCCGAATGTTTGCCTCGGTGGTGTCGCAAGTCGTTTCGTCGGCGTCGGTTACAGATTCTGGGCATCGGCTTGACAAGCCGGGGAGAGACGAATAGTTTTGCGCTCAACCAATTGCGGGGTAGAGCAGTTGGCAGCTCGTCGGGCTCATAACCCGGAGGTCGCTGGTTCGAGTCCAGCCCCCGCTAATGTGTTAAGTCACTACAGGGCAGTTACTTACGACTGCCCTGTTTTGTGATTCACAGGGTCCGATAACGGGGTGAGGCCTGTATAGGGCTTGTTTAGGCGTGTCGGTTCGGGGGTCGTCCCGCCGGCATACCCCGATCCTCTGCCATCCCTGATCTTCCCCTTGATGGTGCTAGCGCGGATTATTCACCGCGGAGCACGCAGAGCCCGCAGAGACGGAATAGATGGGAAGTCAGGGGAGTCAGCGCGGAATCCAGGCGCGACGGAAACAAACACACTGTCGGAATGAGACCAACGGG
>JAZGDL010000522.1:0-3357 GCA_036477795.1 Phycisphaerae bacterium
GAAAGAGGTGGCTCCGACCAGGAACACCCCAATGGCCCACGAGGCCCAAGGTGCCCAGGTCGGGACCTGAACCCCCCCCATCTGCTTCATGCCATGCAGTACGAAGCCGAGCATGGTGAAGACCACGATTAGGATTAGGTGAGTCATACTTGTCTCCTGTGATCTCTAGCGCGTAGGCGGAACTTCATGAAGGCATCCTCCTCGCCGAAGCGTCGTTGGATTGCCTTGATGACATCTTACGCCTATCACACTGGCATGGCGCCACGGTCGCCGGAAACCTTCTTTTGCCAGTCTTGCAGTGACAGGGTGTTTGTCTCGCCCTCCCAGAGACCGGCGAATCCAATCGCACACTCCCCGTCAATGCGACAGTTCAGAAGTGGAGTTTCCGGTCCAAGAGCCGACGTTGAAAACACGTTGGGAAGACATTCTCAACGTCCAATAGTGGCCGATTTCCGCCTCATGCACTGCAGCATCATGGTCCGCTGTCGCAAAGCCCCGCTGAACGGCAAAAACCGACCCAACTCGGACATTCGGCGCAATGTCGGCTTTGAAGTCGAAGCCCATGAAAGCAGCCCTTCCGCATGAAAGACAAGTGTGACCCGCGCGGTTTACTGCGTCGCCGTCGATGGGGTTTCCGCCATTCCGATCACCGGGCCTGACCGACTTCGACTCCAGGCCTCGTGAGGCCTAGGAGCACCTGGTCGATCACTTCTACCGCCTGTGACCAGACCCGCATCCGCCAATCTTCGGTGTCGGAGTAGAACGCGCGCAGCAGACGCGTCTTTATCAGGTGCGTTTGCGGATGATCGGCGCCGCCATGATGGTGGAGCCAGTTTTCCGCCTGCAAGGCGCGGAACACACGCATCGGAGCGATGGTTCCGAACTCGAGCGAGCCGCTCGTGAGTTCCGTATGCGAGAGCATCTCAGAGAGGGCGAACTTGAGCGAGCCCGG
Source organism: Phycisphaerae bacterium (assembly GCA_036477795.1). GTDB lineage: Bacteria > Planctomycetota > Phycisphaerae > UBA1845 > UBA1845 > JAZGDL01. The sequence continues at coordinate 953 of JAZGDL010000522.1, forward strand.
CATGTCCACGGACACCGAACCGCCGTTCTTTACCGACCGCACTCGATTGCCCCACCAGCGACGGGCGCGTCCAAATGCATCCGAATCGATCGGCTCACCGACAATCATCTCGCCGTAACCGTAGGGGCCGAGTCCGGTGTGGAAGTCGATGAACGCGACGCGCGCAGTCGCCGCAAAGTGACGCTCGACGATTGCGCGGAACGTGAGATTCGACCAGATCGGTGCGGTGCCACCGTAGAACAGCCCCTTCGGATGGGAGTACTGTCCGGCGCTCAAGGCAATCTGCAGCGCACGCCTGCCACGGGTGATCCGGAATGCGGTCACCTGCGTCAGCTCGCGAAGTCGGGACCGGAGGTCAATTCTGGACGGCGCGAAGACTTCGGAGAGCGTCTCGTAGCCCGTGTTCACCGGGTACGGCGCATCGTGATCGACGAAGTTCCGGTTCGGATCGACGTTGTCTTCGTTCACGCGGCGAAGGTGCGCGAACCCGTACGGATTTATGGCGTGGATGACGACCAGACGGACACCGCTCGGCAGGCGGGATGGGAGCCCGCTTAGTAACAGCCCCGTCTGGATGGCGGAGCCAGCGAAGCCTTCCACGCCGTGGGTGCCCGAGCAGAGCCCGAGCACCGCTGAGGTATCGGGCGGGCCGAACGAGGCAACATCCGTGAAAAGGCTGCTGCCGTCGGGGCCTGGAAGCGGATGGTTGTAATGTTCAAGGGATGCGCCGGCTGTCCTGCACGCATGCAAAAACTTGGTCCGTGCCTCAGGATAGCCGGCGCTGAATATTTCTCGATGTAGCTTCGTAAGAGTTCCCTTTTCCACGTTCCTCTCCAGTGAATGGCGGTGGGCCCGAACTCACAAGCCAAATCCATCGCACCCGCCGCCAAAGTCACATCCTGAACTGTCACCCCCGCCATCGACCTCACCACCGTGATCGGACTCTCCATCGACTTTGGTCAGGCGTCCGTCTGACCCGCCTGGTCCAACATCAATCGTGTGGCAAAGTCTCCACCAGATCAAAACAAGAAAGAGCGTAATTAGCAGTCCCCTAATGACAGGGGGAATCTGTTCGAGTAATTCCATCGGACCTCTCCTCGCTTGTCGCCAAGTCACACTTCGCTGGGCGAAGCGCGCACTGCTGGCTCGAGGTCGAATCCTCCGCGTATTCGCTGGTGGCACTAGGGGGCGTTGGTTACACTCCTATAAGGAGCGCTTATAGCGTCGACGAGTGAATCGGATGGCCAAGAGCCCGTATGAGGTGATGGATCTCAAGGCGTTGCGGTGCTTTTGGGCCACCGCAAAGCATGCCAACATGACCCAAGGCGGCATTGAGTTGGGGATCTCCGAGGCCGCGGTCTCGCAACGCATAAAGGCGCTGGAGCGCTATCTGGGGGCGAAGCTCTACGAGTCCCGAGGGGGCCGAATAAGGCTGACGCCAGCAGGCGAGCGAACCATGGAAATGGCGCTCAAATTGTTCGATCAACTCGAAGACTTCGAGGGTACCGTCGGAGCAGAAACGTCTGCGGTCACCATTACACTCGCCGCTGGTGACGCTGTCTTGAGATACCTCTTACCTGAGGCGATTCAACAGTTCTCACAGGACCACCGCTTCTCGCGGTTGAGGCTCAAGTCCCGGACCGCCAGTCAAACCATAAAGCTGGTACGAGCAAACGACGCGGACTTGGGGATTATTCCAAAGCGTCGATTACCAAAGGAGTTGCAGTTCCATCCAACCCGTACCTACAAGGCATACGTTCTCTTGCCCCGCGGCCATTCGCTGTCGCGGCGTGGGAAGCCGGAGGTCGTTGACCTCCTGAATGCGGAGACATTGAAGCGTTATCAGCTCGTCGTGCCCGAAATCGACGATCCGGAGCATCAACCGATAGCGAAGACCCTCGAACAGCGAGGACTACCATTTAACGTCGGTCTTGAAGTGGGATCGATCGAGACGGTCAAGCACTATGTACTTCGCGGCTTAGGTATCGCGGTGGTGTCGGGAATCTGTCTCACCGAGCAGGACCACGATGCACTCGACACCATTGAGGTACCGGGTGATGTGTACGCCGGGACCACCTATGGGGTCGTTATCCGCTACGACAAGCACCTAACTGCGCCACTCGGAGGACTACTGGCGCTACTGGGCGTACTTGTGGCAACCAAATAACGTGCCATTCAGGCGTAACTTCCGAATTCGACGAATGTCTTATGTTGGCCGATTCCCGCCGCTCAGGCGATGAAATTCACCCGTGGCTGCTCAACGGCGACTTGCGACCCAAAAGCGACATTCGTGCAGGGGCAGAATCTTGAGCTAGCTGGACTGACGCCGAACTCGATAGCCATCACTGCCACGGCGCGACGCTGTTCCAACGCTCAGCGTACCATCTCCGCAACTGGAAACCCGG
>JAZGDL010000523.1:0-9567 GCA_036477795.1 Phycisphaerae bacterium
CGGGGCAGCTCCACACTGGGTTGTCAATGCAGTTTCCAGTGCAATCGACACATTCATCGGGCACGCCGTCACCATCTGTATCGTCGCTTACATGACCGTCACCGTCGGGGTCCAGCGGATCGATGTCGCACTCGTCAGGAACGCCGTTGATGTTGCAGTCGTCACAAGCCGGTGTATCCGGCGGGCACTGTGAGATGTCGCACGAGTCGATGACGCAATTCCCATTGCAATCGGGATCACAATCGACCGTGCAGATTCCTCCCACATCCCCGCAGGTGACCGCCGGTAGTTGACACTCGTCCGGCACGCCGTTGTCGTCGCAATCCTGACAAGACGCATCCTCCGGCGGGCAGTCTGCGATGTCGCAGTCATCCGGAATGCCGTTTCCGTTGCAATCATTCTCCAACGGCCCGATGGGCGGGACCTCGCATTCATCGGCGATGCCGTTGTTGTTGCAGTCATCGAAAATGCCGGGCTGGCAGCCGAGGATCGGATCACAAGTTTCCAGGCCGTTACAGGGATCGCCGTCGTCGCAATTCAAGTCGCCGGGTGGGAACGGCACACAGTTGCCTCCGCCGTCGCAATGCTCTCCGGTGCACACGTTGCCATCGCCCTCGCACGGCGTGCTCAGCGGCGCATCGGGCAGCGGGTCACACACACCGCTCACCGGATTACAAACTTCGCCGCCCTCGCACGGCGGGTCTGGGGGCTGGCAGACTACATTGTCGAACGTCACGCAGGCGCCGTTGCCGTCGCAGTGGTCAATCGTGCACAGGTCCTCGTCGGCCTCACAGGGCGTGCTCAGCGGCGCATCGGGCAGCGGGTCGCACACACCGCTCACCGGGTTACAAACTTCGCCGCCCTCGCACGGCGGGTCTGGGGACTGGCAGACTACATTGTCGAACGTCACGCAGGCGCCGTTGCCGTCGCAGTGGTCAATGGTGCACAGGTCCTCGTCGGCCTCACAGGACGTGCTCAGCGGCGCAGGTGTGTTAAAACACTCACCGTCAAGGCACTCATCGATCGTGCAAGCATTGCCGTCGTCGCAATCCTCGTTCGTGGCGCACAAGCACACGGGTATGAGATCGCCCACCGCTGTGATGTGCAGAGACCAGGTGTCCAGCGTGCCGGTGTCCGCGCCGGCGCTGTCAACGACCGTGATAGTCCAGTCGCCGGCCTTATCCATGCCGTCGAACGCGCTCAGCGCCTCTTGGGGCGTGTAGTTCGGTGGTGAGGACAGGTTAGCGACACACTGGGACTCGATCGCTCCGCCGGTACCCTCATCGTCCAGCACGATGCCCACAAAGTTATCCTCCGAGCAGCCGAACCCTGATGCGAAGCAGCCCGGCGTCGCATTACCGATCTCCTCCATCAGGATCACCGTCGTGCCGTTGTGCTCCACACTGACGCACAGATCGCCCACCCAGGTGTGGGTAATGCTCAGATCGACGTCCACGTCACCGATCACGTCTCCGGGACCCGGAACGGTGATGGTGTCGCTGGCGCCCGTTGCATCATTGTCTGGGATCGGCAGATTCGGATTCGACTCAAACCACTGCTCCTCGCCGCCGATGGAAGTGAAGCACGGCGTGCCTTCGCCCTGCCACTCACCGCCAGCTTCCGCGCATTCCTCTGCCGTGACGTCCTCCAGGCAGTCGCCGCCCTCCAAGCAGCACGCACCGACGGGTACTTCACAAGGCGGACCCGAGAGGGTCACCGTGCCGGTGCCTTGGTCGCCCTCCTGGAAGCCGCCGACCCGGATGGTGTAGCAGTTGCCCCCCAGCACGGGAACGGTGACTTCAGAGCTGAAGCCCGCGCATCCGGGTGCGTCGTCGTTGCAGCCCAGCATCTCAGCATCGCCGGGTGGGCACATGAAATCGTCGGGGTCACAACCGTCGTAGACCACCAGGTCGGTGTCGTAATTGGCCTGGTTGCAGGTGCTGACCGTGAGGACGCCACCCTGAGGCGCGATGAACTCGTACCAGATGTCATGGTAGGTCTGGCCGTCGAAGTCGCAGGCGGGATGTGCCTGACCATCGGTGTCGGCGCCGGTGGTATCAAAGGCGGTGGCACCGCACTCGATCGGAGCGGCGTCCTGGCAGTTGTCGTTCTCCGGGCCTGGGGGCGGCCCGCACGGAGCGCAGGAAATCTCCAGCACGTAGTCGTTGTTGCCGCCGCCGCAGGGGATGCCCTCGAAGATGCCCCCGCCGGCACAGTCGCCGGGGGCCACGAAGACCACGTACTCACCGGCCGGCAGGCAGGCGCTGGCGTCGGCTATGGGCGTACAGCCGTCGGAGCAGCCGATGTCGCCGGCCACCACGGGGGTGCAGTCAGGGATGCCGTCGACGATGAAGTTGACGCCCGGGAACTGGCTGGTCAGCGTGCCGTGGATCTCGGTCTCGGCGGGCACCGTGACGCGGTACCAATCGGTGTCCCGCGTGCCGCCGTCGGCCCGGGCGGTGCCGCAGAAGCTCATGTTGCACTCGGCCTCGGTGAAGACCACTGGATCCGAGTTGCACCCGCCGTTGGTATCGTCGCCGCAGGCCTCGCCCTCTGGCAGAGCGCCAGGCGGGCAGTCAAGCTCGCAGGGTAGGAGACACTGACAAGTGGCTGGATCGCACATGCCTGGACAGGCCGCATCGTCCGGCGGGTCGCACTCCTCGCTGGGCTGATTGACCACACCGTCACCGCAGACCGGGCAGGGACCGCAGTCGGCCTCACAGTTCTTGCAGTCTTCGCCCGGGTCGCATACGCCGTCGCCACATTCGGGGCCCCCGCAGTCGCAGCCGGCGGGACAAGTCGAGCCGTAGGTATGCATGATGGTGACGGTCGTCTGACCACCGGGACCCAGGGAGACCGGTATTCTCAGCCCGATGGCTCCGTCGCAGGGACTGCCGCAGCCGGCAGGGGCCGGGCCGCTTTCGCCGTCAGTGTCGCAGCCAACCCCGGCGACGTGGTTGTCCCAGCCGAACGGAACACCATATTCATCCCATTGCTGGAGGTCGGTTCCAAAACCGTAGGGTACGCCGGCAGCGGGGCAGTTAGGAACGATACCAAGCTTGGAGCCGTAGTAGACGTCACCATTCGGGCTACTCATGGTAATGGCCGTTTCCGGTAGGCCGTCTTCAAGCTGGAACGCGAAGCGATCGCAAGCCGGCAGACCGTTGGCCCCGGTTCCGACCGAGTCGTTTGCGAAGTCCGCCGCCGGGTCCCACAGCAGGTCATAGTCGCCCTGCCGGAGCAGGACGAAGTCGATTGCTGCCCCTTTATTGATGATGCCATAGTCCTGGGTCAGCTTGGACACACCCCCGCCGAGGTCTTCAACCTCCTGTATCACACTGATGAGCAGGTCCACGCCGGCGCCGTCGAAGACGCGGATTAAAGCGGTCAGCGTGTCATCGACACCGTCGCCGCTCAAATCGACGGCCGTATTGGGTGCAAAGATTGAGCTGTCCAGTGAGCCGTCGTCGAGTATGGCCTTCCAATCCGGACTGGTGCTGAGCAGCTCCCGCTGGGCCGTGTCAGGTATGTACAGGACGAACCCGTTGGTAAAGACGGCCTCGCTCAAGCCGGCGGCGCCGGCCGGATTGAAGTTGTCCCCAAAGGGGCATCCGGCCTTACCGCCGCCAAAAGCTGCGGCCACAAACGAGCCATACTCATCGAGGCCAAATGCCAGGTACCCGTCGGCCGAACTATCGGGGCCTGTGGCGATACACCCCGGATCGCCGCCTTGGGCGGAACGAGTGGCCCCCGAAGACTCCAGCACACCGGGTCTCGCTACGGTGTTGAGCAAGGAATCGGCCTTGGGTGGAAGCCCTTGCTTTTGAGGGGTTGCCGCGACGGCGGTGGCCAAGGAGTCGGTCCTCCCCGCACTCGCTTGCATCTCTTTGATTGTCGGCGCAGTGCCGGTCACTGCGCTGGTTTGCCGCTGGCCGCCCTGCTTTTGACCGGCTGCCTTCAGCTCGGCTTTCAGTACAGTGAATGCCGTTGTAGGGGTCGCTTGTGCAGCGGTTTTCTCTTGAACGGCTGACTTCTCAGCGGTTGCCTTTGTTGACACACTGGCCGGAGGCGCCGGCCTCGCACGTTCTTTCACGACCTGCGCATTAACAACCCAGGACGCCAACAACACCGTTAGCGGTGTTACCATAAAAACTGACTGCTTGGTCATGGCCCGTTCTCCTCAAAGATATGTTTTCGATCGCACTCAGGATGTGAGAAGCTGTCTTTCCTACTCCCCACCGGCCCTTTGTTCAACATATATACCGTTTCCAGCAGTTCCCGGCAAGCCCAGCGACGACTTCAACACAACATTAGGGTTCGCTAATCACCCAAAGTGATCGATTTGATTTCTCGCCGGCCAAACTTCGCGAGATGAGGCGCAATTATAGTGGATAACACATTGCGCGCCAGATGGAGTGAGAGAATGGACCCGGCCACCCGTTTTTCGTCGGCCATCGGATCGACAGCGCAACGACCTCTGCAATCAGGAGTTAGGACAGGCGGTGCCGGCCATGGTGGGGCCGACACCGCCTGACGGAAAGAAGTATGATTTGCTCCACTCACCCCGGCTTACCCGCTCCAGCTAGGTGCCGGCTCGGTTTCTGCGCAGGTGCCCCATTCCTCGCTGATGATTCTCACATCAGCACTATTGACGAAGCCGTCGCCGTTCAGATCCTCTTCGCAACCGGGACAACGACCGTAGCGGCCGAGCACCAGCGCCAGGTCGGCACTGCCAACCACGTTGTCGCCGTTGAGATCGCCGAAACAATCCATCTGGTCTTGCTGGGAAAGGACATTCATGTTGCTACCCGCATCGGTATCCGTGACGAAGCCATCCCCGAGATATATGCTCTTGGCGCTCTTTCGTCTGGGCGAGATCACTTGCAGCTCCACCGCACAGGAACCCCAATTGCTGACCAGGGCATCGATGTCAGCATTATCCACGAAGCCGTCGCCGGTCAGGTCCTCTTCGCAGCCCTTGCAGGGCCCATAGGCACCGAGCACGAAGGCCAAGTCCGTACTGTCGATCCTACCGTCGCCGTTCAGGTCGCCCGAACAGGTCGACTCATCTTCAGGAGTCTCCTCGCTGCCGTCGTCATCGATCAACCCAACCTCGTCGGAGATTTCTGCGATGAGGCGCCGGCCCCTGCCGTCGAACACTTCGAACACAGGCATGGGGTCGCTGTCGCTGCTGCCGTCGTCATCGACCAACCCGTCCTCGTCGGAGATTTCTGCGATGTGGCGCCGGCCTCTTTCGTCGAGCACTTCGAACACAGGCATGGGGTCGCTGTCGCTGCTGCCGTCGTCATCGACCAACCCAATGCCATTGAAGGTTGCCCTAAACCTGCGATCTCCTTTGACAGTCTTGGAGGCATCCGCCGCACACGAACCCCAGATGGTGAACAGCAGATCGATGTCAGCCTCGTCCACATAGTTGTCACCGCTGAGGTCCTCTTCACATCCCCGACAAGGCCCATAGTTGCCGAGCATCAAGGCCAGGTCGTGGGCGTCCACCGTGCCGTCGCCGGAGAGATCGCCGATGCACGGGGTCTCCGGCCCGCCATCGGACGTCTCTGTTTCGAAGGAGTTGGGTGCCTCAGCCAGGGCAGGCATGCTGGTGATCGCGATGGCTGCGAGCATTGATAAGATTCTGGTTTTCATGTCATTCTCCTTTTCATCGAGTTCCCAAATTCCACTATAAGCCGGGTTTTCCGCACCCTGCTTTGGTCTTCATCACAGAACGCGAGAAAGCGGCAAGTGAGGGGCAAAGATTTCTGGCGTTTCTCCGGATTTTGGTCCGGATGATCGCAACATGCTGTGGGAAAAAGGGTTGTGATTTCGCCGATTGAAGGATGTTCTGCCCTTCATGCTTGTCCAGGCGATCGTGCAGGCTTCACGCCTGAGGCCCTTTGCTTCTCGAACACCACTTCATGAGTTACAATGAAGGTTGGTGGGCATGTCATCGAGACAGGACATCACCCAGGCGCTGGTTGCCGTGGCCAACGACGACCAGGCCGCCGTGGCCAAGCTGATGCCGTTGGTGTACGCCGAGCTGCGCGCGCTGGCGGGGCGGCAGCTCCAGCGGGAACGGCGTAACCACACGCTGCAAGCAACCGCCCTGGTGAACGAGGCCTATTTGCGTCTGGTGGACCAGACCCAGGTCGATTGGAAGGGCAAGGCTCATTTTCTGGCGGTGGCGGCTGAGGTGATCCGGCGGATTCTGGTGGACCACGCCCGCAAGCGCGGGGCCGCCAAGCGAGGCGGCGGGGCGCGGCAAATCACCATTACGCTGGAGAGTGCGGAGGCGGGGCCGGGTTGGGCGCCTAATGTTGATCTGCTGGCGCTCGATGAGGCGCTGCGGGAACTGTCCGAATTGAGCGAGCGGCAGGCCCAAGTGGTGCAACTGCGCTTCTTCGGCGGGTTGAGCGTGGAAGAAACCGCGTATGCGCTGGGCGTATCCGAACGAACCATCAAGGGTGATTGGCGTGTCGCCAGGGCGTGGCTTCGCCGGCGGCTCAGCCCCTAACGGGTCCGCGCGTGAGGAATCCCGATGTGCCCCCGGTTCCCGGATCCCGCTGTACATCGGGACATCGGGAGACCGCGAAATTCTTGCCCCTTGCGAGGCTGTTTTACGCGTGAATAGGTGACAAGAGGATTTGACCGGATGATTTCGTCGGAACGACACAACAAGATCTCTGAACTGTTCCTGGCCACCTGCGAACTGCCGCCCGAAGAGCGCGCGGCGTTTCTGGAAAAAGCATGCGCCGATGACGCCGGCCTGCGGGCAGAAGTCGAAGCGCTGCTCGCTGCCGACAGTGAGCACTCGGCTTTCCTGGGAAGCCTTGCTGGGTCCGAAGATGCCCGAGCACCCTACCCGGACATGAAGCCCGGAGGGCATCCCGATGTACATCGGGAGCGCGCCGGGATGCCTCTACCTTCGCTAACGGCTTCGCCGGGCCGGGCCGATCCCAGCCCTCGAATTTCGATCGAGGGCTACGAGATCCTGCATGAACTCCATCGCGGTGGGCAGGGTGCCGTGTATCAGGCCATCCAAAAAGCGACCAAACGCAAGGTGGCGATCAAGGTGTTGATCGAAGGACCGTACGCCTCGAAGTCGGCCCGCAAGCGCTTCGAACGCGAAATCGAACTGGTCGCCCAGCTTAAGCATCCGAACATCATCTCGATCTTTCATTCTGGTGTAACGCCGGAAGGAATGCACTTTTACGTGATGGATTACATTCGGGGCCTCCGCCTGGACCAGTATGTCCACGATAAGCATCTCTCCTTGGAGGACACACTCAAGCTCTTCGGCAGGGTCTGCGATGCCGTTCAGTATGCTCATCAGAGAGGGGTCATACACCGGGACCTGAAGCCCTCGAACATCCTCGTGGATTCGACTGGGAGCCCGAAGGTTCTCGACTTCGGTTTGGCCAAGATGCTTGCCGCACCGGTCGAAACGGTTGTCTCCATCACCCAGCAAGTGATCGGGACGCTGCCGTACATGTCGCCCGAACAGGCCGCGGGCAATCCCGATGAGATCGATACGCGCGCCGACATCTATGCACTCGGTGTCATTCTGTATGAGCTTCTGACGGGTCACTACCCTTATCCGGTAGCGGGCCAGATGGTGGAGGTGCTCAAGCACATCGCCGAAACCCCGCCTACCCCACTGACGCGAAGCTGGACCAAGGACTTGGGTGTGACCGCGCGATCGTCCAAGCCACGGCGTGTGGCACAATGCCCCATCGACGACGAACTGCAAACGGTCGTGTTAAAGACGCTGTCGAAAGAACGCGAGCGCCGTTACCAGAGCGCCGGCGAACTGGCCAAAGACATCCAGCACTACCTGGCAGACGAACCCATCGAAGCCAAGCGCGACAGCGGCTGGTACGTTTTTCGGAAGGCGCTGCACCGCCACAGATCCAAAGCGATGGTGGCCGCCGCGTTTGTAGTCTTGATCACGGGATTCGGGACGTACCTGCGCTGGGACAGCGCCCAACAGGCTGCGGCAGAAGCGCGCCAAGAGAGGCTGAGAGCTGTGGCAGAAGCGCGCCAAGAGAGGCTGAGAAGAACCGATCAGTTGATCACCGACGGACTTGATCTCGTCGAGCGTGATTGGTGGGAGGGAGCTCACGTGAAATTTGAAGAAGCAGTGCGGCTCAGCCCTCAGCATTTCAAGGCACTTTGCTTCGCCGCCTGGTGGCGGAAGGAAGATTACTTCCAGCACAAGCCGTTCAGGTACAGGAACCGCGAAGTGCTTGAGGAAACGAACGAACTGTGTGAGCGGGCGATGCAGATGGAGAATGACAATCATGCATTGTGGAACCTCAAGAGTGTGTTGCTGTACTCGTTGGGCAGATTAACTGAGGCGGAACAGGCCTGTCGACACGTGATGGCGCTGAAGCCGAATTTCTTCCAGGCGCATACCAATCTCGCCAAAGTGCTCGCCTTGCAGAATAAGTTTGATGAAGCGCTCGAGATAGCCCGGCGGGGCGCCCAGACCAGCCTGCAGGTGGGTGCGGAAGGCAAGTACGATGACGGAATTTGGCGCACACTCGGCACGCTGCAGTTGTATCTCGGCCAGGCTGAAGCACTCGAGTCGCTACAAAAGGCCATAGAAATCAGCCATCGGGACACGAGAACTACGCTATTGCTCGCTCGCCTGCACTTGACGCTGCCCGAACATCAGGACATCCTCGAAGCATTGGTGGAAGCGAAAATGGCCGACGCTTTTACCTCACTAGATGATCCGAGGTACAAGCGGATCCTCGCCCAGGCTTATCTCCGCAACGGCAAGTACGATGACGCCGCCCGAAGCGCCCAAGCCGCCATTCAGGGTGGTGATTCGAAGGCGGTGTGCCACTTGGTCAGCGCCATCGCCAAAGCTGAACTGGGCGACCCAGCCGCTGCGGAAGAAGCGCTCGCCAGCGCCAAAGAAAACTGGCCTGAGCAGTTCAAGAACGGCGACGATGTCATCGTGATGGCCGAGAAAGGTCTGCTGTGGTTCGACACCGCCGCCGAACTCGATAAGTTGCGGGCCGAAGCCGAGCAACTGATCCAATCCCGCGCCGCGGCGTCGCCCTGAAACCCCTCCCTCACGGCCGGGGCTCGCAAAGTCACCCCGAATTCCATGATCCGCAGTCCAAAGCAATCCCAACTCCTGAACTCCTAAACTCTTGAACTCTTGAACTACTTTTGAAAGATCGGCAGTGGTTTGTGGTTGTCGTCGATGGCGACGTAGGTGAGGTCTGCTTCGGTGAGAACTTCGGGATCGCAGGATTGGCCCGGGCAGCGATGCTCCCCCTTGACCGTGACGTGCACGCTGATAGAGGTTCTGCCGATGCGCGTGGTCTGGGCATAGAAGCTGACGATATCGCCGACGAAAACGGGCTTCTTGAATTCGACCTTGTCCATGGCGATGGTGACGTAGCGGTGGGGGGCCTGCCGCGAGGCCTCGATAAAGCCCGCCTGGTCGATGTAGCTGAGGATGACCCCGCCAAAGATGGTGTTGTTGGCGTTGGCATCACGTGGCATCATGACCACGCGGATGGCAGGTTCGCCCGAAGG
>JAZGDL010000524.1:0-4946 GCA_036477795.1 Phycisphaerae bacterium
ATACGACCCTTTCAGGGTCGGGTGGTTCGGTGGCGGCGTCATCCGGGGGCGGCGCTACGCTTGCCCCCGGCTATTACAGAGCAGGCCTTCAGCCTGCCACCCCACCCGCCGATTCTGTCACGGACCCTAAGCGTTCAGCGGTCAGCTTTCAGCAGTCAGTGGCCAGTACTAAGCTGATAGCGGATCGCTGAAAGCTGACTGCTGGATGGCTGAACGCTTACAAGTAGGCCTCGGCCAGACGGAGTTGACGCCCGCAGTGACTTTGTCGTTTGGCAGGCCCCGGAACCGTAGTCTCCGCTCCCGCATCCCCCACCATTGCGTCACACGCAAGAAGAGGCCACCATACAACGGTGATGTCGCCCAAACGGTCTAAACAGAAGCCCGGACCACCGCGCCGCCTCCTCGCCCGTCCGCTCGATTCCCTTATGTTCCTCCTGCCGCTGATCATCTTCTATGAAGTCGCTTCACTGTTCATTGACCCCGGGGGAATGGCCGCCGCCCGGGACCGTGTCATCGCTTTTCGACTGCTGCAAATCTTCTTCGAACTGTTTGGCGTTACCGGCGTGCTACTTCCCGGATTCGCGGTCATCGCCATTTTGCTGGCCACCCACGTCGCCTCGCGCCAACGCTGGCGGGTCAACACCCACGGTGTGGCCTTCATGTATATCGAATCGCTCCTGTGGGCCCTTCCGCTGGTGGCCCTCAACCAATTCACCAATATCGCCGCCGCCGACGCGCCGGCACAGACTTGGGTCGCAAACGTCGCCCTGTGCGTGGGCGCGGGCATCTACGAGGAGCTCGTTTTCCGGTTGGCCTTGATCGGTTTGATAGTGATCGTCGGCGTCGACATCTTGCGGTTCCCGCAGAGTTCCACGCTGATCGCAGCCGTGCTGATCGCCGCCGGCCTGTTCGCGCTGCACCACCATCCTCCGTTCGGCGGCGAGCCCTTCGACGTTTTCCGCTTCACCTTCCGATCACTTGCCGGCGTCTACCTGGGCGCCATCTTTGTCGTTCGCGGCTACGGCCCCGCCGCCGGCGCCCACATCGGCTACAACCTGCTGGTCATCGCCATGGTCCCTTAGATCGCTGGTCCGCACGGCGGACCCTACTGCACTGGCGGAACGCGAAAAAGTCCGGATTCATGTGGTATTGACCAGTCGCGGATGGGTGCGAGAAAGGATTCTCGCACCAGCATTATTCTCGCGCCAGCATACCCTACTGGACTTGTAGACGTAGCGGGCGGGTGCGTTTAGATCCCTGGCGTAATCCGCCCGGAATGAGATCCAGCCAGGTCTGCGGAGTTTGAAAACATGGCGCATGCGTTGTAGAGTTGTCAGCAATGGATGAGAAGACCCTTCGAGAATTGATTGGTGACATCAAGGCAGGGGTGCTGAAGGCTGATGACGCGGTGGCCCGCCTGCGCGGGCTGGCTTTTGAGGACTTGGGGTTCGCCAAGGTAGATCATCACCGGGAGATTCGGTGTGGGTTTCCCGAAGTGGTCTACTGTGAAGGTAAGTCGGCTGACCAGGTCGTTGAGATTTTCGAGCGACTTGCTGCCGATGGTGGAAATGTCCTGGCGACTCGGGCGTCTGAGGCTCAGTTTGAAGTGGTGGCGGCACGGGTGAATCGGGCGGTTTATCATGCGGCGGCGCGGACCATTACGGTTCGGCAGCGCCAGGCGGCGCCTTCGGTGGGAACGATCGCCATGGTATCTGCCGGCACCAGCGACCTGCCGGTGGCGGAGGAGGCCCGGGTGACCGCCGAGATCATGGATCAGCACGTGGAGACCTTCTACGACGTCGGGGTGGCGGGCATTCACCGGCTGCTAGCGCATGGTGAAGCCCTGCAGCGGGCCAACGTGTGTGTGGTGGTGGCCGGGATGGAAGGGGCCTTGCCCAGTGTCGTTGCGGGGTTAGTGGCCTGTCCGGTGATCGCGGTGCCCACCAGTGTGGGGTACGGAGCGAGTTTCGGCGGCGTGGCGGCGCTGTTGGCCATGCTGAATAGTTGTGCGTCGGGCGTGACGGTGGTTAATATCGATAACGGCTTCGCAGCCGGCTATACGGCGGCGTTGATTAATCGGTTGGGGGATAGGCACGGAGGCACGTAGGCACAGAGGGAGGAAGGGACGGAGGCACCCGGAAAGGCACGAAGGGGAGTCGTCACTCTTTACTCTTCCGGCGTCTGCCAAACGGCAAGCCACTTCGGGCGACTGCGTGCGGAAGAGACGAAGGGACGAAGGATGTGTAGCGCTGCGACGGCGGAATCGTCAATCGTCAATCGTCAATCCGCAATCCGCAATCGGCGGCGACGAAGGGATAGGAATGGATCGTGAAAGTACCGGCTTTTCCAGAACGGGCGGACGATGCTCACAAGGGGGACGTGGGGCGGATCGTGGTCATCGGGGGCCGTTTTGATGCGGTTGGTATGGTCGGCGCGCCGGCGCTGGTAGCCAACGCGGCATTTCGGACCGGCGCGGGGTTGGTTCAGATTCTTACCACGCGGGACGCTCAGATCCCTGTAAGCGTTTTGGCGCCCTGTGCCACCACACGCGCGGTGGACGCCGGCGAAGAGGGACGTCTGGCGGCGTTGGCCAACGAGTTCGCCGCTGATGTTGTAGCCATCGGGCCGGGGTTGTCGCCTCGGATCAAAGGCGGGCACGTGGTCCGGTTCCTGCGTGAATTCGAAGGCGGGGTGGTTGTAGACGCCGATGCGTTGAATGCGTTGGCTGCCATGGGCACCTGGCGAACAGCCCGGCCGCAGCAGGTGGTGGTCACGCCGCACCCCGGTGAGATGAAGCGGCTGATGGCGGGATTAAGGCACGGAGTTGAGGGCGACCAAGGAGGGAGCACGAAGGAGGCACGACAGGCAGCGGCGGAAGCGCTGGCCCAGGAAACGGGTGCGATAGTGGTGCTCAAGGGTGCCGGGACTGTCGTGACTGATGGGCTACGCACCTATGTGAACAAGACCGGGCATGCCGGCATGGCCACCGCCGGGTCCGGCGACGTACTGACCGGCGTGATTGCGGCCCTGATAGGGCAGAAGATGAGCCCCTTCGAGGCAGGCGTGTTGGGAGCATACCTGCACGGACGAGCCGGCGACATCGCCGGCGAGGGGGTCGGGCTGGTATCGGTGACCGCGACGGACCTGATCGAGGCGTTGGGGAACGCAATTGAAGAGCACCGGAACTGAGGGAGGATGGGAAGGGTGGATTCGCCAACGATCCACCAGGGCAGGAAAGCTCGACATGACAAAAAGCAGTGAGATTGCAGGACTGGCTCCTGCGGTACGCTGGCACAAGAAGAATGCCGGTTGACTGACTTTAACCTAAAAGTTAAAATCCATGTCGTCGATCCTCTGTTTGTCGGGGAAGAATACCGTACATGCGTGTGGATATCGGAGCAAGCTAGCAGGGCGTTAGGGAGATTTGTGAAGAAAGGGAAGGGAAAGCAATTCCTCACAAAGGTGCGACATTATGCCCGGGCGGGGTTTGAGAATTTTGAAAGCGAAGGCGGCCCCATTAGGCACGAATGGAATGGTGCATGGAGAGTTGCCTACGCATCATTATCTTTGTTTCGTCTCATAGGGTTCTATGTAGACGACCGAAAGGCGGAATTCGTTTCCATAGATGCCTTTACAAAGCGTGGCCAGAAGTTATCAACCGCTGAACGCGAACGAATAAAGAGGGTGGCTCGCGCCAAGCGGAACGAATTGTGGAGAAAGCGATCCTCATGAGTCACGATGTTCAAGACATCTTGCGAGCATTGGATGAGTACGACCAAACACCGGAGAGCCGTGGAATGCAACTCCGGCTCAATCTGGCTGAAATCATTTTGCGCTACCTAAGGCTAAACGATTGGACTCAGCGGGACCTGGCAAGCGCGACTTCTTTCAAGGATTCGTTCATCAGCCGACTCCTGCATAGCAACGCCAACTGTACCTTTGATACAGCAGGGCGGGTTCTATTTGCTCTCGGGGTAGATGCCAGAATAGAGGAGGTCCCGGCAAGAGAACCGGCGTGGTTCGTCATAGATAGTTCCGGAGACAGGCAAGAAATTCTTACGCAGGACAAGACAGATGGCGAAGAAATCAACAACATCCAAACGGCAACGAACACGCAAACGACAACCCGTGTCGATGCAGCTTGACGTAACTAAGTTGCCCAAGGAATCCGATCCGTCAATCCGACTTATTTGGGTTGACAGGGTGGAAATCAGCATACGCGGTGACGTGCCGGTAGCCACGCTACGCTTCTATAGTGCGCTTCTGGACAAGCTGTCCGAGGCATGTCGTATTCAGACCTCTGTGGCACATTTGAAATCAATCGCGGAGGCAATCTGTCGCTCGACTGATTACTATCCTTCTCGACCTTAGGGAGCACATGGGTCTATTCGTGTGTTGTCGTACCGGTGCGCGCTTGGCATGAACGTCGTCCTCGGCGATTCTTGAGCAATCGATCATAATATGTGTATGAACAAGCCAAGCACGGAAAAGCAAACTTGTGTCGCCGCACGCAGGTCGAGGGCAATTCGATTCGCCCAACGGCCCACGTGACTGGAGCGACCAAGAGCTTCGGTCGTTGTCAAGATGCTGGCTGACCTGCCCTGAGAATGTGCCGGATGCCATGATTCCCATGTTCAAAGCGCCGATGGGTTGTGCGTTGACCTTCGGCGGTGCGGATCGTTAAAATGGTTCTGGAGCAAGATCCGAGGTCCCTGGCGGTATCAAGACCGCTCTTTTGGGCACCACTTGTGAAAACAACACCATCACACGTCTGCGTAGCAACCGGAAAGAGCGCGATTGCCTGAACTAGAGCGTACAGAACTTTCGGTCCAGAGAGAACGGGCTGTTCTGGTCAAGGTGCTGGCCGGCAAGCCGAACAGCGACAGTTACGACCCGCTGGCGGAGCTTCGATTGTTGGCTAAGGCGGCTGGGGCGATCGTGGTGGA
>JAZGDL010000525.1:0-2909 GCA_036477795.1 Phycisphaerae bacterium
CGGTCAGGAACACCCGCAGCATGTGCAGCCAGATGGAAATCACCATGGCGTGCGCCCCCCAGCGATGCATCTCACGGAGAATCCCCAAGGTGACGTGAGCCCGCAATCCCTGAATGTCGAAATAGGCGTACTCGACCGTGGGACGGTAATAGAACATCAGCAGCACGCCGGTGACGGTCTCGACCAGAAAGAGGAAGAACGTCAGCCCACCCATGCACCAGGTGAAGGAAAGACGTATGCCGCTTTTGCGAATCGCCACCGGATGGAGATGGAGGAACACGTTGGACAGGATGGCCATGGCCCGGGTCCGACGGTCGCGCGGAACCCCGTGACGGAATACGCTGCCCCATATCTGGCCCTGCCGGACCCAATCACCAAGACGGCCAAACACACTCATGAATTCTTTCCTGCTACGAGCCGCAACCCGCTGGTGCGAGAATCCGCTGGTGCGAGAATCCGCTGGTGCGAGAATCCTTTCTCGCACCCCACAATCCAACCCGCGCCGCCCGATACGAGCCGCGACCCTGAGGACGACCAAGTGTAGGGTCCGCCGTGCGGACCACCCCGCGGCCGCCCACCACTCTCGCGTTCGTGGTCCGCACGGCGGACCCTACTAAACTCTCGCGTTCGTGGTCCGCACTAAACTCTCGCGTTCGTGGTCCGCACGGCGGACCCTACTAAACTAAACCTCAATAAAGCTCTCCGGGTTATCCCATTCGCCCTTCTCGTACTGGAACTTCTTGCTGCGGTCCACCAACACCGTCCCGTCAACCAACGCAATCCGAAATCGCTCCAGCGGGCGAGGGGCAGGCCCCTCGAAGTTGACCCCGTTCGCATAGAAACCGCTGCCATGGCACGGGCACTTGAATTTTCGGTCGTTGGGAAGCCAGTTGGGAATGCAACCCAGGTGGGTGCAGATGATGTTCAACGCCGCTACCTTGCCCTCGGACCGCACGATCCAGAAACCTTCGGACTTGAAGTCTTCGTTGACCTCGCCCGGCACCATAGTGGCATACACTTCCAACGTCCCGGCCTGCACTTTGGGGTCGGGCTCCTCCAGCACGTTGGGCATCATGAAACGTGTGAAGGCCAAGCCCGATACGGCTGACGTCCCTCCGAACGCCAACCACCCGATCCCACAGGCTGATCCGCTCAACACCCCCCGGCGGGTGACTCCCGAATTCTCGGACGCCTTTTTGGTGGCAGCCATCACCTTGGCTTGACGGGCGTCGGGCGGAAGTTCCGACGCCGGCTTTTTCTCCCACGCTTTGACCGCCGGGGTGGCTCCGTCGTCCGACTTGGAGATAGCCGCCAGACCTCCGCGCCAGGTCGCCGCCCGCAACAACGCTTGAATGGCCGGGTCGGGATCGCCCGCCACCGACACCTTCGGCACTGCGGCCGGAGCTTTAGCTGCAACTGCGGTGGCCGGTTCCGCCACCGGCTTGGCCGAGGGCTGAGCCGGCGCTTTGGCAGCGGCAGCGGCAGCCGGTTGGGCAGGTGCCTTGGGCGCCGCCGCGACGGAGGCTTCCGCCGACACCGTCGCAGGGGCTGCGGGGGCTTCAGCCGGCCCTTCGGGCGCCTCCCCTACCTCCGTTTCAAACTTGATCACATCCACCGGGCATTCTTCCGCAGCCTCGACAATCGAATCGGTCAGCGGTTTCGTGAAGTCCGGGGTCAGCGCTTCCGGGCGGATTACACAGGTGTCATCGGTGACATGGAAGACCTCCGGAGAGGCGGTCTCGCAGGCGTCGCACACGATGCAACCCTCCTCGATCCAAACCTTGGTGATAATTTCCTTGGCGGCCATAATGTCTTCGCCTGGTCCTGATACCCTCTAAAGCTCCCTCACCGTTCGATTGCAAGCCCACGGATTCTAATCCGTGGGTTTCGCAGTGACTTTGTCGTTTGGCAGAGGCCCGAAGCGCAATCTCCGCTCCCTCATCCCATACTCCAACCCACAATTCGAGCGTTGACGCCCTACTGACGCTCTCCCGGCACTATGGTCTTACGCCGCTCAAGTACCTTACGCACCGCGTTTTTCACCTCCGGCGACCGGTCGGCTTCAAGCGCTACGATTTGATCCCAAACCTGCTCATCGTACAAGTGCGAGGCCGCCTCGATGGTCGCCGCCAGATAGCGGTCGACCGCCTGCGGCGGCATCACATACTCGTTGAACGATCCGGTGCCGGTCTCAATCCGAACCCGAACGTGCTTTTCCCAGTACTCACGATCCAGCATGTCCAAGAGCAGCGATCTGCCCTTCGGGCTGCCCAGTCGGGCCAGGGCCAAAGCCGCATTCCAACGCACTTCACGGTCTTCGTCAAAATAGGCTCGTCCCAAGGCCTCAACGGCGGCGGCGTCCGACTCCCCTGCCACCGTACTTATCGACACGCATGCGGTCGCACGTACCACCGAATTATGGTCCTGGAGGGCTCCGATCATACGCGGCAAAGCCTGGTGCACCTGGGGCAAATCCCTTAGTAAGACCAAATTCGTCAGGGCTTCCCGGCGGGTGGACGCGTCCTGGTCGTCCAGCATGGCTGCGATCGGCGTAACCGCCTGGGCGGCCCCGGTCAGGGCCAGTGCTCTCATGACAAAGCGCATCTGCTTGCGGCCCATCTCCGACAAACCGCTCGACGATGCCCCATAACGCCGCATCAACGCGGAAAGCCGCGCCGTCACCGTCACCAGCTCCTCGGGCGTCAGTTCGCTCTCCTTGTTCTGAAGACGAAGGGCCAACTCCCGACTGACCTGCCACACCTCCTTCTCGTTGGGAAGCAGAACCCCGGCGGTCTTCTCCCCCACGCGACTCTCCAGCACGTCCACAAGGCTGGCGATGGACCGTTCCTGGTCGGTGGTGATGGCCCCGAAGAGAAGCACCACCACAACCGCGCAGCCGACGATCGCGC
>JAZGDL010000526.1:0-14494 GCA_036477795.1 Phycisphaerae bacterium
CGGTTGTGACGCATTACCACAAAGGCGAGAGCTATGCGGAACGTGGTTGTCGGCACGGTGAAGAAGTCGATGGCGACGATGTCGGTCAGATGATTGTCCAGGAATGTTCGCCAGGTCTGCGATGGGGTCTTGCGCTTCCGAATACGATACTTACGCACGGTTGCTTCGGACACCGTGTGACCCGACAGTGCGAGCTGGGACTGGATGCGCGGGACGCGCCAGTTCGGATTCTCTCGCGACATGCGGCGAATCAACCTTCGAATCTCCAGTTCGATCTTCGGCCGGCCGACTTTCCCAGCTCGGGACTTACACCGCCGGAACAACTTGAAGCCGCTGCGGTGCCAGCGGGCTACGGTGTCTGGCTGTACGATGAGAAGGGCGGAACGCCAATTCGGCCAGATCTGGGATAGAATCGCCCAAAAGATCCGATCACGCTTCCGCAAGCGTGGACGTTTGGACTTATGCTGCCGGGCCGCAAGCTGCTGTCGCAAAGCGAGGTTCTCGACGGCCAGCTCCGCTCGATCAAGGAACACCCCACGGATGAGCAGCAGCAAGAAACGAAGCGGGCCCACTTCGCAGCCTCCAAGAACCACCATCAAGGGTCGGAGAGCTTAGCGGTGGTCTCCCGAGCGTCAATCCGTAAGTCGTTTATTGGCAAGGCGCACGGAATAAACGATAGGGACAGTTGATGTTTCGGCCGATTTCTTGTGCGGACAGCCGACCGGCGCTATGATTGATCGAGCCGTAGGGTAGAGGGACATCCTCGGACGCTGGGTGACGCCAATGGAAACATCTCGCGAGATCAATATGCCTGTCCCATCTGACGTTCGACGAACCTGCCCTTGTGGTTTCACGTTGATCGAGCTTCTGGTGGTGGTCTCGATCATCGGTCTCTTGGTGTCGATCCTGATGCCGTCGCTGGGGCGGGCCCGGGATCAGTCCAAGGCGGTGCACTGCCTGGCCCGCCTCAAGGACATGGGCAACGCCCTGGCGGCCTATGAGAACGATCATGATGACCTGATGCCGCCGGCGGCGTGGCGTCCCGATCCCGAAGACGAAGAGTTGGTCTACGGCTGGACGGAGATCCTTTTCAAATACATCTATAAGTCGAAGGTCTACGACCCGCTGGCGGCGGAGCACGAATCGTTTCCGGTTCAGCGGAACATCGACCCGGAGCGCTGGTACGGATACTTCCTGTGCAAAGCCAGCCGTCACCATGGTGCCAACAGTGGGCACTACCGCGTGTACCTGCCGAGCTGGGTGATGGGCAGCTACGCGCTGGACGCCGACGAGCGATTCGATATCCCAAACACCGTGCTCAACCCCTGGCATGCCGCTTCGCGCACGCACATTGCCGTGCAGATGCCGCTGATCGGGGACGCCAACGAGGAGTCGGAGCGCATTGACGGCAGCTTCATCGACGCCGCTGAAGCCAACACCGCGGGATCGGCGGGCTTCAACGGAAACCGGTTCAGCGACCGGCACTACGGGGGGACCAATTTCCTTTTTCAGGACTTCCACGCCGCGACCATGGCCCAGCAGTACCGCAATCGCCTGGCCCAGGACGTTGATCTCAACGGCGTGACCGACGTAGCCGTTGATCCGTGATACGAATCGGGCCGGCGCTGGTCTTTCGTCAACCTTGAAGCTGCGAGCTGCCCAACGGGAATGCGAGCCTCCCGCCGACTGGAGGGGCGAGGCTCCCGCCGAGCCTTGTGGAACGGACAGCTCGCCAGGAGGCTCGCCCTCCCGCGACGGTCGCCGAACCCGCACGGGAGGGCGAGGCTCCCGCCGAGCCTCAGGCGCGGTTGACGGTTATCTACACGGACTAGCCGCTCGCCGCCCGCGAACGCCGTTACCCGCTAAACACTAACCCCCCTGGAAGGGATGGTGCACCCATCGATATTCGCGGACAAAGGCCGCTGAATAAACTCCGGAAAAAGGCTTGACCGCGATCGCGTCGCCTGATAAGATCAGGCTCTAAAGTCACGTTAGCGATAATACGGTAGTTTCGCGCGGGCGCGACGGCCATGAGTTACAGGGGCCGGAGAGACCGCCGCACCTCACACTAACTACCGCAACAGTAATAGAGCAATAGAGAGTAACTCGGGCCAGGGAACAGGACTGGCCTCCGTGGAATCCGCGCCAAGAGCGGGGCCACCCGGCCCTATCGACCATTGACACAAAGAAAGGATGAGACAATGGAAGGTAAACAGATCAATTCAACTGCCTGGCACGTTCTTGCGGTGCTGCTGCCAATCGCGTTGGGCAGCACCTGCGTCCTGGGAGAGACCGTTTTCTATGACGGTTTTGACAGAGATCTTTCGCAGTGGAACATCTGGTTCCAGAACAACTACACGGCTGTGATCACGGGTTCGGACGGGAGCCCGCCCCCGAGCCTGTTCCTCGATGATTTTGGAGGGTTTGGAACGTACGCTACTTCCAAGCAGACGTTCAACTACGTGGGAAGAACGGTTGTCATCTCGGCGGACATGAGGCATGACCATGGGGATCCCCTGCCCGATGATCAGCAGTACGCGACATTGTATCTGGCAAAGCAGAACACACATGTGGCCGGGGGGAATATCGTCCGGTTCTATGTCAGAGGAAGCACCCACCCGAATCCCAACACGGTCAGTTGCAGCGTGCTTTACGACGACGGTGGAGGAGAGACCTGGGAGCACAGCCCGTTGCTGGCGATTCCGAGCGGGGACGGGTGGCATAACGCGAAGATGGTCATCAGAAGTGACGGGATCGTTGATTTCTACGTTGACCACCAATGGGTCTACACGAGTACCCACGCGATCATACCCGCCTATGACGGTCAGGCGGCCGTCGAGGTAGGCGAAAGGAAGAGCCTCTACGACAACGTAACGATCGTCGAGCCTCTCTTCTGCGAAGATTTCCGTGGGGATCTTTCGCAATGGAACATCTGGTTCCAGGGGCTCTACACGGCTGTGATCACGGGTTCGGATGGGAACCCGCCGCCGAGCCTGTTCCTGGATGATTTCACGAACTGGGGCACCTATGCCACGTCAAAGCAGACGATCAGCTATGCAGGTAGAGTAGTCGCCGTCTCGGCGGACATGAGGCATGACAATGCCACACCCCTTCTTGATCAACGGTTCGCAACATTATATTTGGCGAAACAGACCACGCACGCGCCCGGGGAGAATATCGTCCGGTTCCATATCAGAGGAAGCGCCCACCCGAGCCTTCCCAATACGGCCTCCTGCTGCGTGCTGTACGACGACGGCGGAACGGAGACGTGGGAGTGCAGCCCTGCTCTCGCAATTCCGAGCGGCGACGGGTGGCATAACGCGAAGATGGTCATCAGAAGTTACGGGATCGTTGATTTCTACGTCGACCAACAATGGGTCTACACGAGTACCCAAGCGATTATACCTGCGTATGACGCCCAGGCGGTCGTCGAGGTAGGCGAGAGGAAGAGCCTCTACGACAATATCTGTGTCGTGATCGACCAACCACCGGCGGTTCTCCCACCCAACGTGACGGGTGGTATTGCCTCGCGCTACATCCGGATCGAGCCGAAGACGGCCATGCTGCGCGGGGCCGCCGCGGAGCCGATGGCCCTCCGCATCGAGTGCGGGACCGTCACCGAATGGGTGGAGTTGATCCGAACGGATTACCCAGAGGACCCGGCTGGAACTGTTAAGGTCAACATCGGCGTAGGAAGGGATACTTGTGATGATTCCTACTTCCTCAAGCCGGATGCATGGACCAGCAGCGGCGCCAACGTCCTGTACGTGACCGGGTTGTCGGTGCCGCCCGGCTCGAAACCAGACGTGTGGGCGGTGGTAGGCAACTGCGCCTTTCACGAGGACTCGGATTACCCGGCGACATTGGCGCTGTCGACATGGAGTTACTGCGACTCCAGCAACGACGGGCAGGTGACCTTCTTTGCTGACTTGTTCAGGCAGTTCAGCAACACTGCCGGCGCCGGCTCGCCGTTCTTCACGGGGCCGGACCTGGGTTGCGAGGTGGATACGCAGGGCGATACGCCCACCGTGCCGGACCAGCAGGTGACCTTCTTCGCCGACATCTTCAAATGTTTCGGTGCCACCGCCGCGGGCGGGGGTGACACATGGACGGGGCCGACGTGTCCGTAGGGGAGGTTGAAGGTTAAAAGTTGAAGGTTGAAAGTTGAAGGTTGAAAGTTGAAAGTCGGTCCTTGGAACCTTTAACCTTTAACCTTTAACCTTCCAACCTTGAGTTGCAGTGAGACGGTGTTGCTACCTGGCGGCTTTTTCGTATCGGGCTAACGCTTCGGCAAGGGATGCCCGGGCCAGATCAAGATCGCACTTGGCGATGGCTTGCTTTTGCAGGGCCGCCGCTTCGGCGACCGCCCCGTTGGCGAACTTGGCCAGCGCCAGGGTTTCCAATTGTGACCATCCATCGCCGCCGTCGGCCTTGTACATCGCTTCCGCAGACGCCAGGGCCAGTTGATTGTACTTGCCCTCATAGATCTCATCGTTGAGCAGGCCCCAGGCAAAAGCGTTGAGAAAATCCGCATCGTTGACGGCCACTCGTATCAGTTTGTGGCCCAGGGCTGTGGCAGCGACGACGTCCTTTCTGCACGTGCTCAGGATGTAGAACTTGGATAGGTAATGCTGCGGCTGGTCGGGTTCGGCTTGGATGGCCAGGTCGATGGCGTTGACGGCCAAGTCCGTGCCGTACTTGGCGTGCGCCGGCGACGACAGAATACCGGCGAAGTGGTTAAGGCGGAGTGCATCTCCTTTGAGAAGTTCAATGGTTTTCGGTGCCAGGGCGAGGGCTTCCGCCCGCCGACCAGCAGCCGCCAGCGCCTCGAACGAGGCCATGGAAACGTCCCGGTTTTGCGGCGCCTCATGGCGGGCTTTTTCCAGGGCGACGACTACAATCCTGTTGTAGCCCTGCCGGTCGGTCTCGCTGAGCACCTGGGAAGCGAGTTCAGCGGTCTTGTCGGGGGCGCCGGCAGCCACTTCGAATGCACGGCGGAGGCTCTGCATTGCTCCTTCGCGGTCAGCGAGGAAGCTTGACTGCACCAGCCATTTTTGCAGCCAGCGATCCGCGCTTCGGGGCTTGAGGGCGATTATCTCATCGATGGCCTGGACCAGTTTATTCCATTCGCCGTGCATGGCGAAACGCTGCACCCGGCTGTCGATCCGGGCGATCTTGCGGGCCAACTCCAGATCGTACGTGCCGGCGACCATCTCGGCGAGGACTTCGTCCAGGTCATCCGGATAGCCGATCCATGCGATGCGACCGGACTTGTCGATCGCGAACGCCGTCGGAATGCCATCCTGCTCCGCGGCGGTCATGTAAGAGTTGTATACCCGGCCGGTGGCATCGAAGCCGACCGCGTAGTCCATCAGATCGCCCCATTCACGGACGAACTTCCGGACCGTTTGCAGCGTATTGGCTGGATCATGCTCGGTGACGCCGACGATGCGGACGTCTTTGTCGGCGTATTGATGCTGCAATTTGGTTAGATGGGGGATGCTGGCCAAGCACGACTGACACCAGGTCGCCCAGAACTCGACGACGATGATGTGCTTGCCTTTGGCGGCTGCCAAATCGATGGGCTGGCCCTTAATCCAATCTGACACGGACAGCGTCGGCGCGGATGAGCCGATTTCGAGCGTCTGGGCGGCGGCGGGGACGATGAACGCCCCCAACGTGACGGCGAGTGGTGCGAACTTGATGGATTTCATACACTGCTCCCGCGATCGTTGCACGTTATCCTACATTGGATTTGTCGGATGTCACAGCGGGTAACGCCGGAATCGCGATTGCCAGATACCGCCGGTCGGGCTAATGTACGTAAATACCAGAGGCACGAAGGCACGGAGGCACGGAGGGGAGGACAGAGGGACGAAGGGAATCGTCAATCGTCAATAAAGGTAAGCGTTCAGCCATCAGCAGTCAGCCATCAGCCATCAGCAGTCAGTAGTCAGCGATCTGGCTGATTGCTGAAAGCTGACCCCTGATGGCTGTCCGCTGAAAGCTAACCGCTGAAAGCTGACCAATTAAGTTGGTTCCAATCGCTGGGGAGCGACGGTGATGGCGCGGAATCATCCGGGTGTTTTGAGGTTTATGGGAACGTTCCTGCGGCAGCCCGATGTGGTGGGCGCAGTTCTTCCCAGCTCGCGACGATTGGCTGAGCATCTCATACGCCCGTTCAAGCAACGCACGCGTCCCGCGAAGGTGCTGGAACTCGGGGCGGGCACCGGCGCTGTGACCATGCCACTGGGGCATGAATTGGGGCCCGAGGACGAACTGGACATCTTTGAGATCCAGCCGGAGTTGGTCCACCATCTTGAAAAGCAGGTACTCTCACAACCGCAATTTGACCGGGCCCGTCGCGAGGGGCGGGTGAAGCTGTACGGCCGGGCCGTTCAGGAAATCGGCACGGACCGCCGATATGATTTCGTCATTTCGGGTCTTCCCTTTACGGCATTTGACGAGTCCCAACTGAGCAGCGTGCTGGCCTTGTTGCCTGCCATCGTCATGCCCGGAGGGATCTTCAGTTATTTTGAATACGTCGCGTTGCGGCGACTGCGGTCGCTGGGCTCGTTCGGCACGGCGCGGCGCCGCCGCCGAGCCGTGGACGCGATCCTTGACGATTACATCGAACGGTTTGAGATCGACCGCCGGACGGTATTAGCCAACTTCCCGCCCGCCTTTGCACGCCATTGGCGATTCGATGCTCCGCAGGGGGCGACGCTACGTCAGCGTTGAGCGGACGGTCTCGCAACCTCGCGGTGTATCGCGTACGATCGCTTCAAAAGATAGCACCGCTGGTGCAATGGCGGGTGGCCCATGTCCCCCCATGTCCTTTGGAGATGGGGGACACGATGGTATACGCTCAGGTGAACCGCCCGACAATCATCGGCTCTCCCACCTCTAAAGGAGGCGGGCCGCCCAGCCGTCATTGTTGTTCTTATTCCCGTCGTCACAGGCCTGACATACCGGATCGAGCGTACCGTCTCACCACATGTGCCCTCCACGGCCGAGCAGTCGCTCCGGCAGGCGCTGCACGACAACGGTGGACACAACACTGGTGATCCCGCCGAGAAACCCGTCGATCACCGCTTCGCGCAGGCTGCAACCGGCGGTAATTCCGGCCATGAGTATCAATCCCACGCGAGGTACGCACGCTTTGGTGTTACGATTCGTTTCGGCTTCAAGAGCAGTCCTTCCATGGATAGACAGGCTCGGTATCTCATATCCTTTGATACCGGAAGGTCACCATGCCTTCCGTCAAAACAGCAGGGAAAAGTGGATAAAGAACCCCTGGTTGTCTTTTTGAGCGCGGTACTGAACTTGTAACAAAACGGTGTGGTCCTTGTTCGGTCCCGCAAACACGAAATAGGGAATGTAGGCCGGGTCCCGGCCGGCGTTGCTGACATGTTCTACGCGGAAACCGACGCCGGGGCGGAACAGGTCGTCGATATCGCGCGTGTAGAGATACTCCACCTCTAGGCTGGAGCGTACGCGCGGTGAGCCGTCGCGTCGATCGTCTATGCCCAGACCACCCGTAAAATAGAAATTGTCGAAGTTGAGCGTGCCGACTCCGGTCACGAGCCAGCGGTCGTCACCGATAAAGGAATGCAGGCCGATCGAGTTGACGCCCTTCCGGTAGAACGTTTCCAAGAACACGCCTTTGGGCTCTCCGCGCAATTCGAAGCTTGCCTCGTCGCGAGCTTTTGAAGTCAGGGGAATCGAAAGCTCCCCGACAAACGGTACCGTCACGAAGTGAAACAAGCCGTCACTCGGCGAGTCATCTTGGATCGATTGAAACGAATAGGTCAGTCCCGGCGAACGTCCGGCGGGCGAGAACGACCTGAGCGACTCGATTCGTTTGTCGCTCGACGACTTGCCCGGAAGTGACGTGCTAAACAGCGCCGGCTCGCTGATCGACAACCGCCGCGAGACGTCAACCTGGTTGAGAGCGCGATACTGGCCCAAGGTCAGGGAGCTACGCTCATCGACCTTCCAGTTCACGAAGGCGTCCTCGAAACGACCGCTGCGGTCCCGGATGCTTCCGTCGGAACGAGTTCCGCGGCTCACCGTTCGCCATTCCACGAAATATGATAAATAATCACCGAGTGGACCACCGCTGATGATCTCAACCTTGGGAAAGAGAGTTTCACTAAACCCCTTCGGATCTTGATCCTCGTGACTCCCGGTCAGCCAGACGGCCAACGGTAGCGTGTCTACCTTCTTTTTCTCGTCTTGCGGCGACAGGCGGTACCCGCGTGCAGCGAACTCGAGTCCGTAGGCGTTCAGCTTGGGCGGGATCACGTGACAGGCGTTGCATCTCATGTTGTACGCGCGCGCAAACTGGGGCGTGGCCTGCGCATGCGGGGACCAAGTAAGGAAGGCGACCCCCGCCAGGCAGACAACCAGCAATTTTTGTACGATCGTATTGTCTTGGTCAAGCATGGAATGTTTCCGTTCGCTCAATGGTACCCAGCGGCAAACCGCGCGGGCGTCCAAATGCAACTTCCCGAGAGCCATTACTATTTAGGCAAACCTAATATGAAGTTTTCAGATGTCAACTAGAAACTTTTTTAAACTAAAAAAACTTGTTGGCACTGATAACTTAAAAACTTGTTGACACTGGTAATTTCGGACCGTAAGCTGGAACCACTAGAATTGGCTTTTCATTAGCTGATTTGAGCCACCCAATCGGCGACCTTCGAGGGTATACACGCGATCAGATGCTCCGCACAGCCGTCCAAGACTACATCAAAGTCATTTACGAGTTGGAGGTCGCGCAGGGACAGCCGACCACTAAGGCGGTTGCCGAGGTGCTCGGCGTACAAATGGCCTCGGTGACCGGGATGGTCAAACACCTGGCGGGAGAAGGGGTTCTGAAACACCAACCATACCGGGGCTTCAAACTAACACGGAAGGGGCGCGAGGAGGCGCTCCGCATGGTCAGGCGTCATCGACTCCTTGAGCTGTTCCTTGTGCGGACGCTTGGGCTGCGTTGGGACGAGGTGCATGCCGACGCCGAACAAATGGAACATGCGGTCAGCGATGCTCTGGTCGAGCGTATATACGAGTACCTGGGGCATCCGCAGTTCGATCCGCACGGTGCCCCCATTCCCAACCTGGACGGCACAGTCCTTGCTCGCAGAAGTGTCTCGATTGCGCAGCTCAAGGCGGGCGACGACGGTACCGTGACCGAAGTCGAGGATAAAGATCCGGCATTCCTGCGCTTTGTGTCCTCGTTGGGCATTGAAATCGGTTCAACCCTGCAGGTGATTGGCAAGGAGCCGTATGGCGGGCCGATGAGGCTTAGGTTGGGAACGCGAAACATCGTGATGGGCACGGAGGCCGCCGCCCGCGTGCGAGTCGCGCGGACCGAATCGTAGCTGGTAATGGCATCCGTGATGATCCGGCAAGGTTGCTGCGTCGGTGGCGCAAGGTGTTATCGCAGACCTCATAATGATCCACTCCGGGCGCCTCCGAGCAAGTCGCGCAGGACCGACCCATCAACCACGAGTTCCACGTCCAACGTTCCCCCGACCTCTATTTTGAGCGGGGACAGACTACTAAATGTCCCCGTCACGGCTACGGGAGGGATCACCACGTCCGGGCAGTTCGCGCCGCCATTGCAAATCGTCACACCCTGCGCCGGCATACTGAACAATCCCAACACTAGTACAGCAACTACACTACTACAGCATTTTCTCATAACGTTCCCTTCCGGAATTGCGTAGCCTCAAAGCGCGGCTACCTGGTTAACTTGCACCCGGGATCAAGTCCGATATGGCGGAATCAAACAATCCCGGCGACAGGGGCCGGGACTCAGGGGGGCGACATGATCGGCGTCATCCCCTCCACCGGCCCACGTATATTGATCGGTATAGGCGTAAGATACCTCACGACCTGAGCCCGTGTCAGCCCTGCAGGAAAAGAAGTCGCGCTGCACTACTGCTCGACAACTTGGGACACTAACAAAACGGGGTGAAATCAGAGCCGCGACCCTGAGGGCGACCAAGGCGGGAGCCCGAAGGGAGCGGTCGATGCCTGACGATTCTCCCGCTTCCTGACGGGCGCGGCTCGGTTTTGTTAGAGTCCCTTAGTCCAGGAGGAGGGACCGAGAAGGGATTCTAATAAGGGTCCAGGGTACCCTCAACCTTACTCCAGGAGGGGGGCCCGAGAAGGGATTTTAATAAGGGTCCAGCGTCGAGATTGGCTGTCGCAGCCGACGGGGCCGTTAACTCTTGGCTATCTTGGCGCTGCCGTCGGTGGTGGGTTGGAGTGGCAGGCCTGTGGTGTGGTCAATGTTATCGGATTGCTCCAGTAGACGCTCTTTCATGAGCCGCCCCACTTTGAATTTGACGATTCGCTTCGATGGGACCATGACCTTTTCCATGGTCTTGGGGTTCTGGGCCTTGCGAGCCGCCCGAACCCGGGCCTCGAATACGCCGAAGTCTCTGAACTCCAAGCGGTTACCGCGCCCCAGCTCGTCGACGATGTCGTCCAGGAACTGCTGAATGATTCGTTTGACCAGGACTCGCTTGGTTTCGGTGACATCCGCAACGCGATCGATAAGTTCCTTTTTAGTGACCGTGGCCATGCGAAATCCCTGGTCCCAAGAAGTGGGAAAACTCCGTGCCTGCTACCGATCGGCTGTGCCGATGAGCCACGACGCAATCGGGGGGACTAGGACCGGCGCAACCCACGTTCCCGATCGGCCCCCAGTTTACGCAAGTCATGATACAGCAAAGGGTTTCGTCAATCAAGTCGATTGTTTCAGAGCGTATCGGCGGGGCCGGGGCGTGGTGTCGGCAGCGGTCTGGGCCGCGGCTTTAACGTTCGATGAATCCGCGACGATGGGATGTGAAACGACGTCGGAACTCGTTTTCAATATTGCGTGTTTGGCCCTGAAGGTCCGAGAATCGCTCATGAAACTGAATGGTCTCGCGCGTCAGCCGGCCGGCGACAGTGCTGGGCCAATCAGACCTGGCTTGCACCATGGTGCCCAGCGTTTTACCAGGCATTCGATCAAAAAGCAGGTACGGCTTTAGTCGGCTAGTGCCGTTGTGGTAAGCGACGTTGAGCCGCTGAGATGCACAGCCGGTAATAGCCGTGAAGCCGAGAATCAGAGCCAACAAACTTCCCAAGCGCATTTCCTGCTTCCCTCCCCGATGTGTGCCGCAGCATGTGCCGCGGCGGGGTGGCACTCCTCTCTTTGGAGGTAGGGAGCCGATGATCGCGGGGCGGTTCACCTCAGCGTATATCATCGCGTCCCCCATGTCCAGAGGACATGGGCCACCCGCCTGTGGGACAGGCTTTCTAGCCTGTCGATTGACCGGCTGGAAAGCCGGTCCCACACTGGTGGATATGCTTCCAAGCGGCGTGCCGTATGGTCGTGGATGCGGTGATTTCTAGTTAGTCCATGCCCGCATGTTGGAAAGCGGCATCCGTCTTCCGTTGAAACGGCGCGTAGCGGTTTGAGAGACTCTCGGGATTAAGCAGCGGTGTTGCGTGGCATCAACACGATGGCTACCGGACGCAATTGCCGCTGCCGGTGCAGGCGCGTACCATCAGGCTTGGAGAGTGGTCAGTATTGAGGTGAATCACTTTGCAAATAACGATTAAGAGCTGGTCGAGCTTGAAGCGCCGCGGGGATCTTTTCGTGCCGCTGTTTTGGGCCGAGCGGGGGCGGTCCTCCTTGCCGCCCGGGCTATCACTGGAAGGCGTGAGGACGCCCGAAAAACTTGGTGATTGCGTTGTGGTGGGTAAGCCGGCGGGCGGATTTGAAACCGTGACCGTGGTTTCGATGGGCCTGCGGGAGGAGTGCACGGCTGAGCGGCTTCGATGTGTGGGCGGCGCGGTGGCAGGCGCGATGGCGTCACGGAAGCTGAGCAGCGCCGCCGTTGATGTGAGGGAGGTTACGGCAGTCTGTCCGGATGAGGGGGCCCACGCCCTGTGCGAGGGGCTGACGCTGGGGTCGTTCCGGTTTGACCGCCACAAGACAGACGCCGGCAGGCCGGTCAAGTTACGGGTTACCCTGGCGACCGGGCGGGCATCGAAAAAGTTGTCGACACAAGTGGGGCGGGCGTCCCTGGTGGCGGCAGCGACGAACTACGCGCGGGAGCTTTCGCATGAGCCGGCTAACGTCATCAATCCGGTGACGCTTGCGGCCCGTGCGCGGAGCATGGCCAAGTCGGCGGGACTGAAGTGCAGGATCATCGATCACCGTCAGATGCAACGGCTGAAGATGGGGGCGTTTCTGGCGGTGGGTCAGGGCAGCGTGTCGCCGCCGCGTTTGATCGTGCTGGAGTACGGTGGGCGCGGTGGCGGGGGCGGCAAGTGCGTGGTGCTGGTGGGAAAGGCGGTCACCTTCGATACCGGCGGCTATTCGCTCAAGGACAAAGACAGCATCGTGGGGATGAAGTACGACAAGTGCGGCGGGACGGCGGTGTTGGGGGTGATGCAGGCAGTGGCGGCGTTGAAGATTAAGGGTCCGGTGGTTGGACTGGTGGCGGCGGCGGAGAACATGGTGGCGGGCAACGCCTACCGGCCTAACGATATCATCCGGTCGATGTCGGGCAAGACCATCGAGATTATTAGTACCGATGCGGAGGGACGGCTGGTGCTGGCCGATACGCTTACATTCGCCCAGAAGCACTACAAACCGCGGGCGATCATCGACGTGGCCACTCTAACTGGCGGCGTGGTGGTGGCGTTGGGCAAGACGCTGGCGGGATTGTTCTGTGACAATAATGGTCTCCGCGATCAACTGTTGGAATCGGGCAAGCGGACCTTCGAGCGATTGTGGCCTATGCCGATGCACGACGAGTATTTTGAGCTTTTGCGCAGTGATGACTGCGATTTCAAGAACTCGGGGTCGCGAGGGGCACACTCCAGTCAGGGCGCCGTTTTCTTGAAGCAGTTCGTGGATGAGAGGATTCCCTGGGCACATCTGGACATTGCCGGTGTGGCGTCGGTGGACAAGGCTGGACCTTATTGCCCTAAGGGTGGCACGGGGTTCGGCGTTCGGCTGCTGTGTGACTATCTGGAGAGGTTGTAGGGTGGACGTCCTGTCTGTCGTCATCGGGATCGCGACGGGAGCGGCGGCGGCCTACGTGCTCATCGGGATCGTGAATCGCCGGGAGCGTGAGCGGCTCGAAGTTGCAAGGACGGCGGGGCTGGACGCCGTGGTTGAGCAACTCAAGACTACTTTTTCAGCGCTGTCGCGTGAGGCCCTCTCCAAGAATACCGAGGACTTTCTTAATCTGGCAAAAACCAGGCTCGAGCAGCAAACAGTAATAGGCAGCGAGAAGCTGGAATCGAAGAAGAAACTGATCGACGCCCATCTCGCTGAGATGAGGGCTAAACTAAGTGAGCTTAGTGATCTGACGCACAAGGTCGACAAGGATCGGCGGGAGAGCGCCGGAGCTATCAAGACGGAGTTGGCCAAGACGACCGAAGCGACGGGGAAGCTCCGGGAGACGACGGGGCAACTCCGCGAAGCGCTGGCCAATCCGCAGCGGCGGGGGGCTTGGGGGGAAAGGATGGCGGAGGACGTGCTGCGTCTGGCGGGGTTCGTCGAAGGTGTGAACTACGAGAAGCACGCACGGGTGGCCAGCGGTGAGGTCCCGGACTTTTCGTTCGTGCTTCCCAAAGGTTTGCGGTTGAACATGGACGTGAAGTTCCCGCTGGATAATTACCTGCGGGCCGTCGAAGCGGAAGACGACAAGGTGGAAGACCAGTTCGCCTCCTCGTTCCTGCGAGACGTGCGGAAGCATCTCAAAGACGTGGCCGGCCGGGAGTACATCGACCCAGGGGGCGGGACCGTGGAGTGCGTGCTGGTGTTCATTCCCAACGAGCAGGTGTACGGTTATGTCCACCAGCGCGATCGAAGTCTGATCGACGACGCCGTGAAACAGAGAATCGTGCTGTGTTCGCCGTTGACGCTTTACGCGGTGTTGGCGGTGATACGTCAGGCGGTGGACAACTTCCGGCTGGAGCAGGTTTCGATGGAGATCCTTTCGCTGTTGGGGTCTTTTCAGCACGAATGGGCCAAGTACTGCGGGGTAGTGGAGAAGCTCGGCCGGGCGCTGGAGGCGGCGTCAAAGCAGTTCGAGGACTTGCAAGGCGTACGCACGCGGAAGCTGGAGCGGCAACTCGATCGGATCGAGGACCTGCGTCAGGCCAAGGGCGTAGCCCTGCCGGACGAGGAGGCCACGTTGGAACTCGAACAACCGACCATCACATCGCCGAACGACAGTTGAGCAAACTCGAATTCGGTTGGCTCGACGCTCATCGGTTTGTCTGTGTGCCCGCTCCAGCAAACTCGCGCATACGGGTATGGCCGGGTGCGGAACGCTTGGCCATGTACATCAACGCGTCAGCGTCTCCAATGAGCGTCTCGATGTCAGGGCTGCTTTGCTCTGGGGGAACCCACAGGGCGCCCATACTGATTGTTTTGTTCTCGGCGACTTTTCCCTTCACGTAGGGGCCGTGG
>JAZGDL010000527.1:0-2426 GCA_036477795.1 Phycisphaerae bacterium
TTCCACCAAATGCCTTACGTACTGGTCGACATACTCGCGTTTGCGGCGATCGTTGAGCCCGCGCACATCATCTTTCTTGAGGTGCCATCTCAACTCCGCAATCGCATGGTAGTCCGAGCTGGTGTGCGGGCGAATCTTCATGATCCAGAGTCTATCCGCATTTTCATCTCGCAAAAATGGTAGCAAGGCTGCTCGTCAGAAATGGGTCATTCTCGGAAGAAAATCGGACCCACCAAAAACGCCCGCTATTGAGGGCTAAGCGGACGGAATCAGCGTCAAAGCTGACATTCCAATTTTGATGTCGGCTGTTGGGGCAAGACCGGACGTTGCTTGTCAGGGGTTGTCAGGACCGTTCGTAGCCAGAAGCCGCCATTCGACTACCACGCAACCAACATAGATTCCTTGGAGCTCAGGGATCACAAGCGGACGATCTTGCCGAGAACCGGCGATCAGGCTCATATTGTTAGATCGTGAGCGCGCCGTGACCCTGCACGCCATGTGGATCGAAGGGATCCCTTTCTCGTTCGGAAAACCGGAAGCTGCTCCTACCTCGAGTATCTGGCGGCGAACCTCACGCCGGGCCAAGGATGAAGGATTCGTGGTTTGGGGAGCCAGTCGTCGGCCAGCTTTTCCGCCCGCCGCCAGGCGGGTATGTGGCGGTCAATAACGGATTTCCGCTAAAACTGCATGATGATCACTGGGCCAGACGCCATCTACGGCTTCGTTGCCGGTAACGCGGCAATCCACCACTTGGCCGGCGCCATGGGCCTCGGGGCGGCCTAAGAAGATATAGTCGATCCTGCGATCAGGTTCGAATTCAGCAACGGCATAAGGGTTGTTGTTGTCCCACGTAAGGCCGGGCCCACCGCCACCGGCAACAGCCCAAGCATCATGAAACGCCAGGCCCTCGACCGGACAGGTCGTCAAGCCTTTAAGCATCCGTATCTCCTCAGACGAGGGCTCGGCATTAAAATCGCCGCATAGGATCGGTGGGAAGGTCCAAGGACGCATACGATCGACGAAACGGGCAAGGTCCGCCACTTGGCGCTGGCGAATGTGGCTGTGATTGAATCGCCAAGTCAAATGCGTGCTGAATACCGGTACCAGTCCACGTGGGCCGTCGATCTCCGCGAAGAGGGCCAAGCGGCCCTCGCCTGTCTCCTTCTGGCCATAGAGTATGGTCGAGTCCTGCCGGGTGATTTGCCAACGGGAAAGCAGCGCGTTGCCAAAACCGAAGCCCTTCAACTCCATGCCCGATTCGAACAGATGATGGTAACCCAATTCGCCAGCAAGTTCGGCGGCGAGGTTTGTCGTCTCGTCGCTCCAGACTTCCTGAAGGGCGATAACATCGGCATCAAGATCGGCCAGGGTCGCCGAGATGGCAGGCCGCCGACGCTCCCACGGCCCGAACCGCCACCAAATATTCCATGTTAGAACGCGCAATCGTGTCTCGATTGCTTCGTCTACTGAATGCTGGTCGGTCATAGTCCAATTCCCAATTGCCACGCGCCGTTCGGGCGCGCCTCGGTCATACGGCTAGGTTAGCGTTGCGTGACTGGAACCGCCACGCCTCGCCATTCAAATAACTGCCGATCGCGCGCTTTGCTAGGCTAGGATGTTCAAGACCGTCCCAAAAGAGAGGTAACCCAAATGGCACGACTTACCATCGCTGCAAGTGTGACCGCGTTGTGTTGACTGTCGAAAACCGATTGAGCGATGAGGAACTTCTGCAACGGCTGTCCGGCGGCGATCCAGAACGCCTAGCAGCGGCCAGGGTACTGCTCGGGGCGCCGGCTGGATTCCCGGAGCCAGACGAGGTTGAGACTAAGCACTGATCCCATTACTGCTGCCGCGAAAGACCTGGCTCTGCTCGCCTTTAGCAAATCGGCGGCACGTGTCTGGTTTCAGGGGTAAAGCAGCCCTAATTGCAGGCGGCTCAGAACTTCTGCTTATAGCCAGAAGCATCGGTAATTGAGCGGCCTTCATTGAGGCAAGCTCCTTGTGTGAACGCGAACGATGGGTTTCGCGTGCCTTTAGCAAGGAGAGACCATGATAACCTATTACGCTGGACTGGATGTATCTCTTCGATCTGTCGCGATCTGCATCATCGATGATCAGGGTACTGTTTATCCAGAACGGACTGTTCCGTCCGAGGTGACCGATATCGTCGCCTGTCTCGGGGGCTTCGATCATGCGATTGAGGTGGTTGGCTTCGAGGCGGGCACGCTGAGCCCAGTCCACACCGTAGTTCTGAAACTCAGCATCTGGAGCCGGTCAAAGGGGGGGCAGGCCATTGGGAAGCTATTCAAGCCATACGCCTACAGGAGCAAGAACTCCTCTGGGCTGAGGCTTGTCGCCAACATGACCATATTTATATCGCGATGCGCCCGCCAGCCCGCGCTCTGTTGATGGGTGGGTTCGCACCA
>JAZGDL010000528.1:0-13791 GCA_036477795.1 Phycisphaerae bacterium
GTCACTTTTTGTCTTTTCATGCTCGCTGACAACCTCCTCTCGCCATCGCATCGATCGTCCTTCGTCTTAAGAATACTGTGAGCCACTCAAGTATGCAACACTTATCGACTCGGAAGAACCCAGAGGACTGATGATGACTCACCCGGCTGCGCCGGGGTTTTGACGTCTTGACTTTACGAGTTTTCTTTCGTTATTCGTCATTCTGAATTCTCCGCCGGCAGCTTCGCCCGCCACTGGGCGGCTTTGGCGGCGTAGCCGGCGTCCGGCTCGGCTTCGTGCCAAGCGGCGTAGAGGTCGATGAGCGATTGGATCACCTTGAGCGTCCGTTTGCGCTCCGCGCCGAGCGTAGCTTTGAGGATACCATGTGATTCGAGCAGTCCCCCGCGCGCAGTCTTTTCAACCCACCCCGCTACCCCGAGGGGTGCTCAGCCGCCTTCATGCCTTCAGCAAGCTGCTCGGCGGTCAGGTCCTTGAAGTGTTGTTCGCGCCATTTCTGGTAATCGCGCGGCGGGTTGCGAATCAGGCTTAGAAAGCGCATGGCTTCGCCCGGGCCCAATCGCTCTTTGAGCACCTCCCAGGCCGTGGTCCATAACTCATTCTCGCTCATGGCTTTATTCATGGTTTTGCTCTTTCAACAATTGTAGCGGGTTGACAACGCGGACGGAAGCTGACGACCCTCGCCCGGTTGCCAGGCGCCCTCGCCACCGGTAGATTCGGCGTATGGATCATCGTCTTGTCAAGATCAAACGTCTGGTAGCAGCCGGGCGCTACGACTTCACCCTCAAAGCCGACCTGGAGTGTGCTGCCGATGGGCTCACGCGTGAAGACGTACTCGAATCCATCCTCAGCGCCCAGTTTCTGCGCGTCAAGAGCAGCCGCAGTCCATGGCGACGGGGTCGGCGAGAGCGGCTCTACATCATCGACAGTTTCAATTTCGAAGGCGTTCCAGTATACTCCAAAGGTGTGATACGAAGGATCGGCTAACATGACTCGGACTTCTACATCCTCATCTCGGGCAAAAGGTCGGTCCGCTCGGACTGACCCTGTCTACCGCAATTGCCCGCTGTGCCAGAGCCCCGACATCAAACTGGGCTCGGAGCGATTGAACCTGTCTCGGCGCGATGGGAGCAAGGTCGCCGTCCGAGTGCGTCGCTGGGGCTGTCCCGATTGCGGGGAGCGGTTCCTCACCGGGGATTCCCGTCGCCGGCTCGACCACGTCCTTGGTTTGCAGCCGCCCGTGTAGCGTTGGGCTCCGCGCTCACGGGCCGCGATCTGTCGCCGACCGGCTGGTAGGGCTGTTTGGCGCAGTTGAACTCGGCTGCGTTGACGGATGCGACGCCGGTTCTTCCCCCTCCTTCCCTTCGGGCTCCCTCCTCGGTCGCCCTCAGCTTCGTGCCTTCGTCCCTCCGTGCCTTCCCCCTGCAGCTTGGCTCGCCATTGGGCGGCTTTGGCGTCGTAGGCGGCGTCCGGCTCGGCTTCGTCCCGTGCGTCGTAGACCCCGATGAGCGATTGGATCACCTTGACCGTCCGCACGTGCTCCGCCCCGCGTGCAGCTTCAAGAATGCCGAGCGCTGCCGGCAGCATTAGAAAGGGAATATGGGGACCTCGATGCATTCCGCGGGAGTGGCGTTTTTCCGCCGGGCGGTGATCTTCTCGAGACGCTCGGTCACGTCCCACCGAAAAACCTGTTCGCCGCATCTTGTGCAGACGCCGGTCGGCACCAAGCGGATCAGGACCCAATCGTCTCCGTCACGGATGCTCTGCTCGGTCAGACGTTCCTCGATACACCCACCGCAGACATGGCAATTCCCGTAGTCGTAACTCATGGTCCGCTACCCTCGTACACTGTGATCAATAGTATCGCCCCAACTTGGCCTAACAGCGTATCACGCACTTACAGATCGATACCCGCGCGAATCAGCTCGGTTCGGACTATATCTCGCACTCGGACCGCGAGGTCGATCGCTTGCCGCCCATGCTCGACGCTGACATCCCGGTCCTCGTGGGGATACCGGGTCGTAATCGCATATCGACTCAGGCGCTCGGCCTCGTAGAGTGTGCTGACCCAGCCCGCCGAGTCTTCGCACAACTCCAGCAACAGCGAAATGTTGTGTGTAAACGGGAAATCGACGCCCTGGAGCACCAGGTACGCCTTCAGGTATTTCTCCGCGCACTGCTGAGCATGGTAGGCTACCAGACGATAGGGACATTCGCTGCCCATGCTCAAGCCGTGCTGGGCGAGACGCAGGTCGTCGTCGGCGTAGAGCGCCCACTGCTGAACCTTGCGCACCACTTCTTCACGCGGCGCTGTCATAAAGCACCCTTCCCTCCAGCGCCGCCGGTCGGGCCAGGGTTCCCGGGATATCGCGATCGCGGTCGAATTCCTCCGGGGTCATGACCACGATGTCTCTGGCCAGGCGCAACCCCCGCAACACGCGGTCCATCGCCAGAGCCAGTTCTGCCCGGTCACCCTGAAGCGGGCAGATCACCAGCAGATCTACGTCGCTTCGAGCGTCGGCTGTCCCCCGCCCCTGCGACCCGAACAGGATGATCCGCGTCGGGCGGAAGAGGTCCACCAGCCGGCGTGTCGCTTCCTGCAATGTTCGCTCATCCACCATCGTCACAACCCGGTCCCAGGGGACCTCGAAGTCGCCGCCCTGTATTGTACCCGGAATCCGTCCCCTGTCCGACCCAAACGCCCCGCCACCGGGGTGCATTGTCGCCTGCGACCCCGGCTCTTCCCCCTCCGTGCCTTAGTGCCTTAGTGCCTCCGTGCCTTCCCCCTCCAGCTTCGCCCGCCAGGCGGCGGCTTTGGTTGGGTCGCTCATGGAATCATAGAGTTGGGCCAGGGCGGTGAGGGCTTCGGTCAGCCTCGCGGGCGGGGTGTCGGGGTTTTTCTTTAGGCGTTCGTGACATTCCAACAGCATCGGTTCGGCTGCGGTGTAGTTGTGGCGTTCTATCAGGACGGTGCCCAGGTTGCAGAGTGCTTCGGTGGTGGCCGGGGCGTCGCCCGGGAGTTCTTTGCGGCGGCGGGCAAGGATGTCGCGATGAAGCTGTTCCATTTCGGCAAAGTCACCGCGCTCACGCAGGTACTGGATGAATCTGCCTTCGAATTCGTTTCTGACGGGCGATTCGCCTGGTGGAAGCGAAGACAGCGCCTTTCGCTGCGCCTCGACGGCGCTGTCAACGTCCCTGGTCATCTGGTAGGCCAGCGCTAGCGTATCTAGGTAGTAGGGGATTCTTGAGCGGCTCTTATCCACCGCCTGTTGTGCGAGCCTGAGGGCAGCTTCGGGATCGCGCAGATCCGCCGGGTCAGCGGTCAAAAGTAACATGGACAGATTGTTCATCGACCCCAGCGTGTCGGGGTGCTCGTCGCCCAGGACGCGACGCTGGATTTCCAGTATCTGGCGAAAGAGCGTCTCGGCCTCGCCGTACTTGCCATGGTCAAGCAACACGATCGCCATATTGTTCATCGACTTTAGTGTGTTGGGGTGCTCGTCGCCCAGGACGCGACGGCGCCTCTCAAGCATCTCAAGTAGCAGCGGCTCGGCCTCGTCATGCCGCCCCTGGTACGAGTACAACACTGCCAGGGCGTTTACAGCGGAGAGCGTCTCCGGGTGCTCCTCGCCTAGTGTGCTACGTCGAAGTGCCACTGCTCGTTCCAGATGCGGCTCCGCTACCTTGTATTCAGCCAGGCTCCGATAGGTGTTGCCCAGTGTTAGCCGGATGGAAGCTTCGATCAGCGGGCCGTCCGGGAACTTGCCTTCGATGGCCTTCGATGCGGCGTCCAAGACCTCCCGCATCAGCACTTCTCGCCCCTGCTCCTCCGGGGCCACCGCTCCCAACAGGTCATCGTTTAGGAAGTCGTTTATGCCCCGGGAAATGTTCGCCTGCCGCGAAGCTTCCTCACGCCCGGCCTCCGCCTCCTTACGCCTATCCTCAGCCAAGGCTCGAGCCTCGTTTGCGTCGAGTAGTGCTAGAGTTGTGCCGGAGATCCCGGCAATCAACACAACTAGAACGACTGATACTGCCACAACTACTCCACGGTTGCGACGGACGAATTTCTTGACGCGGTACCCGGCAGAGGGCGGGCTGGCCAAGACTGGCTCATCCGTCATGTGTCTGCGAATATCGCTGGCGAAATCAGTGGCTGAGGCGTAGCGCCGTGCTCGATCCTTCTCCAACGCCTTCATCGTAATCCAGTCGAGGTCGCCGCGCAGGCGGCGAGTGAGTGTCCGTGGATCCATGCGGCGTCTTTGCGCCATCGTCGCCGGGCCGTCGCCGCCCTCCGTGATGGCGCTGCTCAACTTCGTGCTCGGTTTCGGTGGCTCGACTTCACGGATGATACGGCGGATTTCGTCGAAGGCGGCCTGGCGAAGTGAAGTCGGATCAAACGGCAACGTTCCGGTCAACAGTTCATAGAGCAGCACACCCAGCGAGTAGATGTCGGTTCGCGTGTCCACATCCTGGGCGGTCATCTCCGCCTGCTCGGGGCTCATGTAGGCCGGCGTGCCGATAAGCTGGCCCTGTTGGGTGAAGATGGTATGCTCCGTCAAGCGCTGCTCGATGGCCTTGGCCACCCCGAAGTCGATCACCTTGGGCACCGACTCGCCGTCCCGGTAGGCTACCAGAATGTTGGAGGGCTTGATGTCCCGGTGGATGATTCCCTTTTGATGGGCATGCTGCACCGCTTCGCACACACGAATGAAAAGGTCCAGCCGCTCGTCAATGCCCAGTTGGTGGCGGTCGCAATGCTCCGTGATGGGGACGCCGGCCACGTGCTCCATCACAAAGTAGGGCCGGCCCTTCTCAGTTGTCCCGGCATCGAACACCTTGGCCACGTTGGGGTGATCCATCATGGCCAGAGCTTGTCTTTCGGCCTCGAAGCGGGCGATCACCGCCGCCGTGTCCATCCCCGGCTTAATGACCTTGAGCGCCACGCGGCGGCGCACCGGCTCGGTCTGCTCGGCCAGATAGACAACTCCAAACCCGCCCTCACCGAGAATCTCAAGAATCTTGTACGATCCGACCGATGTGCCGACCTTGATTCTGTCCACGGGTAGGGTCAGTTCAAGATCAATACGCGGGAGTTCTTCTGGCTGGCGAGTTTCCATGATTGTGCACCGAACACCGCCACAATGGGCAAGTGAACGTTCTTCAGGGAGCCGTGCGCCCAAACCACGAAGTTCACAGTATAACAACTATGGGCATTGGGGGCCTACCCAAATATCGCCCCCGCCCGCTGATGATTGGGGATTGACGATTGCGGATTGGGGGATTGCGGATTGACGATTGAACGCCGACCACCTCCCCCTTGGTGCCTCCGTGCCTTCGTCCCTTCGTCCCTTTCTTCCCCTTCGTGCCTATTCTGGGAAGCCACAGGCGAGCGATTCACACCCCGGCTGCTTGACCGTC
Organism: Phycisphaerae bacterium; assembly: GCA_036477795.1. GTDB lineage: Bacteria > Planctomycetota > Phycisphaerae > UBA1845 > UBA1845 > JAZGDL01. The sequence continues at coordinate 5,416 of JAZGDL010000528.1, forward strand.
ACATTCCGGCCGGGTACGCTGTCTTGAAAGGCGAATCGTACAAGAAAAGCTTATTCCGCATGGAATTGGCGGCGTAGCTCAGTTTGGTTAGAGCGGCGGATTCATAAACCGCAGGTCCCCGGTTCGAACCCGGGCGCCGCTAGTCTCGCACACAGTCGCTTCACCTAGCACTGTGCCGCAAAACCCCTTGTTTTGTAGTGGTTGTTGCTGGTGACACGCGTTGTCACCCGAAGATGGCTCCTCGCACCGCGTCGCACCGTTTCGCACCCCAACTGCTGGGGTAAGTGCGGGGGGCCTGCGGTGGCGCGAGAAGAAACGGGGACGCAGCCAAAACTGTTCGGCACGGCAATTGCATACAGGTCTTGCCGGGCCTTCTGGTGCCCCGGAGGGGCAACTGAAAGTAGCCCAGCGATTCATCGCTGGGGCATAGTCACGCTGTCGGGCACGCAAGTCCCGTAAGGACGGCTGAGTGACCCGTCCTCAGTCGTCCCTACAGGACTCTGCGTCGCATTGGCGTGACATTCCCAGCGATAAACCGATGGGCTGTTGTCGTTCTGTCCCTACGGGACGGTTGCCACATGGGATGTCGGTGCCGAACAGTATTGTGTGTGGGCAGGAGAGATGGATGTGGCTGTGTCGCTTTTATTTTAAAATAGTTTTATAGTATCTTGTGATACTATTATTATATGATAGATTGGAAATAGGGAGGGGGGTGTGGTGCATTGAGATGGAGGAGTTATGGCGGTGAAAAAGAACCAAAACAGCAGAAGTGGCGGTAGGGGGGCCGGGAGGCGGGCGGTGGCACGGGGCGACAAGGCGCGGGCCAAGCCCGGCAGGAAGAAGCGGGTGGCCTGCGGCAGACGGATGATTTCGCCGCGGAAGTGTTTTAAGATTGCAGGCTCAGGCGCTAGGGGAGTGGGGTTCGGAGTCGTGGCGGCCGTGGTGGAGGGGTTTGACAAGACGTGGGACGTAGCCGAGGTTGTAGAGGATCGTACGGTGGGCTGCGGCAGGGGGGTTGCGTCTACGGCGGCGGTAGGGCGGGCCCTGAGGTCTCTGGTGTCCAAGGGCCGGGTAGGGAAATCGGCGGCTATGTTGGCTGCGCTGGCCCATCCGGTGCGCTTGGGCATTCTGGTGAAGCTGCTGCAGGGGCCTGCTTCCTACCGGGCGTTGCAGGAATGCACCGGGGTCAAGGCGGGACCCTTGTATCATCATGTGAATCAGTTGCGCTTGGGGTCGCTGGTGATGCCCAAACGGCGTGATCTCTATGCCATGACCCGTGGGGGGAGAAACGCTTTGTTGGTGAGCCTGGTGTTACCCTCGCTGGTGAAGGACCGGCGGGCACGGCCGGCGGTAGGGGGGTAGGGGGGATGGCCGGTGACGAAGATCAAGGGCGGCTGCGGATTCTGGCGTTGGAGCCGTACTACGGCGGTTCGCATCGCGTGTTTCTTGACACGCTGGTACGTCACAGCCGGCACCGGTTTGTCGTACTTTCGTTGCCGGCGCGCAAGTGGAAGTGGCGGATGCGCGGTTCAGCCATCTGGTTCGCCGAGCGGCTCGCCGAAAAGCCTGTCGACGGGGTTGATCTGATCTTTGCCAACGACATGGTCAGCGTCGCGGATTTGCGGGCCTTGCTGCCGGAGCGTCTTAAGGCGTGTCCTGTGGTGTGCTATTTCCATGAGAATCAGTTGACCTATCCGCTCTCTGAAAACGATGTACGGGACTACCAGTATGGATTCACTAACGTGACCAGTTGCCTGGCCTCAGACGAAGTATGGTTCAATTCTCAAAGCCACCTGGATGCCTTCCTGCCTGCGGTTGAAGCTCTGTTGGGCAGCATGCCGGATTTCAGGCCGGTGAACGTTATCGACAGGATTCGAAGCCGAAGTCGCGTAGCCTGGCCCTTGGTTGAGGGACCGCCGCCGTCGGTTCCGGGCTTCTCGGGTGGCGGTTGGAAGCGGACAGAATCGCCCGTGATCCTTTGGAGTCATCGATGGGAATATGACAAGAATCCCGAGTTGTTCTTCCGCACGCTCTGCGAGCTTGACAGCGAGGGGCTGGCCTTTTCCCTGGTTTTGCTGGGCGAATCGTTTCGCGAGGTGCCGGCGGTGTTCCGGTCGGCCTGGAGCCGTCTTGAGCGACGAATCGTCCATCGTGGTTTTGTCGATTCGCGGGATCATTACTGGAGAATCCTGGCGGATTGTAACATTGTGGTGAGCACGGCGATCCAGGAGAATTTCGGGCTATCCACGGTTGAGGCCATGCTGGCGGGCTGCTTTCCATTGCTGCCCAATAGTTTGAGCTACGCGGAGCTGGTCCCGCTGGAATATCATGCCCTTTGCCTGTACGACTCCGACGAGATGTTTGGCGAACGCCTGCGGGATTGTCTTGGTCACTGCCCCCCGGCGGCTGATCTGGCCAGTGTTGTGCGAACACGATTCTGCCTTGCCGACGGTATCTCTATGTATGACAAGCACTTAGAGCGGGTTGGGCGTATGGCACCCTGAGCGCCCCCCCCCTTCCGCGGTCGGAATCCTCCGTAAGGTCCTATAAGATATGTTATGTTGCATTGGGCTGTGGGCGGGCGGTGCAGGACTGGATTAGTTATGGCACGGTCTTGGGCCCTGGGTGGGCGATTTCGGGTGATGCGGGCAGTTCAGGGCAACGCCCTACCGCTGCTGAGGGTACCGTGTGGCGACGTCTGCCAATCGACAAAGTCACTGCGAAACCCACGGATTCGAATCCGTGGGCTTGCAATCGAACTGTGACGGAGCACTGGCAGGTGTCGCTATGGCCGGCTGCGGCGACTGCGGCGGCCTGGCTTGTTGGGCTGGCGCGCCTTACCCGACAGAACCTGTGCCATATCCGCGGAGGCCAGAGGCACAATCTGCTTGCTCTGCTGGTCGTACTTATACACCATCATTTTGTTCTGGGCGGTGTTGAAAACGTAGAGCAACTCCTCTTCCGCCCACATGGCGCCGGTGACGAGGATGTAGTCGCCGCCGCGATCGCCCATGCCGGACGCGTATGCCTGTTGGGGTTGCATGCGAACAAGGATCAGCCCCACGAACAACACCACGCCCGTAGTGCTCAAAACTCCTATGGCTAGATCTTTCGAATTCATCTCTTAGTTTCCTTGTGGCTGGCAAGCCTGTGATGTGTAGCGGTTACCGAGTGAAATCCCTCTGCAGGTCGCGCGAACCGGCGTAACTTACGTGCCCACTGCGGTCGCGATTGGGGGTAAAGCAATGCAGTCTTCGCTCCGCGAGATCGAGAAGGAAGAGAACGTCGTAATCCTTGTCGGATTGCGAGGTCACCGCCACAAAGTTGCTGGATGCACCCATGCGTTGAGCGTAGGCCGTGGGCAGTGAGTAGCTGCTCAGGACAAGGGCTGTGAGCAGCAACAGATTGACGCCCGCCAGGGCGACGATGATGCTTCGCTTGGGGATCATGATTGGAGCCTCCTGCATTAGCGAGTAAAGTGGGAAACACGGATTGCCGGGTATTGTGCATCGATAGGCTGCACTAGCCCTGATGCGAACGTTTCGGGTTCTTGAAGGCGATCGCGCCGATCAGTCCGGCGAAAACGACCGCGCAGATCCACTGTTTAACGGGGTTTTTTTCTTCGCGGATGGGGGCTTCAGCCTGTGCGGGTGCGCTGGCGACATTCCACGTGCATAGACAAAGCCCCGCGGCTATGAGCCATCGTGCAAGTTTGCAGGTCGGTCGCAGGCTTCCCTTACCGTTGCCCATACGGTTCATTATAGGGTGGAACGGGCGTGAGTAAACATCAATTAAACAAGGAGTTGGGGTGCGATGGCAATCCCGGTGCCGGGGGTGCCCATCCAGGCGCGCTGAGGAGGATGTACCGCAGGTGAGCCAAAGCCGCACACCGTGGTCGGTCGTGGTGTAGAACGTAGATAAGCCCCCTGGCCGGCGGTTCAATCTACCCGATCCAGCGGATGCGGCATCCGACGGGTTGGCCCACCTCTTGGGAGGTAGCGAACATTATTCGCCCCCTATGAATGTTCTGCAGAATCCCGATGAACGTCGGGAAAGACGAGACCCCCCCTACTCCCCCACCGTACGTCGTCCTTCCTGGGCGACCTCACTTACTCGCCGGGTGTCTTCCCGGCGTTCTTCTTCACCGCCTTGAGCCAGTCGCGGATGTTTCTGGCCAGGACCTCAGCGTCCGCTTGCACAACGATATGATCGCGCAGTTTTTGCGGCACTTTAAGTGCTTCCATGGCCTGGTTGGCCCGCGACCACAGACGCTTGGTCCCGACCGCCGAGTCGGCAAGGAACAGCTCGGTTACAATCTCCTGCAACCGTGTCAAGAGGATTTCATGGCGGCGATCATAGTACCGGCCGATGAGCTTCTTCTGGTAGGGCGAGTGATCAGGCATAGCTATACTCAGGCTACGCTCCCAAACCGCGCAATCATTGCCCGAGACACCTTAGCCCAGCGCCGGTGGTAGCAGGCCGGCGCGGGTCAACTCCTCGCTCCCTTCGACGATGGCGGCCCGCAGGCTTTCGAGATCCTTATATACGATATCGGCACCGGCTCGATAAAGGCGCTCTGGCGAGCAGGGACCGCGAGGCACACCGACGGCTAGGATGCCCGCCTCTGCAGCGGCGCGAACCAGGGAGTCGCTCGCCGCTGCAACCAGGCTTCGCTTGTCGTCGTCGGCTAGGGTTCGCAGCTCGCTGGGCCGCCTGCGCGGATCCGCGTCGAGGCCCTCGATTCGATCCGCGAACCGCAGCAGGTTGTATCGCTCGAGGACTGCTCGGCGGGCCGGGACGTTCGAGCCGAGTGTCACCAGGGAAAGGGACCCTTTCGTGGACAGCGATGCCAGGACGCGGTCGATCGTTTCATGAGGCTCATGGCCCTCCAGGATCTCGTCTGCTTCAAGCCGTTCGTCGAAGCGCGCATGGTACTTCTTGAGCTTCAGGGGCTTAGCCCCTGGGAGCAGTCTGGCCTCGCGGCCCTGCTTGCGGGTCAGTCCCCAGAACGTCGCCTGGTCGAGCGCCGACCAGCCCACAGCAGCCGCGACCTCACGGTGCAGACGATACCAGAGCGGGGCGACATCGAGCACCGGACCGTCGATTTCGATTATGAGGTTCATGGTGTCCCCATTGTGGGACAGGCTTTCCAGCCTGCTGTGGGACAGGCTTTCCAGCCTGTCGTTTGACCGGCTGGAAAGCCGGTCCCACAGGTCAAATTGTCGGGCGGCCCGTCCGGCTGCTACGCAAACGGCCGGCCATCAGAGACTTGCAAACTGGAGCCGAGGGGACTCGAACCCCTGACCTCCTGCATGCCATGCAGGCGTTCTCCCAACTGAACTACGGCCCCGCAGAGTACGCTGCTTACATCACGGGCCGTCCCAAAAAACGGAACGGCTGAGCGGGGATTCTAAGGAGTACACCGCGTGGAGGCAAATGGCGAATAGCGAATGGCGAGCACGAACACCCTTTCGCTATTCGCAATTCGCCATTCTGCATTTGGACGACTTGACCGCGGCCGATAATGTCGTCCGGGCAGTGTCCGGCAAGATGGGCTGTGCCAACCGGCCGACACCCGATAACGCCGGTGAATCAAATTCAACCATTGACCCGAGACCATAATCGGCTAGAGTAGAGGCTGTTTGACCTGTGGCGACAGGCTGGAAAGCCTGTCCTACATTGGCTGAGTGCCAAGGGCGGCGGCCTGCGCCGCCCGTAAATAGTGACACGAATATGGCACCACTGGTTCATGACAAGTTCACGCCGCGGCTGCGGGACAACGACATCCCCAAAGCCGTGAAGCTGTTCCTCGATTACCTGTTCGTCGAATGCGGGCTGGCCGGCAACACCATCATTGCCTACGCGGCGGACTTGCGCGAGTTCTGGCCGGACGTGTCGGACAACGGCCGCCTCCCCGCTGATTTGGATATCCAGGACGTTCAGGACCATCTGATCAAGCTTCGCGAGCGCGGGCTGTCCACGGCGTCCATCGCCCGGCATCTGGCCACCATCAAGATGTTCCTACGATTCCATCACCAGAGCGGGCTGTTGCGGCGGGACGTGGCCTCGGTGATCGAGCTGCCCAAGAAGTGGCATCGTCTGCCGGACACCGTCCATGCGGACCAGATCATCGCCCTGCTGGATGAGCCGGAGCCGGCAGACGAGTACTACCACCGTGACCGGGCCTTGCTGGAGTTGCTGTATGCCTCGGGCATGCGGGTCAGCGAGCTGGTGGGTGTGACCTTGGACACTATCAATCTGGACATCGGGTATCTTCGCTGCATGGGCAAGGGCAACAAGGAGCGCATCGTGCCCATCGGCCGGCCGGCCATTCAGGCGATCAAGGAATACCTGGTCAAGGTCAGGCCGGCGCTGGCGACCTCGCAATCGGGGCGGGCCCTATTCCTGTCGCGCACCGGTCGCCCGCTGGACCGAACCAATGTGTGGCGGCTTGTTCGCAAGTACGCAACACGCGCGGGAATCACCAAGAACCTGCATCCTCATACCATACGGCATTGCTTTGCCACCCATATGCTGGCGGGCGGGGCTGATCTCCGCATCGTTCAGGAGCTGCTGGGTCACGCCGATCCTGCTACCACTCAGGTTTATCTCCACGTGGATCAGGTCCGGCTCAAGCAGGTGCACCGCCGCTATCACCCCAGACAGTAGCCGCCGCCACAGGATCGGCAGGGGATCAGGGATGATCTTCAAAAACACGACCGCACTAGATCGGGACAGGTTGTTCGGCATGTTCGTGCAGGCGGTGAAGCCGTTCCCCATCGACCAGTTGGAGGTGCGCATACGCTACAGCCGCAGCAGCGATTTTTCCGGCACCTGCCACTACCACACCAGCCGGCTGTACGTGAATCTCGGGCGGCACCTGACCTACCCTTATCTGATGGACACGTACATCGCGCGGGCTGTCACGTCGCCCACAGCCTGGTGGAAACCGCTTTATTCGATTGAGCTTGCCGACGGATATCAGGTGGTCCTGTTCGTGCTTCTGCACGAGTACTGTCACTGGCTGATCAAGCGGGCCGGTCGAAACACCCGCCAGAAGGAATCGATGTGCGACCGGTTCGCCGCCCGCATTCTGGCGGACCGCTACGGCGCCACCATTCGAGACCCCAAGGGTCGGCGCGTTCCACGAGATCTATGGGATATTCAAGACGTGGCCGGCTTCGTGGCGTCAGCTCTGATTCCCAAACGGGCTAGGCCATCGACCGCTGCCCGGGTGGCTCGCACATCGATCACCGCCCAACCGGGCGCTCAACTTCTGTTGTTCAATCCGTAGGGCTCTATTTGCAGGATCTTATATACCGGGGGTGACTTTGCGCTATACTGTCATTATGGACTCTAACAAAACCGCGTATAATCCGACCCGCGACCGTAAGGGAGCGTGCGGTGCGCGGCCGTTTTCCCGCTTCCTGACGGGCGCGGCTCGGTACTGCTAGAGTCCCTTAGTAGCGCCGCGCCGGAGCCGTCCGAACATAATCCTCAACCGCGGCCGTTCGATAGCACAAGGACTTTGCGTGTTCCAAGAGATGCCAACCCAGTTGCAGAAGCGAATTGACGCCGCGGTCGAGCTGGCCCGCGAGGTCAGCGCCCAGACCGACCCACAAGAGATGGTCCGCCGCTATCGCGAGCACGCCCGCCGGGCGCGGCCGGTGGACGCATCCATCTCGCTCAGCCGCCGAGACCTGCACCCCCCCTACTACCGCATCACCCGTTGGAGCCGCTGGCAAGAGGAGATCAACCCCTGGAAACAAAAGGATCGCCTGCCCTTGCTCAAAGGCGGATTGCTGGCTGATCTCATTTACGGAGACCAGCCCCGGGTCATCTCCGATCTGGTCATCGACCCGGATGAGCCCGCCGCCGATTACCTTCAGGGCATGCGCAGCCTGCTGGCCCTTCCCCTCTATGAGAACGGCCTGTCACTCAACATGGTCATCTTGTCGATGGAAAAGCCCGGGGCCATCGATCTGGAATCGATTCCCGAGCTGATCGTCACCGGTAACCTCTTTGGCCGGGCGACGTACAACCTGGTGATGGCCGAGCGCGCTCGTGAAGCCTTCAACGCTCTCGATGCCGAGTTCAAGACTATCGCCAGGATTCAGCAATGCCTGCTGCCCGCCAGCCTGCCCAAGGCCAACGGCATCGACCTGGCCGCCTACTACGCCACTGCCCACCGCGCCGGCGGCGATTACTACGACGTTTTCCCGCTGGACAACCACCGGTCTGGCATCCTCATCGCCGACGTCAGCGGCCACGGTGCCGCCGCCGCCGTGGTGATGGCCCGCATGCACGCCGCACTGCATTCCGGGGCCGCCAACATGGACAGCCCCGCCGAGGTGCTCAGCTTCGCCAACGACCACC
>JAZGDL010000529.1:0-3768 GCA_036477795.1 Phycisphaerae bacterium
CGGTACTTTCTGCACAACGCCTCGAGAGCTTCGCGATTATCGTCGATGATCCGGATCATGACGTGTACACTGGTTTACCCGCTGATCTCCAACTAGCGATTCTCCACGCCTGGCTTGGGCAGCGAGCGCCGTAGCCTGGCGACGGCGCTGTCGGAAGCGGCCGGCTTCTCTTGAATCCGCTTGCGAGTTTCCTCGTCGCTGAGGCCATCGTATTCATCCGCCAATTTGGCCTGAATCTCGTCCTTGACCTTCACACAGTCGAACTTCTTGGCCGTCTTCATTCAGACTACCTCCTGAATCGCTGGGTTATTCTCACGTCGTCCCGCCGGGACGATGTCGCACGCGCTTGACGTTCCCAACAGTATTGAGAACGCTGGTAAAGACTGCACTGTTTATCTCCTCGCAGTCGTTGCCGTTATTCGCGAAACAGCCCCTTCCTCGCTACCGCCGCCCGGGTTTTCGGGTGGGGCGCCGGCGTTGGCCATTTAGCGGTTCAATCCGCGTAATATGGATCAATGCGCAGTGAGCCACGCGCACCGCCACACGGCGCTGCTTGGGGTCGGGAACCCCGACATACACCGTTGTGCGTGCGACGATACAGAGGTCTGGATGCCACACGTCGAAGCTCTCGCCATCAGACAAGAAGATTCGAAACGGCTCGAAAGGGTGCCGCTCCAGGTGTTCACGAACGTCCTCAGGTCGCATCGTCACTTCCGTCAGCCGTCGACCTCGATGACTTCCTCGTCCTGCTCGATAACCACCCGAAATCGCATCACGGTACTCCGCAAACCATCCGCACATGAGTCTACCAGAACACACGGCGCTATCCAAGCGGAAACCCGGACAGCGCTGGCAGAAGGGTCCGTGACACTTCCGGCGGCTTCAGCGCCGTACCCTGATGCAGCCTGAAAGGCTGACCGACAGTAGCCGTGGGCAAGTCCCGCAGTTGCGGGACGCCGCCCACGGTAACTCTTCCGAGCAGGCCTTCAGCCTGCGACCCCAACCGCCGTTTCTGTCACGGACCCACGCCAATAGCACGCATCGAAGTTGCGTCAACGATCATCGCATACTACCCTACAATGGGTTGGTTCCACAACGGTTGAGGGCCCGCTACCAGCGTTACAACACGAGGCACCGTGACGCCCAGATAACGAATAACCTATGTTCGACCAATTGACGCAACGATTCAGCAACGTCTTTTCCAGCCTGAGAGGCCGCGGGCGGATTACCGAGGAAAACGTGGCAGAGGCTATGCGCTCGATCCGCACCGCCCTGCTCGAAGCCGACGTCAACGTCGAGGTGGCCGCCGAATTCTGCGACAACGTTAAGCAAAAGGCCATCGGCGCCGAGGTCATCAAGACCCTCAAGCCCGACCAGCTCCTGGTCAAGATCGTCCACGACGAGCTGATCCAGCTTATGGGCCCGGTCGATCCGCGAATCCCCTTCGTTTCCCCAGGCCCCACCGTCATCCTGATGGCCGGCTTGCAGGGCTCCGGCAAGACCACCACCTGCGGCAAGCTGGCCAAGATGCTCTTGTCCGCCGCCAAGCGCCCATTGCTGGTCGCCGCCGACCTCAAGAGACCGGCTGCCATCGACCAGCTCGAAGTCATCGGCCAGCAGGTCGGAGCGCCGGTCTACGTCGATCGCTCCACGCAGAACCCCGTCAAGGTGTGTCGCCGGGGGGTTGATCAGGCCCGCAAGACCGATCGCGACGTCGTCATTCTCGACACCGCCGGCCGATTGGCCATCGACGATGAGCTCATGGCAGAGGTGGCCAAGGTGGCTTCGACCACCAATCCGCACCAGATTTACCTGGTGCTGGACGCCATGACCGGCCAGGACGCCGTCGCCACCGCCAAATCCTTCAACGAGCGCCTCGAACTCGACGGCTTGATTCTCACCAAGTTCGACAGCGACACCCGCGGCGGGGCCGCCCTCAGCGCCAAACGGGTCACCGGCAAGCCCATCAAGTTCATCGGCGTCGGCGAAAAGCTCCAAGACCTCGAGCCCTTCCACCCCGACCGCATCGCCGGGCGCATCCTGGGCATGGGCGATGTTTTGTCCCTGGTCGAAAAGGCCCAGGAGCAGTTCGACGCCGAAGAGGCTGCCAAGCTTGCAAAGAAGATGGCCTCCGGCAAGTTCAGCCTCGACGACTTCCTCACTCATCTTCGCAAAATGAAAAAGATGGGCTCCATGAAGGAACTGCTCAAACACATCCCCGGCATGAGTGAGCAGATCGGTGACATGGACATCGACGACGGCGAGCTGGTCCGCATGGAAGCCGTGGTCCTGTCCATGACCGGAAAAGAGCGCCAGACCCCTTCGATCGTCGACGCCTCTCGCCGCCGACGCATCGCCCGCGGTGCCGGTGCCGACCCCAAGGACGTTAGCGGTTTGGTCAAATCCTTCGAAGATATGCGCGGGGCTATGAAAGCGATGGCCGGCATGAACTTCATGCAGCGCATGAGATTCGGCACGCAGCTCTCCAAAGCCGGCATGTCGGGTGGGATGATCCCCAAGTTCAAATCAAGCACCACCGCCACCAGGAGATCGCTTTCCAAAAGGGACAAGCGCAAACGGCGAAAGCGCCGATGAAAAACGAATCAAGCCCACGGGTTGCAACCCGTAAGATCGACCAAATGTCGGCTTAACGCTCATGGGGCACGGAGCTTGTTAGCTATCTCTATCACAGCGAAAGTGTGGATCACCGGGGGGATTGTGTGTTGTGTTCTCAGCATCCTCTTGATTTGGAAACGCGACTTTCTGGAGCGCCACATTCGTCCTCGTGAGTATCTGCTGATTGAATCCGAAGAAGAACGCAAACGCGTCCTTAAACGCTCGCTTATGCCCTTTTTCAGAGATCGGAATACGTGGATACGCTTCACCAGCTACGTTATTGTGGTTACTCTTCTGCAGGTCACGCTCAGGGCGCTCGCAGTGACTGCGGCTCAAGGAGGGCCACGGAGCGTCACGGGGGCGAAAGTGATGTTAGTAGTCTTCGTCGCGATTCAACTGTGCATTGTCCCTTTTCTCATGGTCGCCTGGCATAAAAAGTGGTTTCGGGTATACCTTCGCAAATACTTGAATGAGCACGGGATACCGATCTGCATGAATTGCGGATACGATTTGCGTGGCCAAGTCAATCGGGTCTGTCCGGAGTGTGGGACGGAGTCCGGGAAAATCTAAGATATGTAGGGTCCGCCGTGCGGACCACGAATTCGACCGTTACGAGGATCGACCCTATGCAGCAAACCTTAATCATCCTGAAACCTGATTCCATCCAGCGGATGCTGGTCGGTCGCATCATCCAACGATTCGAGGATAAGGGCCTGACCATCGTCGCGATGAAGCTGATGCAGATCTCCCAGGAATTAGCGCAGCGGCAGTACGCTCCCCACCAGGGCAAGCCGTTCTACCCCGGCCTCATCGAGTACATCACCAGCGGTCCGGTCGTGGTCATGGTGCTCGCCGGCACAGGCGCCATCGACGTCGCGCGTAAGCTGATCGGCGCCACCTTCGGCTTTGACGCCGACCCCGGCACCATCCGCGGCGACTTCGGCTGCAGCAAGACCTACAACCTGGTCCACGGCAGCGATTCCGCCGAATCCGCCGAGACCGAGATCGCCCTCTATTTCCAGCCTGATGACTTGCTCGACTACCGGACCGCCGCCCACCAATGGACCTTCAAACCAGACGAGAGCTAGTGCTCCGTCACAGTTCGATTGCAAGCCCACGGATTCGAATCCGTGGGTTTCGCAGTGACTTTGT
>JAZGDL010000053.1:0-10168 GCA_036477795.1 Phycisphaerae bacterium
GCTGGACGCTCACGCCCCGCGCCTCGCTCGCAAATCGATCTGGGCCAGACAGATCATCATGGTCGTCCTGGGCTTTGTCGCCATCCTGGGGGCCCACCGGGAGTTCGTCTTGCGGACCGTAACACACCAGAAGTCGTCTCTGACCACGCACCGCAAGTTTGATTACGCCCCCAGAAAGGCTCCAAGGAAACGGGTGGTCATTGCCAGCCCGTGGACGTATCTTAAGCGGAGCATTCGCCCTCCCAACTTCTTCATCAAGAAGGAGAGTCATATCCAACTGAAGAACCAGGACGACGATTGGAAGCGACCATCGGAGGGAAGCTTCCGGGATCATCCGGTGGCCTATCTGAAATGGAATCTGGGAGCGAGGCTGTTCTATCTCTGGCATTGGGACAACGCCTACGACGGAGATGTGTACATCTACCCGATGGCGCGCAAGGGGTTTCACGAGAACTCCTTCCTGGGAGCGATTCACGGGATCATGTACGGTCTTCACTGGCCCCTTTTTGTGCTTGCTCTGGCGGCTCCGATCGTGCTCCTGCTCCGCTGGTGGAGAGGAACCTCGGTAGTGGAGCAGAGGCTGCTCTTTGTGCCCGCGCTGGTCTTGGTCTACTTTCTCGGAGTCCTCTCGCTACTCTCCTGGCTGCCACGCTACACGATTCCCGCGCGTCCGTTTTCCTACATCCTGGCAGCGGCGTCGCTGTCTTGGCTGGCTTCCGGGCTCAGGTCTGTTTTAATGCGGGGCAGGAGATCATCAAATGGAAGGTGACAAACGATTTGCTGAGGCGATCAACAGGATCGATACCGCCAACAGGGAAGACCCCCGAGTCGAGATCGTAGAGGGCCAGCCGCAGGCACGAGAATTGCTCTTTGCCCAACGTGTCTACGACTGGGTGCCCAAGCTGGTCGACGCCCCCTCCGAGGAGCTGCTTCTGGCTGCCCGCGCTCATACCCTCCGGCGGTGGTTGATTCCGCGCGAGAGATACCCCAAGACCACCGCAGGCTACCATGAATGGCGCCAGGCCCTGGCTCAGTTCCATGCCAAGGAGGCAGAAGAGATTCTTCGGCAGGTCGGCTACCCGGCGGACGTCATCCGAAGAATCGGAGCATTCATCACCAAGGAGAATTGGCCTGGGGATCGAGAGGCCCAGGCCCTGGAGGACGCCGATTGCCTGGTGTTCCTGGAGACAAAGCTGCAGAACTACATCGACGAATGGGAGGAGGACAAGATCTTGCGTATTCTGCGGCTTACCTTCGGCAAGATGACGCCTGAGGCTCAAAAGCACGCGCTCAATTTGGAATTGGCCGATCGGGAACGCGAGCTGGTGCAGCGGGCCATCTCCTGACCTTCGGCTCGCCATACTTGTGAGACAGGGTGCTGGTGTCGCGTCAATCTCGAAAGAGCAGGTTGGGCGCGGGTCCGCCGTGCGGACCGCTCCCTGACGGTCGCGGCTCGGAACGGCATACGACTCGGGAGTCTTGAGACGGTGCGCTAGGCTGGCGTTTTGCAGTTCTTGCAGATGACCCCTGCACTAACCCCGCCGATCCGCAAACATCGCGGATACCGGTAGGCAATTGTGGTGCGGTGCCCTATGATATTAGCTGTTTCAAGGGGGTCCGCAAATGTCCGCTGGAGGATCACATCATCAGCCGCTGCAAAACGGCCGTGCTTGGCAGGCGGCGATGGATTACGGTATCGACGTGAGCCTGCTGGAGCATCGATTGACGCTGACCCCGGCGGAGCGACTGGCCCGACACCAACAAGCACTCCAACTGGTGCGTGCCATGCGGCAGGCTGGTACGGCTTACTATGGATTCGACCCTCGACTTCCTGAAACGCCTCGATGAACAGGGCGCGAGATTTGTTGTTGTGGGAGGAGTGGCCGGCGTGGCCCACGGTTCCACGCTGGTGACGGAAGATCTTGATGTTTGCGCTCCATTGACCCGGGAGAATCTTGCGAAGATTCTTGCGGCGCTCCGTGGCCTGCACCCCTGTTGGCGAATGACGCAGAACCATCGGCCGTTGGCTGAGAATCCTACCGAGTTGGCGGGCTACAAGAATCTTTATCTTACTACCGATCTTGGCCAGATCGACATTATCAGCGAAATCGCGGGGGTCGGCGATTTCGCTGACGTCGTCCATGAATCGATCACACTCGACTTGGGCCCGGTTTCCTGCCGCGTGCTGGACTTGGGCGCTCTGATCCGATCCAAGAGGGCATTGGCTCGCCCAAAGGACCTCCAGGCCGCGGCGGAACTTGAAGCGATTCGCGAGCGGCGGATCTGCCCTGACACTGAAGGTGAGTAATCTCTGTCGTGGTTCTCCGGTAGGGGCATCACCGCGCGGAGGGCACGAAGGGGTCGGAGTCGCGGATGAACTCCAGGAGGTTGCTCAAGCCGTCGCCGTCGAAGTCCTGCATGGCGTCTGCCGGGTCGTTGGGATCCAGCCCGGTGGCGTGCTCCCAGTCGTCCGGCAGCAGGTCGTCGTCGTGATCTACAAACGGCGGGCCCAGGGCAAGGACGTCGATCGCCTTGGGCTGGGGCGTAGCTCGGGTGCCTCCCAATCCGTCGCAAACGCACCCCAAGGCCTGGGTGAATTGGAAAACCCCATCCCCCAACCGGTCCACAATCTCCGCATAGATGAATGCCACCGAACTGCACCGATCGAACATGGGATGGTCTGCTTCGAAAGTCTCAGCACAAGCAGCCTGCATCTCCAGGAAGAAAAGATTGTCGCAGGTGGATTTTTCGATTCCGCAGCGGCGGTAGCACACGTCATGCTGGTCGCAGGCTTCGTTGAAACACGCGGGTGCGACGGGACATTCCGGTACCAGGGGCCCCAGGATCCCGGCCGGTCCACAACCATTGGGCGGGCGATTGCAGGTACTGCCGAACAGTAATGCAGGGCTACTTGAGGAGTCCGGTTGAGTCAAACCGAGCAGGCCGCATCCGAAGAGAGCCCCAGCCGCACCGACAGAAACTACAGCGCACCAGCGGCGCCACGAGTATTTGAATTTACAGGACATTCAGTTGATCGACCTAATTTAGTGTTCAGATTTACCCACCGGGCAATCGTACGTGGCAGGAGCTACCGTTGCAACAGCGGATCGGGATGATACGCTACAACTAATGTCCATCCACCCCACGGCTATCGTTGACCGACGCGCCGAGATCGACCCGTCGGCCGACGTCGGACCGTACGCGATCATCGATGGCCCGGTGCACATAGGCCCCGATGTACGGATATATCCGCACGCATTCATCAACGGGAACACGCAAATCGGTGCACGGTGTCAGATTCACCCCGGCGCCGTCGTGGGGCATCTGCCGCAGGACCTCACTTTCACCGGCGCCGAAACGTATTGCCGGATCGGCGAAGACACCGTCATCCGTGAAGCCGCCCAGGTGCATCGCGGGACCGATCCCGGCTCCTCCACGATCGTGGGGAAGCGTTGTTTCATCATGGCCGCCGGCCACGTCGGGCACAATTGCCATATTGAAGACGAGGTCAAGATCACGAATTGCGCCCTGTTGGCTGGGCACGTGCACATTGGAAAAGGCGCATTTGTGAGTGGCGGGGCCGGCGTTCATCAGTTCGTGCGCATCGGCGAGTTGGCTATGATCTCCGGCCTTGCCAAGATTGTGATGGACATTCCGCCCTATTTTCTGGTCGAACAAACCGGCAAATGTGCTGGTGTCAACACGGTGGGTATCCGGCGGGCGGGCTTCAACCGCCAACAGCGCGACGACGTGAAACGTGCCTTCCGCATACTCTACCGGTCCGGCAAGACCTTCCGCGAGGCGGTGGAGGTGCTGGCCCAAGAGATTCGGACTGACGCCGGGCGGCGCATCCTGGAATTCGTCCGGGCCCCCTCACGCCGCGGCATCGCCGGTGCCACTGTCGCGATAAGTGAAGAGTGAAGACCGCTGGTGCAATCGCTGGTGCCATCGCTGGTGCGAGAATCCCTTCTCGCACCCGTCCCTCCGTCCCTTCGTCCCTCCGTCCCTTCCTCCCCCTTCGTCCCTGACCAGCGTACTTTGCGGCCCGTCCGCATGTGACCGCTAGACGATGCCCCGGAATTGATCCAGCGCTTCAGGATTTGCCAGGGCGTCGCGGTTCTTGACCTCCTCTCCGTGGATCATCCGGGTGACGGCCAGTTCCACCTTCTTGCCGCTAATGGTGTGGGGGATTGCTGACACCTGGCGGATGTGTTTGGGCACGTGCCGCTTGGTGGCGCCTTCGGCGATTCTTTGCTTGATCCTGTCGGCAAGTGCCTGATCGAGTTCCAGGCCTTCACAAAGCACGACGAACAGGCACACCTCCACGTCGCCCGCCACCCGCTTGGCCACCGCGATGCTGTCGGTCACCTCCGCCATGGCTTCGACCATGCGGTAGATCTCCGCCGTGCCGATCCGCACGCCGCCGGGGTTGAGCGTAGCGTCGCTTCGGCCGTAGACAATTACTCCGCCGGTGTCGGTGATTTCGATCAGATCGCCGTGCCGCCAGGCATCCTCATAATGCTCGAAATAGGCACTCTTGTACTTGGCGTTGTCGGGGTCGTTCCAAAAGTGGATGGGCTGCGATGGAAACGGCGCGGTGCACACCAGTTCGCCTTGTTCGCCCACGACCGAACGCCCCTCCTCGTCGAAGGCGTGCACGTCCATGCCCAGACCGCGGCATTGGATCTCACCGGCGTACACCGCTATCATCGGGTTGCCCAGCATGAAGCACGAGATGATGTCCGTCCCGCCGGAAATGCTGGACAGTTGCAGATCGCCTTTCACATGGTTGTAGATCCACTCGAACTGCTCGACCGACAGTGGCGACCCGGTGCTGAGCACACAGCGCAGGGCCGAGAGGTCAAATCGTTTCGCCGGTTCAAGGTTCCCTTTTTGGCACGCGGCGATGTACTTCGGGCTGGTGCCGAACACGGTGATCTTCTCCCGCTCCAGCATCTCCCACAATCGCGTGATTACGGGATGCACCGGGCTGCCTTCATACAGCACCACGGTCGCTCCGACGCCCAGCGAACTCACCAGCCAGTTCCACATCATCCATCCGCAGGTAGTGAAGTAGCAGATGGTGTCATCCCGGCGAAGGTCGCAGTGCAGCATCAGCTCCTTCATGTGCTGAAGCAACGTTCCGCCGTGGCCGTGAACGATGCACTTGGGCATGCCCGTCGTGCCCGACGAGTACATGATGAACAGCGGGTGGTCGAACGGCACCGGCTCGAACGTCAGTGTCGTGCCAACGCCGCCGTGGCCTAGAAAGTCCTTCCACGAGACAGCCCGCGGCACCGCCGAGATGTCCGGTTGGCCGTCGATGAACGGGACGATGACCACGAGTTTGACGCTCGGCAACCGTGCCACGATCTCCTTGACGCGTCGCAGCGAATCGAAGGACCTGCCGTTGTATGAATAACCGTCGGCAGCCACCAGCACGACCGGTTCGATCTGTCCGAACCGATCCAACACGCCGCTGATGCCGAAATCTGGCGAACAGCTCGACCACACCGCTCCAAGGCTGGCGGTCGCCAGCATGGCCATCACCGTTTCCGGTATGTTGGGCATGAAGCCGGCCACGCGGTCTCCACTACCGACGCCCGCACGTCGCAAACCGGCGGCGAATCGGGCGACCTGCTCGCCCAACTCGCCAAAGCTGACATCGTGCGACGAGCCCGTCTCGCCTTCGAAATGAATCGCGATGCGGTCATCCTGGAAACGAAGCATGTGCTTGGCGTAGTTGAGCCGCATGCCGGTGAACCATCGTCCGCCCAGCATCCCTTGCCCCTGGTACACCGACTGGGCTGGTGCATGCGGTTCAATGCCCGCAAACGCCAGCATCTCAGACCAGAACAATTCCCGCTTATCCACCGACCAGCGTCGAAGAGACTCCCAGTCAGGCTCGATGCCGTACCGCCGGGCCATCTGCGTCATGAACTCGTGCATCTGCGACCGTTCGGCTCTGTTCTTGCTCGGTCGCCACAAGGGTGTTTTGGCGGGCATGATCGGGGTCCTGGTCCGCAACGTGAATCGCGCTTGAGATTTTGCTCGCCGTGGGCCCGGACGTCAACGAAGCTGCCCGCCGCGCTGCGGCACTTTGCCAGCTTTGTACCGGTGCATTAGAATTCATACATGGATCTGAAGCGCATCGAAGCGGCCGTACGTGAAATCCTGATCGCCGTGGGCGAGAACCCGGAGCGCGACGGCATAGCCGGGACGCCGGGGCGTGTGGCCCGCATGTATCAGGAGCTTTTCAGTGGGCTCAACACCGATCCGGGCGAGTTCCTCGAGGCCCGTTTCACGGAAACCTATGATGAGCTCGTCGTGCTCCGCGACATTCCCTTCAATTCGATTTGCGAGCACCACCTCATGCCCTTTGAAGGCAAGGCGGCGGTGGCCTACCTGCCGGACGGCAAGGTCGTGGGCATCTCCAAACTGGCCCGGGTCATCGACGCCTATGCCCATCGGCCGCAGCTTCAGGAACGGCTCACGACGCAAGTTGCCGACCTGCTCATGGACCGGCTCCAGCCCAAGGGCGTGGCTGTGGTCTTGCAGGCCGTTCATACCTGCATGACCTGTCGCGGCGTCGGAAAGTCGGGAAGCGTGATGCTCACCTCCGCCATTCGCGGCAAATGCCGCAGTGACCCGCGAACCCGCAGCGAGGTCCTCTCCTTGCTGCGCGACTGACCTCGCCACTTATCGGGCGATTGGCGCCGGTCATCAAAGGGCGCTCTTGCTAGTCAATCGGGCCCTGTCACCGACCGATACCTTTGCAGTGGCTCCGCTGAATGCCACCGTTCGCGATCCCCCCGCGCCGCTACTGAGGAGTTCGAAAAAAGTGCCCGTGCTCACCAACCCGGAGGAACTGGCAGTTGGCATGAAGCTTCAGCAGCCGGTCTATGCGGGTTCCCAACTCCTGCTTTCCGCCGGCAAAGTGCTCAATGCCGCCGACATCGATTTCATCAGTCAGCGGGCCCCGCGGGCTACGGTATACGTTGTAGATCCGGTGTTTGACGAGTTGATCTCCTTTCACGATGACACCCGCGATCGTGCCGTCGCCCACTCCACACATAGGACGCTGATCCGACTGATGACAGACGTTGAGCAGCGCTACGCGTCCCGCGCTATCACCAACAAGATCGATTGCCGCGGCATTCAAGAGGCCGTGGCCGGGGCCATGACCTTTCTGGGGCAACACCCGGTCATCGCCGGGGAGCTGGTAGAGCCGGTGAAAGACGAGGAGTACCTGGTATCCCACGCAGCCCATGTCTTCTACCTGAGCCTGGTCCTGGGCGATGCCGTGCGCGTCCGCGTCGCCGAGGCGAACAAGAAACATGCGGCACGTTACGGCAGCCAGCAGGCCATAGAACTGGACCTGACGCCGCTGGCCCTTGCTGCACTGTTCATGGATATCGGCATGTGGCCTATGCGATACCTCTATGTGCAGACAGAGCCGCTCACCATGGAGCAGTGCGAGCAACTGCGCAACCATCCGGTGGAGAGCGCCGCCGCCCTACCCGACGACACGCCGGAGATCACCAGGCTGGCCATCGAAACGCATCATGAGAACTTCGACGGTTCGGGTTACCCTTACGGTCTTGTGGGCGAAGAGATTCATGTCTTCGCCCGCATCCTTCGCATCGCCGACGCCTACGCCGCCGCCACAACAAACCATGCCTTTCGCGAGGCCTGCTCACCGGTGCGGGCGTTGTGGGAGATGACCTTGGGACCGTTTTCACAGTTTTACGATCCGATATTATTGAAGATCTTCTACACCCTAATGCAGCCGTTCCCCATCGGAGCCAAGGTCGAACTCAACTCCGGACAACACGGCGTAGTGGTGCGCTATGGCCGGCAAAGTCCCTTCCTGC
This sequence comes from Phycisphaerae bacterium, assembly GCA_036477795.1. Classification (GTDB taxonomy): domain Bacteria; phylum Planctomycetota; class Phycisphaerae; order UBA1845; family UBA1845; genus JAZGDL01. Next base: position 7,875 of record JAZGDL010000053.1, read on the forward strand.
CTGAAATCATCATTGCCTTCGATGAAGCCGGCCGACGACTTCCCGCCGGCGAGATCGTGGGGCCCATCCGGCTCGACCAGCACGACACGCTCGGCATTGTCGCGTTCGGCGGCGAGGACCTTCGCGACATCTAGGCCCTGGACACGTCGATAGAGCAGGTGACGCCCGCGGAGTTCTCCTCGCTTTACGAAAGCATGTACACCGGTCGGGGGCTCGCACCCGCGGCCGGAATCAAAACCCCATAAACGTCAAACCTGCGTCCGCTATTGACCGGCTGCGTCGAGCGTGATATGGGATGACCGCGCGCGGTGGGTCAATCCATACCGAGCAAATTTGCGTAGCGACGAACTGATCTGGTCGATAAGCAGACCATGAGTTCTCAAATGAGCATGCCCGCGATTCCACGCTCCCACCAGCATGAGCCCACACGGTTGAACGGCATGGGCCGGTTGGCCATTGTCGGCGGTGTCGTTGTATTCGCACTTCTGGTCTATACCACGTACTTCGCGCAGCACGGGCACGCTCAAGAGCATCATCATGTTCCGCCGTTGTGGGCCTGCATGCCGTTTGTGGCCATCCTCTTGTCCATCGCAATCTTCCCGCTGCTGCCGGCAACGGCCCACTGGTGGGAGAGCAATCAGAGCCGGCTGATGGTTTCGCTTGGTCTGGGAGCGCTGACCCTATCCTACTATGCGCTTGCCGACGGTTTGTCGGCGGTTACCACGGTCCTCCAGCATGCCGTAATGGCGGAGTACATTCCGTTTATCGTGCTGCTGTTTTCGTTGTACGTGATCAGCGGAGGCATCAGCCTCCGGGGCGACCTGGCGGCCCATCCATCCACGAACACGGCCTTCATCGCCGTGGGGGCCGGGCTGGCCAGTTTTATCGGAACGACCGGCGCCAGTATGCTGTTGATCCGGCCGCTGTTGCAGACCAACAGCGAACGCAAGCACGTGACCCACACCGTGATCTTCTTCATCTTTCTGGTGAGCAACATCGGCGGCACCCTGCTGCCCATCGGCGATCCGCCGCTGTTCTTGGGCTATCTGCGCGGTGTTCCGTTTCTGTGGACGTTGGGTCTGTTCGTGCCATGGATTGTCACCACCAGCGTGCTGCTGCTGGTCTACTTCGTGTTTGACACGTTCATGTACCGCAGGGAAGCGGCCAAGGACATTCAACTCGATGAAACGCAGCGGGCCCCGCTGTCGCTGACCGGGAAGATCAACTTCGTGTATCTGCTGGGCGTAGTGTTCTGCGTGGCCCTTATCGACCCCAACAAGTCGTTCCTCGGGCTGTTTACGCCGTTCCCGCTCATGCGTGAGCTGTTGATGCTCGGTGTGGTGGCCCTTTCCCTGCGGACTACGCCGGTGGGCATCCGCCAGGCCAACAAGTTCGACTACCACGCGATTCTGGAGGTGGCGGCGCTGTTCATCGGCATCTTCATCTGCATGCAGGTGCCCATAGCGATTCTGCACGAACGCGGAGCTTCGCTTGGTCTGTCTCAGCCGTGGCACTTCTTCTGGGCCACCGGCGGCTTGTCGGCCTTCTTGGACAACGCCCCCACCTACGTGGTATTCTTCGAGACGGCTAAGGTGATGCCGACGGCAGGAGCCACCCTGGAGTTGGCGGCGGGTCGTGGGGAGATCGCCGTTTCGCTGCTCAAGGCGGTCAGCCTGGGCGCGGTGTTCATGGGGGCTATGACCTACATCGGCAACGGTCCCAACTTCATGGTCAAGAGCATCGCCGAACAGTCCGGCATCAAGATGCCGAGCTTCTTCGGCTACATGCTGTGGAGCGTGGTGATTCTGTGCCCGATCTTCATCCTGGTGAGCATTGTGTTCGTGTAGCGATGCCTAAGCTATCAATCGACGACATCCACGTTAAGGGCCGACGCGTCCTGGTTCGTCTGGACCTGAACGTGCCGCTGGACGACCAGGGTCGCATCGCCGACGACCGCCGCATCCAAGCAGCCCTTCCGACCGTTCAAAAGCTCCTTCGTGACGGCGGCCGCCTTATCCTGATCAGCCATCTCGGCCGGCCCAAAGGCGATCCCCAAAAAGACCAGCGGTTAACGTTGGAACCTATAGCCGGGCGACTTACACATTTGCTCGGTCAACCGGTCATGTTCGTTCCAGATTGCGTCGGGCCCGAGGTTCAAGAAAAGGTCAAAGCGCTCCGAGAGGGCCAGTGCTGTGTCCTTGAGAACCTCCGTTTCCGTGAGGGTGAGACCATCAAGGACGCCAAGGCTAAGGGCGATCCTGATCTTCGCAGTCGCAAGGATCAGTTCGCCAAAA